>CAZMJV010000023.1:2302-21413 GCA_964566905.1 uncultured Coriobacteriia bacterium | reverse complement strand
CGTTGTTTCCGCAGTTGAGGAGTTCGATGGAACCTGGATTCCAGACGGACCAGGAAGTCGAGGCACACGCCCCGGCTCCGTCCAAGCATCCCAAGCGAGTCATATGGGTTCTGGCGCTCCTCGTGACGTTGGCGGTACTCGCCATCGTCCCTGTGATCGCCTTCTCCGTCTCGCCTTTGTCGTGCGAACGCTGCCACGACGAGGCCGAGTTTCTCAGGGCTACCGAGGCGTCCTCCCACGCCGACGTCGACTGCGTGAAATGTCATGCAGGCACCGACGTGCTGAGTCGCCTCGATTTCGGATTCCGACAGACCTATGCCATGGCGATCCCCATCTTTGCTGACTCCTCTCGCGACGGTGCCGTCGCATACAACTCCCGCTGCGTCACCTGTCACAAAGACCTGACCGGCATCGTCAACCGTGACGGTATCAACATCGCCCATGAGACGTGTTCCATCGGGAGTTCGTGCACGGACTGCCACGGCGGTGTCGCGCACGGCACGTCGACCGACGTATGGGTCTCCTCATACTCTATGGACGGATGCCTCGAGTGTCATGCCGCCAGTGAGGTTCGTCGTGACTGCACGACGTGCCACGAAGGGCGCCGAGAGGCCGATCGCACGCTTAAGGGCGCATGGTCGGTCACACACGGTCCTGACTGGGAGCGCACGCACGGGATGGGTAACCTGGCGACCTGTACGGCATGCCACGCTGAGTCTGTGTGCGCCAAGTGCCACGGTACGGGAGTGCCTCACGGCGTCAACTTCAGTAACGAGCACGGCAAGGTCTCGCAGTCTCCTGAGGCGAACTGCTCCTCGTGCCACAGAACAGAGTTCTGCACCGACTGCCACGGCGATTTCCAGATGCCCCATCCAGTCGACTTCACCAAGACGCACTCGCAGCTGGTGAAGAAGGACGGCTCGACTGCCTGCCTCAACTGCCACCAGCAGACCGACTGTGACAACTGCCATGCCGCGCATGTCCACCCCGGCGGCTCCATCGGCACAGGGGGTGGTTCGTGATGCTGCAGGATCTCCTCGGGTTCGATATCGGTCAGATCTTCGCGCAGATCGGCCAGCTCATTTACAGTCCGACGACTAACGTCCTCGCGTCGTCGCTCCTACTCCTGGCAATCGTCACAGTGCTCGCAATCATTCTGGTCGCCATCATTCTCGTGGTCATCGCCCGTCGCCGTGACGAGGATGAGACGGAGGACTTCGACACCATCGAGGCCGAGCAGGCCGTGATGCTCGAACAGGATGCGGGCATTACTCCGCGCTCCGCTCGCCTTCGCGCACTTGCGTTCTTCCTCGGGATACTCGCTCTCGTTTGGATTGCCACGGGTGTCTCGACGGCCGCACCTGCGGTGTGCACCCCCTGCCACGCCGATCAACCGCACGCCAAGCTCAAGGAGGACGCACCGCATGCCGGCATGAGTTGCACCCGGTGCCATGAGCCTGGTGGTGTCGTGTATCAGTCGACACTTGCGGTCCCCTCGAGGCTCGTCCACATGGTCGAAGGCGTGCGTGGCACGAGCAAGCTGAGCGAGTACGGGCGCGTCGATTCGTCCTCATGTCGCAGTTGTCACGAGAAAGTGGTGACCACTACCACCGAGAACGATCGCCGCGGCATCAGGGTGTCACACAAGGAGCCGGTGGCCGCGGGTGCTCGCTGTATCGACTGCCATCGTCCCAACGACGTAGGCGTTATCAGCGGGGCGTACGGCGGGATGAACCCCTGCATGCGCTGTCATGACGGCGTCAAGGAATCAAACGACTGCGCCGTGTGCCACACGCGGGACATCGGATACTCCGCCATCGCCGACCGACTGCCTTCTCCGCTCACCGCGAAGGAGCTCATCCCTGAGCCCAGATCGACCTGTTACACCTGCCATGACCCTCAGCCCTGCGATTCGTGTCACGGGATGCGGATTCCGCACAGCAAGGAGTTCATCGAGGGCGGACACGCCTATGAGGGTGTCAAGTCCATATGGGCGGGTTCCGGCGGCTCGTGCAACCAGTGCCACAGCAAGGAGCGCAACAGCTGCAGCCAAGACAAGTGCCACGGTCCCAACTTCCCATACCACTATGGATTGGATAAGAACTTCCCCAACTCGCACTCCACAGGGCACTGGGTCAGGTCCGGCCCAGGATTCGCCTCGCCTTCGGATCTGGGATGTCCCAACTGCCACACGAGGGACATATGCACCAAGTGCCACGAGGCGCGAACGCCCACGCCATATGTGAAGCCTGGTCCAGATCCGACACTGGACACCGGCGAAGAGTAATCAGCGTTCAGCGGCCGCATTTCGCATGCGGCCGCTGTCGGTTACACTTTCCCCATGAAGAAATCAGCCGCACGTAACAGCTTGGCAGGATCGATCACGGCAACCTCCGCGCTGGTTGTCGCGGCGTTTCTCGCTCCCGGCGCGTGGAAGGTCGTCGGCTTGCCTCCGGTTGCATGGGCGAAGTTCTTGCAGCTGGCGACCGTCGCAGTATGGTTGGCTGCCGTCGGGTTCGGTCTGGTAGCACTTAAGCGACCGGATAAGCGCGTCTTGATCGCTGCGGGTGCGCTCGCGGCGGTCTCCTTGATCGCAACGCAGGCGAGCGGGAACTTCTTCGCTTCGCTTGTCTACGACATCTACGGCGACATGCCACTTCTTCAATGGTTCGCACTGCTCGGGTTACTTCTTGTCGGAGCCGGTCTGGCGACCGACGGGGGAGTAGTGCGCGGGCTGCAGGGGGTCGTGATCGTCGCCTCTCTGTTGTCGGTGTTTATGATCGTTTGGAGTCTACTTCCGAATGAGGGCGGTTTCAGCATCGTCTTCGGCAGCTCCGCCTACTCGGTTCCCGCGATGGCACCCCTCGTCGCGGTCGCGCTTGGACTCGCGAAGGTCGAGAAGAACCGGCCATGGGTCTGGAGAGCACTCGCGGCTCTCATCGCTGTGGCGGTAGCTTGGGCGGCGGGCTCCTTGATGGGTACCCTTGCCGTTGCCTTCGCTGCGATCGTAGTGCTTGCCTTCGAGCCCTCTGTTCTGGGGATCCCGGAGAAGCTGCGCCTCGGCTCGAAGCGTGTAGCGACCGCGCTGTGCGTCGTGGCCGTTGCAGGGGTCGTGTTCCTCTCCGTCCCCGCTCTCAGCGGTTCCCTTCTACCCGAGAAGCGTGCAGCGGATTTCGGCAGTAGCATTTCCAGTCGCATCTACCTCTGGAACGGTGCCGAGCGCATGTTTGCGGAGAAGCCTCTGCTCGGATTCGGGCCCTCCGGCTATCGCCTCCACGCTGTCGAGTACCTCGACGCAGGTGTGTTCCCCAGTCTCGTCACACTCGGCGGCGACCCCATCTCCTTCAGCCCACCGTCTCCACACTCCCTCATGTGGGAGCTGCTCACTCGTCTCGGCGTCCTCGGATTCGCTGCGTTCGCGGCGCTGCTGGTCGTCGGTTTCCTCGCGTATCGGCGTGTCATCGCCACTGAGGATGGGCCGCGTGCGATTCTGCGCCGGGCACTCGCTGCTGCCGCGATCGTCTACCTGTTCGCGCTCATGACCACGCCGGTCCACTTCGCATCGGGTCTGATGGGCGCGTTACTGTGTGGACTCGCCATCGCGCCGAAGGCAGGTGGCCCCAAGGAACCCGCAACGAAGCCATCAAAAGCCACCAGATGGTCCTTCGTCGTGATCGCGATCGTCCTCATCGCAGTCGCCGGGTGGGTTGCAGCCGGTAAATCGACGGGGAACATCGACGACGCCACCGACCTTGCGTCCATCCAGGCGCGCATAGAGCGGGCCGCATCCATCATTCCAGGCGAGCCGCTCAACGAACGGCGAAGGCTGGAGGTCGCGCTGATCGGCGCTCACGACGACGCGTCCATCGCGGCGGCGCGAGAGGCGATCGATGGAGCCCCGGGCTATGTGCTCGACTTCGCCCCCAACCTCGCGATGTTCGCTGCCATCGGCCTCGACGAGGCGGATATCAGCGGCAGGACAGACGTTTCTTGGGAGGCGGCGAAGCTCGCGACTGCAGAAGGGCGAATTCCAAACGTGCCGCTGGTCATCGCCGAGAGGCTGCATCTGGCAATCATCCAGGGCGACACCGAAGCGGTAAAGAGACTCGTCGTTCCCGCTCGCGCGATCCTCGACTCGTACCCCGCGGTCGAGGAGTACGTCACCCGCGCCGACGAGCTGCTTGGTCAGGCCCGCTAGCCCGTCGACCCGCATGGTACGGCGAGGCCTCTCCTCGCGCTGTGCTACGATTCACCCCGAAGACAACGACACGATTTTCAGGGGGTTCGCATGCGTTTTTCCGGCCGCGCTCATCGCTACGGACGTGACGTCGATACCGACGTCATCATCCCCGCACGCTACCTCAACACCTCGGATCCCGCGGAGCTTGCGAAGCACTGCATGGAGGATCTCGACGCCGAGTTCGTGAGCAAAGTCCGGCCTGGCGACCTGCTCGTGACCGACGAGAACTTCGGCTGCGGGTCTTCGCGCGAGCATGCCCCCATCGCTATCAAAGCCGCGGGCATCGACGCCATCATCGCCAAGAGCTTTGCGCGCATCTTCTACCGAAACGCCATCAACACCGGGCTCGCCATCCTCGAGGCCCCCGAGGCCGTCGACGGCATCTCGGACGGCGACACGGTCACGGTCGACGCCGACACCGGCGTCATCGTCAATGAGACCACCGGTATGACGTACCAGGCCCAGCCCTTCCCGCCGTTCATCAAGGAGATCATCGAAACCGGTGGCCTTGTCGAGCGGACCCGCTCCCGCCATTAGAACCGAGGTCCAGTGAGCAGGAGCGGTCTCGTAGGTCCCCTCATAACGACGCTCAAGGTCCTCGGGGGCCTTATCGGCGTTCTGTTCGTGTTCATCGGGGTCCTCCTGTACCTCTCCACGCAGCTCCCCGATCTGCGCGCCAACCCCGACGCCATCGAGATAGCCCAGACGTCTACGGTCTATGCCGCGGATGGAAGCGTTCTCGCCGAGTGGAACGACGGCGAGGACCGCACGGTCGTCTCCAACAACTCGATCCCCGAGCAGCTCAAGGACGCCGTCGTCGCGATCGAGGACAAGCGGTTCTTCGAGCACGGCGGGGTCGACTCCCGGGCGATCGCGCGTGCGCTGGGCGTCAACACCAAGGCAGGGGAGATACGCCAAGGCGGCTCCACCATCACGCAACAGACGGTGAAGCTCTTATTCACCGACGGCGAGCGCACCATCACACGCAAGGTGAAGGAGGCGCTGCTCGCGCTTCTTCTGGAGACACGGGCCGACAAGGACGAGGTTCTGGGCGTCTACCTCAACACCGTCTACTTCGGCAGAGGCGCCTATGGAGTCGAGAGCGCTTCTCGGCGCTTCTTCGGCACGACGACCGAGAATCTCACACTCTCGCAAAGTGCCCTGCTTGCGGGCTGCATCCAGTCACCGACTCGCTTCGATCCGCTGGCACACCCGGATGATGCGCTCGCTCGCAGAAACCTCGTGTTGGAGGAGATGCACGCCCAGGGGTATATCGCCGACGGGCAGTTCACGTTGGCGGTCGCCGAACCGCTCGGTCTTGCGGCGCCCACCGTTGCCACGACTCAGTTCGCGCCGTACTTCGTCGAGTACGTGCGACGCGACCTGCTCGAGCGCCTCGGATCCGAGCTCCTCTACAGAGGAGGCCTGAACATCTACACCACGCTCGACCCGGCCGCCCAGGTCGCTGCTGAGAACGCTGCCCGTGCGACGCTTCCCGACGCGACGGATCCGGAGGTCGCCCTGGTTGCCCTGCGCCCCGCGGACGGCGCCGTAGTCGCCGTGGTGGGCGGTCGAGACTTCAACGTAGAGCAGTTCGACCTCGCGACACAGGGTAAGCGGCAGGTGGGTTCGGCTTTCAAGCCCTTTGTGCTGGCTGCAGCCCTCGAGAACGGCTACTCCATCGGTTCGACATTCGACGCATCGCCGTTCTCCACTCCCGTGAAGGACGAGATCTGGACCGTCGAGAACTACGAGAACTACATCACCTCCGGGACCTACACGCTCGAGGAGGCGACGGTGCAGTCGATCAACACGATCTACGCCCGTCTCATCACCGAGGTCGGCCCTGACAAGGTCGTCGACGTCGCGAAACGCATGGGGATCACTACCAAGCTCGACGCCGATCCCGCAATCGCGCTCGGTGGCCTCAAGCGCGGCGTCTCTCCTCTCGAGATGGCCTCGGCATTCGGGACGATCGCGAACAAGGGCGTGTCGGTGAAGCCCTCGGGCGTCCTGAAGGTCACCGACCACAACGGATCGACCATCTATGAGCCGGACCGCGGTGGAACCCCCGCGATCTCGCCTGACGTCGCTGCCACGCTCTCAGGTGTCCTGAATCAGGTCTACTCGAGGGGCACCGGTACGAATGCGAGCTTCAACCAGTGGGGCGCGGTGAAGACCGGGACCGCGCAGTCGTGGCGTGATGCGTGGACGGTGGGCTGGTCGGGGGACCTCTGCACCGCGGTGTGGGTCGGTTACCCCAAGGCCCAGGTGGCGATGGAGAACGTGCACGGCATACGCGTCACCGGCGGCAGCTTTCCTGCGACGGCATGGAAGACGTTCATGCAGGTGGCGTCTGTCCCACGACCAGTCGACGCTACTCTGGCGACAGGAGGGGACGTTCCCGCAGGGCAGACGATCTACCGACTCTGCTCGGAGTCGACCAAGATCGCAAACCCCACGTGTACTGACATCATGGAACTGCTTCTTCCGACGGGGTCGGTATCACAAGACGTCTGCCCCATCCAACACTGACCTATGAGGAATCGCTGATGCGCCGTTACCCGGGACTATCCCTGCGCCTGAGAACTGCTGCGCCGTGGCTGCTCTTGCTGCTCGCCGCGGCGGTGCTGCTCGTGCCGCGCACCCTCTTCGGCGTCGACCTGAGCGACGAGGGCATCTACGCGGCTGAGGCGCATCGGTTCGCGCTCGGCGCCCGCCCGCTCCTCCAGGAGTGGGATCTCCACCAGTCGGCGACCTGGCTCACGACTCCGCTCGTCATGCTCTGGTACCGCATCGTCCCGGACGGGGCCTACCTCATCCTGTTCCTGAGAACACTCTACGTCGCGCTCATGTTCGGGGTCGCGGCCGCGTGGCGCTCCGCGCTGGTCAGGTTCGTGGGCGAGCGAATCTCCACCGTCGCCGCAATGCTGGTCCTCGTGGTCATCCCGTATTGCATCCCCGCGCCCAGCTACAATACGCTCGGCATTGCCTTCGCCGCCATCGGACTCGCGCTCTATCTCCTGGCTGTCGAGAAGAGCTCGCGAACGCGATTCGCTCTCGCAGGAGCCTCGCTCGGAATCGCGGCGATCGCCTATCCCACGTTCGCGTTGCTTGCGCCCGCTCTGGCTGGCGTCCATGTCATCTGGTCCCGACGCGTCCGCGACGCGATCGCACTGCTGCTCGGGGCGCTCATCGTGTGGATTCCACCTCTCGCGATCGTATTCATGAATCGTGAGGCGATCCCTGCGGTGCTCGAGTACTACCGGGTCTTCTCCGCATCGTTCGGCTGGGGAGGAGGCATATCGGAGGTGGGCGGTCTCTTCGTCGACGCTGCCCGCGCCATCTTCGCCCGGCCCGTCTTCCTCCTGCTTCTAGTCGTGGTTTCGCTGAGGGTCATGCGTCGCAAGATTCCCGCGCTCATCTGGCTGATGATCCCAGCAACGGCATGGCTCTCGTATCGATATAGGGAGATGTTCGTCGGTGCCTCGAGCCTGGCATTCCTCGTCGGATTCGTCCTTGTCGCACTCGCGGCGGGAGCCGTACGTCTCGTCGAGGAGGGGGAGGACAGGCGCGTCGTCCGCACGGTCGTCGTCGTGGGCCTCGTCGCGATGATCCTCGCCGGATACACGAGTGCGAATGCGGCGACGGCCATGGGTTTGGGAGCCTGGACGTTCGCGCCCCTGATCATCGCGCTCAGTATGCAGGCGCTCTCTCAGCGATATTCCGAGAAGACCGCGCTCATCGCGGTCGCGGCACTGCTCGTGTTCATCGCCGCATCCAACATGCTGGTCGGCTACCGCGACGTCCGGCCGATACGGGCGACCACCGCGGTCACCAAGGGCCCGTACGCCGGCCTCGTCACCACTCCGGAGCGGGCTGCAGCCGTCGACAAGCTGACCGACGACATGGCCCGCTATGTGAGCGACGACGACGTGCTGCTCGTGTACGACGAGCTGCCGGGGGTCTTTCTTTTCACGAACGCCAAGCCCACGCCGGGAGTGCTCTGGATATTCCAAAACGACGGGATCGACGCCTCTCTCGTGCCGCTGCACAAGGAATATCTGGCCGAAGACGGCAACAGTCCCACCGTGATCGTGCGCGCGCTCGTGTACTGGCGCGCGATCGATGCGCCCATCTGGTATCCACCCCAGCACATCTTCGAGAGGATGGCCATGAGCAATTACCACGTTGTGGCCTCAGGGCCGTTCTACGAGATACGCGTTAAGAACGACCGCTAGTGGGACGCGAGCGGCATCCCGCCCAATCGCTTTCGGGGTCGCCCGCAAGGTGCTGGTAGACTGAATTCTTCCCCGATCAGGAGGTTCGGCTATGACGCGTTCCTACTCCATCTGTCTTCTTCCCGGCGACGGCATCGGACCCGAGATCACCGCCGAGGCGGTCAAGGTTCTCGAGACGATCGGCGAGCTCTCGGGTGTCGAGTTCCACTTCGAGGAGGCTCTTCTCGGAGGAATCGCCATCGACGCCACGGGCACCGCGCTCCCGCCCGAGACCCTCGAGGCCGCCCGCCGCAGCGACGCCGTCCTTCTCGCCGCCATCGGAGGTCCCAAATGGGACACCACCGATCCCTCGAAGCCTCGGCCCGAGCAGGGACTCCTGGGCATCCGCAAGGGACTCGGCCTCTATGCGAATCTGCGCCCCGTGAAGATCTTCGACGCCCTTAAGGACGCGAGCTCGCTCAAGCCCGAGTACTTGGAGGGCGTGGACATGCTCATCGTGCGCGAACTCACCGGCGGCCTGTACTTCGGCGCCCGCGACCGCATCTGCGACGAGGCGGGTGCCGGCGGCGAGGGCGTGTGCGGGATGCGCGCCTACGACACGCTCGAGTACAGCGAGTACGAGATCGAGCGCATCGTGCGCGTCGCTATGGACGCTGCGCGCGGTCGTCGCGGACGCGTGCACTCGGTCGACAAGGCGAACGTCCTCGAGTCCTCACGCCTCTGGCGCGAGGTCGCCCACAGGGTCGCCTCCGAATACCCCGACGTGGAAATCGTCGACCAGTTGGTGGACAACTCCGCGATGCAGCTCATCCGCAACCCCGCGCAGTTCGACGTGATGGTCACCGAGAACATGTTCGGCGACATCCTCTCCGACGAGGCGTCGATGCTCACCGGCTCGTTGGGGATGCTCGCGAGTGCCTCTCTGGGCGACGGTACCGCCCTCTACGAGCCCAGCCACGGCTCAGCCCCCGACATCGCAGGTATGGGCGTCGCGAACCCGCTCGCTATGCTCCTCTCGGTCGAGCTCATGCTGCGCTACAGCTTCGACATGCACTCCGAGGCCGATGCGCTCGCCGCTGCGATCGAGGGTGTCTTGGACGACGGGTGGCGCACACGCGACATCGCAGGCGCGGCGACGCTGCCGCAGCGCACGGTCGGAACGAGCGCCATGGGGGACCTGGTCGTCGAGAGATTGCGCGGCTAGGAGGCCATTTCCGCTCACGGAGCGCGAACGACCAATTGCACACGCCCCCGCTTCGGTGGGGTAAAGTGATTTGAAACGTGTACGCGGGGTCGTCTCCGCGGTGAGGGAAGGGGAACCACCATGGCAGGTCTCGAAACGGTCAAGTACATCTGGATGGACGGCGAGCTGGTCGAGTGGGAGAAGGCTACCGTCCACGTCCTCACGCACGCGCTTCACTACGGAACCGGCGTGTTCGAGGGTATCCGCTGCTACGAGACCGAGACCGGCCCCGCCGTCTTCCGCCTTCGCGACCACATGGAGCGCTTCGTCCGCAGCGCCCGCATGATGAGGATGGCCTCGCCCTACTCCGTCGATGAGCTCATCGAGGCGGTCCGCGAGACGATCCGCTCCAACGACGTCAAGAGCTGCTACATCCGCCCGCTGATGTTCCGCGGTTACGGCGTCATGGGCGTCGACCCGACGCACGCCCCCGTCCAGGTCGTCATCGCGGTCTGGCCGTGGGACTCCTACCTGGGCGAAGACGCCGCCAACAACGGCGCGAAGGTGGGCGTCTCCTCGTGGCGCCAGCGCTCGGCGAACTCCTGCCCGCCTGCGATCAAGGCGACCGCGAGCTATCTCAACTCGGGTCTCGCGAAGATCGAGGCCAACGACCACGGTTATGTCGAGGCGATCCTCCTCAATGAGGACGGCAAGGTCTGCGAGGGCACCGGAGAGAACCTTTTCGTCGTCCGCCACGGCATCATCTCCACTCCGCCGCTCTCCGACGGTGTTCTCGAGGGAATCACTCGCGAGTCGATCATCCAGATCGCCGTCGACAACGACATCCCCGTTCTCGAGGAGTCGCTCGTCCGCACCGACCTCTACGCAGCCGACGAGATGTTCATGACCGGCTCCGCTGCGGAGCTCGTCCCCGTCGCAAGTGTCGACGGCCGCGAGATCGGCAAGCCTGGCGAGATCACCAAGCTCCTGCAGGCGGCTTACTCCGACTGTGTCCACGGAAAGCTCCCCGAGTATGAGGAATGGCTCGATCGACTGTGATCATCTACGACACCACACTCAGAGACGGCACCCAGCGAGAGGGATTGATCCTCTCGGTCGAGGACAAGCTGCGCATCGCGGCCAAACTCGACGAGCTGGGCGTGCAGTACATCGAGGGTGGGTTCCCGGGGTCCAACCCCAAGGACATCGAGTTCTTCGACCGCATGGGCGAGCTCTCGCTCACGACGGCGAAGATCGCGGCGTTCGGCTCCACGCGCCACAAGGGGGTCTCTCCTTCCGAGGATGCCGGTCTGGCAATGCTGCTCGAGACGGGCTGCGAGGCCATCACCATCTTCGGGAAGTGTTGGGACCTGCACGTCACCGAGACGCTGCGCGCGACACTCGACGAGAACATCGAGATGGTCGCGGATTCGGTCGCGTACCTCAAGGCGGCCGGCCGAACCGTCTTCTTCGACTGCGAACACTTCTTCGACGGATACCGCGCCAACCCGTCCTACGCGATCTCGGTGGCCCGCGCCGCCGCGGACGCGGGGGCGGACGGCGTGGTCCTCTGCGACACCAACGGCGGCACCATGCCCTACGAGGTCGACCGGATCGTCCGCGAGGTGGGCGAGGCGCTGCCCGGCGTGAGTCTGGGAATCCACGCCCACAACGACGCCGGATGCGCCGTGGCCAACTCGCTGGTCGCCGTGCATGCAGGCGCGACGCACGTTCAGGGCACCATCAACGGGTGGGGTGAGCGCGCCGGCAACGCAGACCTCATCGCGATCATTCCCTCGCTCGAGCTCAAGATGGGCGTCGAGGCGATCGGACCCGACCGTCTCCAGCTCCTCACCGAGACGGCGCACTTCGTCTCCGAGACGGCCAATATCGCTCCCGACGCGCACCAGCCCTACGTGGGCGTGAGTTCGTTCGCGCACAAGGGCGGCGTGCATGCGTCGGGTGCCGCGCGTCTTCCCGAGGCCTACGAGCACATCGACGCGCGCAAGGTGGGCAACCTCGCCCGCATCGTCGTCAGCGAGCTCGCCGGTCGCGCGTCGCTCATCGCCAAGGCCCATGAGCTGGGTCACGACCTTTCCGTCGACAGCCCTGTCGTCAACCAGGTGATCGGGGACGTGAAGCGCCTCGAGCACGAGGGCTACTCGTTCGAGGTCGCCGACGCGTCGCTCGAGCTCCTTCTGCGCACCCACCTCCACCAGCGCGTGAGCCACTTCCGCCTCGAGTCGTTCCGCGTCATCGCCGAGAAGCGCGAGGACGGCCGTGTCATGACGGAGGCTACCATCAAGGTGCACGTGGGCGGCGACCGCATCGTCACCACCGCGGAGGGCAACGGTCCCGTCAACGCGCTCGACAAGGCGCTCCGCATGGCGATCACCGACTTCTACCCCGAGATCGAGGCCATCGAGCTCTCGGACTTCAAGGTCCGCGTGCTCGACGAGAAGGTCGGAACAGAGGCGGTCACGCGCGTCCTCATCGAGTCGACCGACGGCGAGGACAGCTGGGGCACCGTGGGTGTCTCCGAGAACATCATCGAGGCCTCATGGGAGGCGCTCGTCGACTCCATCGAGTACGGTCTCACCCGAGAAGGACTCTAGAACCCCGCGCGCGTCGGCGGGGACCCCCTGCAGTTGGTCTACAATAGGCTGGTAATCGCGTTGTTATGCAGCGCTGAGTCGAGTCTATTCAGGGGGTTTTCTCTATGTCGCGCGAGCCGTTGACACCGGACTGGCCGGTCCAGGAGCTCAAGGCTGCAGGTTGTCCGATCGTTCGCGTGCTCCACGAGGGACAGGCTCGTTGGGGCGCGGTCGACGGCGATGACATCCTCCTGTGCGATCGTGGCGCGCTCGCTCCTTATCCGGTAACTCCGGACGCTAAGCGGATCGACCGAGAGACGGCGGTCCTCCTCGCACCCTCGAAACCCTCCAAGATCATTTGCGTCGGCCTCAACTACGCAGACCACTGCGACGAGATGGGCATGACGGTCACGCGCGACGAGCTGACCATCTTCCTCAAGCCGCCGTCCGCGCTCATTGGAGCGGGGGAGCAGGTCGTCTATCCCGCCGAGTCCCATCGCGTCGACCATGAGGCCGAGCTCGCGGCGGTCATCGGCGCCCGCTTGTCTCACGCGACGCCCGAGGAGGCTGAGGCCGGAGTGCTCGGCTGGACCTGCGCCAACGACGTGACCGCCCGCGACATCCAGAAGAGCGAGAAGCAGTGGGCACGCGGCAAGGGTTTCGACACCTTCTGCCCGCTCGGCCCTTGGATCATCCCGGGTCTCGACGTGACGGACCTCTTGGTGGAGTGCTTCGTCGATGGCAACTTGCGTCAGGCAGCTCGTACCGGCCAGATGATTCACAAGCCCTACGAGCTCGTCTCGTTCATCAGCCACACGATGGTCCTCGAGCCGGGGGACGTGGTCCTCACCGGGACACCTTCGGGGATATCCCCGATCGTTCCCGGCGAAATCCTCGAGGTTCGAATCGAACACATCGGGTCGCTCGTCAACACGGTCGTCTCCGAATAACGTCGACCGAAACGACCCGCACGCCCCTTTTCCCAGTTCGGAGTAGAGTTTCATGCGCATCCCCAACCTCATAGAGGACCCTCTCGAGAGGCGCCTGGTCGCCGCCCGTTTCGCGCAACGCATGGGCGGGGAGGCGTCGTACTTCGTGGGTATCCTCGGATACGCGGCGTACACGCTGCACGCCGACGCAGCGCTCATCGCCGTCATCATGTTCTGCCTCAACGCCGCACAGATGGTCGGTTCCGCCGTGGGCGGGACCGTCATCGACCGCATCGGCCCGCGCCGCATGCTCCTCGCCTCACAGGTCTCGCTGCTCGTCGTGCTCGTCGGCGTGCAGTTCGTCGGCACCAACGTACCCGCGTTCATCATCGCCGTCACGCTGTTCGGCGTATTGATCGCCCAGACAAACACAGCGTTCGCGTCGTTCGCACCGTTCGTCGTGCGCGGTCGCGAGGGCCTCAAGCGGGTCAACTCGAGCATCGAGGCGGCCGCCTACGCCGCCGCCATATTCGGTCCGATGATCGGGGCACTCATCGTCGCTCGCGCGCCTACGCTGCGCGTGTTCCTGTTCAACGCGCTCGCGACTCTGACGTCGATGGTCATCATGTCGCGCATGGTCGAACGACATCGCCCCGGGACGGGGGAGGAGCCCAAGCATCCCCTCACCGAGGCGCGCGACGGCATCAAGATCATCTTCTCGATGCAGTCGCTTCGCTTCTATCTCCTGGCCGGAATCCTCATCTGGTTCTCGTTCGGAGCCTACGACGCGCTGGAGTCGCTGTACTACAAGGACGTCGTCGGCGTCGGCGTCCAGTGGATGGGATGGGTCAACTCGGTCATCGGGGTCGGTCTCATAATCGGAGTCTTGGCGCTCTCGAAGATCCCCGGGCGATACGTCACGGCGAAGTTCCTCACCTTCGCGCTCTTCGTCGTGGGCGCCGGTTCGGTCGTCTACGTCGCGACGGCGGACATCCGCTTCGTCCTCTTGGGAGGGTTCATCCTCGGAGTGGGCTTCGGCGTCGCCGAGCCCCTCATGCGAACGCTCGTACAGGCCGACTCGCCGCTGGCATACGTGGGACGGATTTCAGGCTCGATGCAGCTGATGCGCATCGGCGCGTCGCTCCTGCCGCTCGCAGTGGCCCCGTGGCTCTCGAAGCAGTTCGGTGTCCAGGGCGTGCTCGTGGGAGCGAGTGTTCTCACGGTGGCGCTCGCGCTTTCACTGCTGCCGAAGTCCGCGTTCATCGACCGCATGGCTGCACCGTTGCGCCACATCGATCACGTCGACCCCTTCGCCGACGGCGAGGACGCATCGGTCCACGACCGGACGCTGTATCCCACCGGCGACGCGGACCTTCTCTCAGAAGAGGAGTGAGCGCGGGCATCGATCCGCCGCTGCTCTCGTCGGTCCAGACCTCTCGACGAACGCCCCGACCGTCCGTCTCAACGGTCCGTTTTGTAGCGGGTTCGATGGTAGACTGAAACCCGTAAAGCACAGCGAATTCGGAGGAACAGATGGCTCAAAAATCAGTGAGGACTCCTGAGGTCGAGGAGCTTCTTTCCGCCCTCGTGTCTCTCACCCACAACGAGGAGGCGTTCCGGCTCCTCGAGGACCTCTGCACCCCCCGCGAGATACTCGAGATCGCGCAGCGGCTCACCGTCGCCGGCATGCTCTCCGGCGGCGCGCACTACGCGACCATCCAGGAGAAGACCGGGGCGTCGGCGACCACGATCGCGCGCGTCTCCAAGGCCTTGAACTACGGGAGCGGCGGCTACCAGCGTGCGCTCGAGATGCTTGCAGAGGACCGCGCCGCAGCCGAAGAAGGTGCGCGTTCGTGACGTTCGTCCATATCCACACGCATACCGAGTACTCCACGCTTGACGGCGCCGCCAAGGTCGGGCGCCTCATCGAGCGCGCGATCGACATGGAGATGCCCGCGCTCGCGATCACCGACCACGGCTACATGTACGGTGCCATCGACTTCTACAAGCAGGCGAAGAAGGCCGGCATCAAGCCGATCATCGGGTGCGAGGTCTACTTCACGCCCGATGAGACGCTCTCCCGCGACTCCAAGCCCGAGCTCTACCACCTCATCCTGCTGGCCAAGAACAACACCGGCTACAAGAACCTCATGAAGATCGTCTCGGACGCTGCGATCCGCGGCTTCTACTACAAGCCGCGCGTGACGTTGCAGATGCTGCGCGAGCACTCCGAGGGTCTCATCGGGACGAGCGCATGCATGAGTGGCATCGTCTCCAAGTACATCGAGCGCGGCGACCCCGAGGGGGCCCGCACCTGGGCGCGCACCTACCAGGAGATCTTCGCGCCGGGCGACTTCTACCTCGAGATCCAGGAGCAGGGCATCGTCACCAACGACGGCGTCAGCCAGCGCCAGCTCAACCGCGAGATCGCAAAGATCGCGGAGGAGACCGGCATGAAGCTCGTCGGCACCAACGACATCCACTACCTCACGCGCGAGGAGGCCATGACGCAGGACCTCCTCCTGTGCATCGGCACGGGATCCAACCTCGACGACCCCAACCGCATGAAGTTCTCATGCGACGAGTTCTATATGAAGTCCCCCGAGGAGATGCAGAAGGCCCTGGGTGACTATCCCGAGGCGCTCGAGAGCACCCTCGAGATCGCCGAGAAGTGCAACGTCGTGCTCAACTTCGACGAGCTCGTCCTGCCGCGCTTCCCCGTCCCTGAGGGCCACACCGAGGAGACCTATCTGCGCGCGCAGTGTATCGAGGGTCTCGAGAAGCACTACGGCTCTCCGCTTCCCGAGCACGTCATGGAGCGACTCGATCACGAGATCAAGATCGTCGCCGACAAGGGATTCCCGGCGTACTTCCTCATCGTCCAGGACTTCACCCAGTGGGCGAAGCGCCACGATATCGGTGTCGGCCCCGGCCGAGGCAGCGCCGCAGGCTCGATCATCTCCTACGCGTTGGGCATCACGATGCTCGACCCGCTCAAGAACGGCCTGCTCTTCGAGCGCTTCCTCAACCCCGAGCGTACGGAGATGCCCGATATCGATATGGACTTCGACGACGAACGTCGCCTCGAGGTCATCGAGTACGTGAAGCGCCGCTACGGCAGCGAGAAGGTCGCGCAGATCATCACGTTCAACACGCTTAAGGCGCGCGCGGCCATCCGCGACGCCGGTCGCGTGCTCGGCTACCCATACAGCGTCCCGGACAAGATATCCAAGCAGATCTCCTCCGCACTCGACGCCACCATCGACTCCTCCCTTTTGGAGAACGCCGAGTTCAAGGCCGAGTACGAGTCCAACCCGGACACGAAGCGCATCGTCGACGCGGCCCGGTCCATCGAGACCTTCACGCGCGGCGAAGGCGTCCACGCCGCCGCCGTCGTCATCTGCCGAGACGCGCTCGACAACTACGTTCCCACCAAGTACGACACCAAGGGCGGTGCGGTCATCACCCAGTACGAGGGCAAGATGGTCGCCGCCATGGGTCTTCTCAAGATGGACTTCCTCGGTCTGCGTACGCTCACCGTCATCGCGAACGCCCTCAAGGCGATCAAGACCAACCACGGGGTCGACCTCGACATCGAGGAGCTCCCGATGGACGACGACGCGACGTGGAAGATGCTCCAGGCGGGCGACACCGACGGCGTGTTCCAGGTCGAGTCCGCGGGCATGAAGAACACGCTGCGGCAGCTCAAGCCGACCGTCTTCGGCGACCTCGTCGCAGTAGTCGCCCTCTTCCGTCCGGGACCTATGGACTCGATTCCCGACTTCATCGCGCGCAAGCACGGCCGCGCCGAGATCAGCTACTACGACGACCGTCTCAAGCCGATCCTCGAGGACACCTACGGCGCAATGGTCTACCAGGAGCAGGTCATGCTCATCTCCATGGAGATGTCGGGCTTCACGGCCGCCAAGGCAGACAAGCTGCGTAAGGGTATGGGAAAGAAGGACAAGGCGATCATCGACGCACTGCGCGTCGACTTCGTCGCGGGCGCCGTCGAGCGCGACTACGACAAGAAGCTCGCTGATACGGTCTACAGCGACATCGAGAAGTTCGCGCAGTACGCGTTCAACAAGAGCCACGCCGCCGCGTACGGACTGATCAGCTATCAGACCGCCTACCTGAAGGCGCACTACCCTTACGACTACATGGCAGCGGTCCTCACCAGCTACACCGGCAAGACCGAGAAGATCGTCAAGTACATCGCCGCCTGCAAGCGCGCGGGCATCAAGGTGCTGTCCCCCGACGTCAACTCGTCGGTCTCGCACTTCAGCGCGGTGGGGGAGGCGATCCGCTTCGGACTCGCCGGTATCCGCGGCGTCGGCGAGGGCGTCGTCGACTCGATCATCGTCGAGCGCACCGCAAACGGACCCTTCAAGAACCTCCACGACTTCGTGGACCGCGTCGACCTGCGCCAGTGCAACCGCAAGACCATCGAGGCACTCATCAAGGCGGGCGCGTTCGACTCCACGGGCTATACGCGTCGCCAGCTGATGTCGTTCCTTGACGACAACGGCCTGCTCGAGGCGGCGTCCAAGCGTCAGAAGGACCGCGACTCGGGGCAGGTCTCGATGTTCGACCTCTTCGGCGACGACGAGGACATGGGCTTCTCCGACGAGGTCCCGGCACCCGACGGCGTCGAGTATCCCGAGAAGATCCGACTCGCGTTCGAGAAGGAGATGCTGGGCATCTACGTCTCGGGCCATCCGCTCGAGGGAATCGCAGCGGCGCTCGAGAAGCACGCCGACTACACGCTCGACATGCTCGAGGACGTGGCCGACGGCACTACCGGCTGGTTTGCGGGAATGCTCGCGAGCATCGACCGCAGGCCGACCCGCAAGGGCGCGATGATGGCAATCGTGCAGCTCGAGGACCTGGGCGGCACCGCGGAGGCGGTCCTGTTCCCCCAGACCTACGAGAAGTACCGCGACCTCATCGAGCCCGACAAGATCCTCCGCATGCGCGCGAAGCTGGAGAAGGGCGAGCGCGGCGACAAGCTCATGGTCCAGGTCATCGAGCCCTTCGATGGCGAGGCGTTCTCCGCCCCGCCTGAGACGGTCGTCGTAGGAGTGACCAAGAAGGAGCTCACCGCGGACGCGTTGGACAAGGTGAACGCGATCGTCTCGTACTACAAGGGTCGCGACGTCCTCGTGCTTCGCATCGACGACCGCGAGGCGGGGAAGGTCTACCGCATGAAGCTCCCCGCTGGAGTCGACGCCTCGGCGAACGGGCTGCACGCGGAGATGATGGAACTCTTCGGGGGAGGGTGCTTCCTGTGATCGTCGCCGGACGCGATCACCTCCCGTTCGACGGCCCGTCAGTTGACGAGCTGGGAAATGACGGTATACTTCTCTTTAGCACTCTACTGTGATAAAGAGAAAAGGACATGCGATGCCACCCGTGACACCCAGAGGTTTCAGGGATGTTCTCCCCGCCGAGGCGGCCGCTCGCGAAGCGGTCGCGACTCGTGTTGCGGCGAGGTTCGCGACATGGGGTTACGTCCCGGTCGAGACTCCGGTCGTCGAGCTCGTAGAGACGCTCGCTCCCGGCGGCGACTTGGCGGGCACGGCGTTTCGCTTCTTCGACTCGGACGGACGCCTTCTGGCGCTGCGCCCTGACATGACGCTTCCGCTGGCTCGTATGGTCACCTCGCGCATGAAGGGCGAGAAGGGTCCTCTCCGCCTGCGTTACGCCGGTCCGGTCTTCCGCGAGCACGTGTCGCTCCGCGGCCAGGCGCGCGAGTTCACCCAGATGGGTGTCGAGTTCGTGGGTGAGAGCGGTCCCGCGGCCGACGCCGAGGTGGTCGCGCTCATGGTCGAGTCGCTCGTATCCGCAGGGCTCGACGAGTTCTCCGTCGTCATCGGGACCGTCGCCGTGCTGCGCGCGCTCATCGACGCATCCGGAATGGA
>CAZMJV010000023.1:0-2202 GCA_964566905.1 uncultured Coriobacteriia bacterium | reverse complement strand
GAGCGGGTGATGATCGCGCTCGTGAACCAGGGCGCCGACGTCGAGCCGACCACGATCGAGGTGGTCATGGGCGGAGAAGACCCCGCCGCAGTGTTCGCCGCAGCCTCCGAGCTGCGCGACCTCGAGGTCTCGGTGGTCTTCTGCCGCGGTGACCGTGGGGAAGTATCCCGGCGTGCCGAGGAGCTCGGCGCGCGACCCATGTACGTCGAGGGAACCCTCGGGGAGGTGGAGTAGATGATGATCGCGAACAATCGCGAGCGCGAAGGCGCTCTGCGGATCGCGGTGCCCAAGGGCTCGCTGTTCTCCGAAGCGGTCGCCCTTCTCGGACGCGCGGGACTCGACGTCGATGAGCTCGTCCAGCCGGGGCGTCATCTCATGATCGCCACCGACACCGTCGAGTACCTCATCGTGCGACCCACCGACATCCCCGTCTTCGTCGCGTACGGCGGCGCAGATTGCGCCATCGTCGGCAAGGACACCCTCGTGGAGGCCGACCTCGACGTGGTCGAGATGGTCGACCTGCAATTCGGCGACTGCCGGTTCATCGTCGCCGAGCCCGAAGGGGCTGCCGAAGCGGTCGCCGACTCGTATCGCCGACTCGGTGTCATCCGCGTCGCGACCAAGTACCCGCGCATCACCGAGGCGTACTACGGGTCCATAGGCGTCCAAGCGGACATCATCAAGCTCCACGGCAACATCGAGCTCGCGCCGCTCATCGGCATGGCCGACCGCATCGTCGACATCACCGCCACGGGTACGACCCTGCGCGAGAACAACCTGCGCATCGTCGACGACGTGCTCGCCTCCACCGCACGATTCATAGCCAACCCCGCCGCGCTGCGCACCGACTCGCGCGTGCTCGCACTGGCCGACCGTCTCGCCGAGATCGTCGGGAAGTAACCACAAGGAATCGAGGAACCATGTTGCTTCGACTCGTGAACGTACAACCCGGAGGTCGTCTCACCGACTCCGCACTCGCTCGCAGCGGCGGAATCGACGCCGAGGTCGTCAAGGTCGTCGCCGACATCCTCGAGGATGTTCGTTCGAGGGGCGACGCCGCCCTCATCGAGTTGACTGAGAAGTTCGACGGTGCGCAGATCGCCTCGTTCGCGGTCGAACCCTCCGAGATCGAGGCCGCCTACGAGCTGGTCGACCGGGAGTTCGTCGCGGCGCTCGAGGTTGCGGCCGAGTCGATTCGGGACTTCCACCGCCGTCAGGTCGCGCAGTCGTGGTTCACGACCCAGGAGCGCGGCGTAATGCTCGGCACCAAGGTTACCGCGCTCGACTCGGTGGGCATCTATGTGCCCGGCGGTCGTGCGAACTACCCCTCGACCGTGCTCATGAACGCCATCCCCGCCGCAGTCGCCGGGGTTGGTCGCATCGCCATGGTGGTGCCGCCGATGGCAGACGGCAGCGTCAACCCGGCTACGCTCGTCGCTGCTGACATCGCTGGCGTCACCGAGATCTACCGTGTCGGCGGAGCACAGGCGGTCGCCGCGCTCGCGTACGGCACCCGCCAGATCCCGCGCGTCGACAAGATCACCGGCCCCGGCAACGCATACGTGGCAGCCGCGAAGAAGCTCGTCATGGGCGACGTCGGGATCGACATGATCGCCGGGCCCTCCGAGGTCCTCGTCTTGGCAGATGAGACGGCCGAGCCCGCACTCGTCGCCATCGACCTCATGGCCCAAGCGGAGCACGACCCGCGTGCAGCCTGTTATCTCGTGACAACCGACCCTGAACTGCCCGCGATGGTCGAGGAGGCCCTCGAGGTCTTGCTCGCCGAGTCGCCCCGCCGCGAGGTCACCGAGAAGTCGCTGCGCGACAACGGCGTCGCCGTCGTATGTCCCGACCTCGCCTCCGCTCTTGCCGCGGTTAACCTCATCGCGCCCGAGCACCTCGAGGTGCTCATGGACGAGCCGCTCGAGCTCTTAGGCTCCATCCGCAACGCCGGGGCGATCTTCCTCGGCCCCTGGAGCCCCGAGTCCGTCGGCGACTACGTGGCCGGCCCTAACCACACGCTGCCCACAGGAGGGACTGCGCGTTTCTCCAGCCCCCTGTCGGTCGACGACTTCGTCAAGCGTTCTTCGGTCATCTCGTACTCGTGGGGCGCGCTCGCCGAGGACGCTCCCACGGTTCTCACCATTGCCGACCGCGAGGGTCTCTGGGCCCACGGCCGCGCGGTGTCGCTGCGCCTCGAGT
>CAZMJV010000022.1:20282-25697 GCA_964566905.1 uncultured Coriobacteriia bacterium | reverse complement strand
CACCCCGTCCGGGGAGCCGATCGTGTCGTTCACGAGCGACCACTCCAGCCGTGACTTGAGCCACGCATGCAGGGCGGATCCGACCCCGCGCTCGGTCAGCGCCCTGAGGTGTCGGTCCGCGAGAGGAAGCCTTCCCCCGGACAACCGCCACGTCACGACTATGACCTCGCTGGGAATGCTGTTTATCGACATCAATACCTCCGTAATCGTCTTGGATGACAATCGTACCCGAGAGAGGTCCGGGACGTGCCAACGGTCATCTGTTCATTCTTCTGGTAGTGGTGCCCGTGCTTCGCTATTCTGAGTCCATGAGGACCTTGAACGTTCCCGCCTCCATAGTCGAACTCTTGACGCGCAGTGCAGAGAAGCATGGATCGGAACCTGCGATCAGCTCCTCGGGCGACGGCTTGCTCGCGCGTCTGACCTATGACGAGCTGCGTGGTGCGTCTTTGCGTTTCGCGAAGTGGGCGCTGGAACTGGGCGTCAAGCCAGGCGACCGCATCCTGATCTTCTCCCAGAACTGCCCGGAGTGGGTGGTCGCGGACTTCGGTATGGCGACGGCCGGCGCGGTGAGCGTCCCGATTCACCGCACACTCTCGACCACGCAGATCGTCGATCTCATCGATCAAACCGCACCGATAGCCGCCCTCGTCTCCCGAGAATGTCGTCAGGCGCTCGAGCTCGGTTTGGAGTTCTGCGGGTCGTGCATTCCCGTCATCGAGCTCGAGGACCTCGGGGAGATACTGAGCGAGGTCCAAGGATACTCGGATACCCAGCAGTACCCCGCGCTGAACCCGGAGTCGCTCGCAAGCATCATCTACACTTCGGGCACGACCTCGACCCCCCGTGGCGCACGTCTCCTGCACAGGAATTTCTGTACTAATGCGGCGGCGTTCGCGGAGGCGGTTCCGTTCGGGCCGGGCGAGTGCTTCTACTCCCAACTCCCGCTGAGCCATGTGTTCGAGCGAGTCCTCGACCTCTACGTCCCCCTCCTCGTCGGCGCCTCAGTTCACTATCCCGGCGATGAGGCCAAGTCGCACGACGGCCGGCCCATCGCCAGCCCAACGGTGATGGTGTGCGTCCCGAGACTGCTCGAGAAGCTCGTCGCGATGGCCGAGTCCACGCTGGGTGGCTTCTATTCTGTCAAGACGGTCATATCCGGAGGCGCCCCGCTCTCACAGGCACTCGCTGAACGTATTGAAGCGCTCGGTGTCGAGGTCCTCCAGGGATACGGCCTCACCGAGACGGGCCCCGTCGTCTCGGTAAGCCGCCGCGGCATTTGGAAACCCCGATCGGTGGGGCTGCCCATCGAAACGGTCGAGCTGCGTCAGGCGGCCGATGGCGAGCTCCTGGTTCGAGGGCCCTCGGTGATGGCGGGCTATCTCGATGAGAAGGATGGGGACTTCCTCGAGGATGGGTGGTTCCCGACCGGCGACATCGCCACCATCGATGACGACGGTTTCGTGACCCTTGTAGGACGCAAGAAGGATTTCATCGCGCTCTCGACCGGGCAGAAGATCGCCCCGCGCGAGATCGAGGAGCTCCTCGAGAACCTTCCTGAGATCAATCAGGCGATCGTCGTTGGAGAAGGACGCAAGCACATCGTAGCGCTGCTGACACTCAACGACCCAAGCGTGTTCTTCAGAGAAGATGGACTCAAAACAATCAGCTCGCAAGTCGATCTGGCGCTCGAGCATCTCCCCCGGACACACCGGATCCGCGCCTTCGTGCTGTTCTCCCAACCATTCAACGAGGAGGCTGGCGAGATAACGGCCAGCGGAAAGCTCCGCCGGGTGTTCATCCAGGAGAAGTACGCGTCCGATATCCAGAACGCATACCGGAACAGCTGAGCCTCAACCGAGAGGTAGGCCGGCGCGAAAGGGGGGCCGATGAGCGTCATTGAGCTCAGGGGACTGACCAAGCGTTACGGCAAGCATCGGGGGATCGAGAACCTCGACCTCACCGTCGAGAAAGGCGAGGTCTTCGGCTTCATCGGGCCGAACGGCGCCGGTAAGACGACGACGATCCGGATACTCATCAACATGATATTCCCGACTGCGGGGAGCGCGACGGTGCTCGGGCTCGACTGTGTCCGCGACACCAAGGAGATCAAGGCGCGGGTGGGATACATCTCGTCCGAGGTCTTCTACTACGACCGTCTCAAGGTCCACGAGCTCATCTCATACACGGAGAGTTTCTACGAGAACGTGGACCGCGCCAAGGTCGATGCGCTCTGCAAGCGGTTCGAGCTCGACACATCCCGAAAGGTCGAGGACCTCTCTCTCGGCAACCGCAAGAAGCTCGCCATCATCCTCGCCCTCCTCAAGAAACCCGAACTGATCATCCTCGACGAACCGTCCGCCGGGCTCGATCCGCTGATGCAGAACCTCCTCTTCGAGGTCCTGCTGGAGGAGCGCGACAAGGGCGCCACGATCTTCCTCTCGAGCCACAACCTCGGGGACGTCGAGCGCTACTGCGACCGGGTCGCCATCGTCCGCGACGGAGAGATCGTAAGGGTCGCCACGGTCGACCAAGTGGTCGAGGAGTCGTCCAAGATCATCAAACTGAAGACGAAACAGGGCGCTGAGGAGACATTCAGCTTCGAGGGCGACCTGAACGACCTGATAGAGCGTCTGCGCGGCTACGACCTCGCTGACCTCGACGTCCGTGCGGAGTCTCTGGAGGACAGCTTCATGAAGTACTACGAGCGCGAGGGGGAGGCGCGATGAACATCTACGGATTCGAGATGCGGCGCCAGGCCAAGGGGTTGTTCTGGTGGGTGCTCATCCTCGGGGGGATGCTGCTCGTCTACCTCGCATCGTTTCCCTCGATGCGCGACATCGCGATCGCGAAGTTCGACGCCTTGCCCAAAGAGATGCTCCTCGCCTTCAACATCGATCCCTCGCTCAACCTGGCCGACTTCAACCAGTATTTCGCGATGATCTACTCGTACATGATGTTGGGAGTCGCGGGCTATGCGGCGGTGCTGGGCGCCAACACGCTCTCCCAGGAGGAGAGCGAAGGAACCATCGAGTACCTCAACGCGCAGTCGGTCTCGAGGGTCAAGATCGTCACCTCGAAACTCATGGCGACCCTCTCCGCGCTCGTCATCGTGGTCGCGGTCCTCGTACTCGTGTCCTATCTCGGAGGCACGATGTTCGGCTCGGAGAGTCTGGATATGCCCTCGGTGCTCAAGGTGATCGCGCTCACATTTCCCCCGATCCTCGTGTACCTCGTAGTCGGGCTGCTCCTCTCCACGGTCGTACCCCATGCAGCGAAGGGGACCTCGATCGCGTTGGCGCTGCTCTTCGGAACCTATGTCGCCGGGGTGATGAGCGCCATGGTCGAGCAGCTCGGATTCCTCAAGTGGGTCTCCCCCATGCAGTACGTCTTGCCTGGCGACGTGCTCAATTCGGCAATCGGGCTGGGGACGAAGCGCTTCGGCGACGGCGGTCTCGCGCTGAGCTTCGTCCTCATCGTCGTGGCGCTCGTGGCGACGTACGCTGTCTACGGTCGCAAGGATCTGCACGGCAGATAGCCCTCCCCCTCATACAAAGAAACAGCGGGCGCCCTTGTGGGCGCCCGCCGAGCATCAGCAGAGGTATGTGAAGCGGTCCTAGTGGCGGAAGTGGCGATGTCCGGTGAACACCATCGCGACGCCTAGCTCGTCGGCCTTCGCGATGACCTCTTCGTCGCGAATCGAGCCGCCGGGCTGAATCACGGCCGTGACGCCCGCTGCCGCGCAGACCTCGAGCGAATCGGAGAAGGGCATGAACGCGTCCGATGCGCACACGGCGCCGACTGCCTTGGGACCAGCCTGCTCGCATGCGATGCGCGCGGAGTTGACTCGGTTCATCTGACCGGCGCCCACTCCCACGGTCGCGAGACCCTTGGTGAGCACGATCGCATTCGACTTGACGCTCTTGGCGACCTTCCAAGCGAAGAGCAGCTCGGCCATCTCGGCCTCTGAGGGCACGCGCTTCGTCGGAACGGTGAACCCGGACTCGGGCTCCACGACCGCGTCGCGCTGCTGCACGAGGAGACCGCCGTCGACCGAGCGGCACTCGAAGGGTCCGCCGGGCTCGGTCATCCCGCCGGTCCGGAGGACGCGGGTGTTGGGCTTCGACGAGATGAGCTCGAGTGCGCGCGCGTCGAACTCGGGGGCGATCATGACCTCTACGAACTGCTTGTTGTCGAGCATGGCCTGGACCAGCTCGCCGGTGACCTCGCGGTTGAACGCCATCACGCCGCCATATGCGGAGATGGGATCGCACTCGTAAGCCGCGTCGTACGCTGAGACGATATCGGTGCGAATTGCCAGCCCGCAGGGATTGGTGTGCTTCACGATGACGCAGGCAGGCTCCTCGAATTCGCGGACCGCCGACCAACAAGAGTCAGTATCGAGGATGTTGTTGTAGGAGAGTTCCTTGCCCTGGAGCTGCTCGGCGCGTGCGAGGGTGTGCTCGCCTGCCCCCTCGAAGCGGTAGAACGCGGCGGACTGGTGCGGGTTCTCGCCGTAGCGGAGATCCTGGGCCTTCTCCAGCACGAGACGAAGGTCGTCGGCGAACTCGGGAGCCTCAGGAGACTGCGCGGCCATCCAAGTGAAGATCGCATTGTCGTAGGCGCTCGTCTTCTTGAAGACGTCGACGGCGAGGCGCGTGCGGGTGGTCAACGTGGTCGACCCGCCGTTCGCGCGCATCTCGGAGAGAATCGCGTCGTACTCGGCAGGCTCCGTGACGACCGTGACAGAGGCGTGGTTCTTTGCCGCGGAGCGCAACATGGAGGGACCGCCGATGTCGATGTTCTCGATCGCCTCAGGGAACGTGACGTCCTCGCGTGCGACCGTCGCCTCGAAGGCGTAGAGGTTGACGACGACCATATCGATCATGCCGATACCGTGCTCCTCGGCCGCCGCCATGTGGGCGGGAAGATCGCGCCGTGCGAGAAGACCGCCGTGAACCCTCGGGTGCAGCGTCTTCACCCGGCCGTCCATCATCTCGGGGAAACCGGTGAGATCGTCGATCGCGCGAACGGGAATCCCCGCCTCGGCAAGCACCTTGTAGGTCCCTCCGGTGGAGACGATCTCGACGCCGAACTCCTCGGAGAGGGCGCGGGCGAACGGGACGATCCCGGTCTTGTCAGTGAGTGAGACGAGCGCGCGACGTACCTGAACCTTGTCCATCAACAAATCCTTTCGTGTGACGTCTACCGACGTTACGGTGCGATGCGGACCCTGCGGTCCTCTCCTATTGTCACGCGCCCTTGCGCGATAAGTTGCAGTGTCTGGGGATAGAGGCGATGTTCGACCTCATGGATGCGGCCCTCGAGCGACTCGATCGTGTCGTCCTCGAGGACGCGTACGGGTTCTTGGGCGAGGATGGGGCCGTCGTCGTAGACCTCGTTCGCGAAGTGCAC
>CAZMJV010000022.1:4415-20182 GCA_964566905.1 uncultured Coriobacteriia bacterium | reverse complement strand
ACTGCGACCGCGGCATCGAGCTCACCGGCCGCAATGGCATCCAGGACGGCTTGCAGGTTGGATCCCGAACCCGAGATGAGAACGCCGAGGCGGATCGTCATCGGTACGCCACCTTGCCGCTTCCCTCGACGACCTCGCCGATGCGGAAGACCGACTCGCCGTGGGAGATAAGCATTGCCTCCAAGGCAGCCGCGTCATCGGGCGCGCAGACGAACGCGAGGCCGATGCCCATGTTGAATGTCTTGAGCGCCTCGTCGGGAGACAGGCCCGCCGCCTCGACCACGATCTCGATGATGCGGGGAACATCCCACGAACCGCGGGTGACGAGCGCGTCGCAGTCGTCTGGCAGCACGCGGTCGAGGTTCTCCGTGATGCCGCCTCCGGTGATGTGCGCGATCGCCTTGAGCGGCGCGCCCTCTCGCAGGATTCCGAGCACGACGTCGGCGTAGATGCGCGTCGGGGTGAGAAGCGCATCTCCGAGGGTCGCGCCTCCCAGGTCGCCGCGCGGTTCCGCGAGTTCCTCAGCGGTGAGGTTGTCCGCGAACGCGCGACGGACGAGGGAGAATCCGTTGGAGTGAAGACCGCTCGAGGGGATCCCCAGGATCACGTCGCCCGGGGCGACGGTCGACCCGTCGATCATCTTGGGTCGGTCGACGACTCCGACGCAGAAGCCGGAGAGATCGTACTCCTCGGGCGCCATGACGCCGGGGTGCTCCGCCATCTCGCCTCCGACGAGAGAACAGCCAGCTTGGCGGCATCCCTCGGCGATGCCCTCGACGATCGCCGCCGTCAGCGACGAATCGAGCTTGCCGATGGCGATGTAGTCGAGGAAGAACAGCGGCTCCGCACCGGTGACCACGATGTCGTTCGCGCACATCGCGACGAGGTCGATGCCGACGGTATCGTGCTTGCCGAGCGTCTGGGCCAATACGAGCTTGGTCCCCACGCCGTCGGTTCCCGAGACCAGCACGGGCTCGTCCATGGTCTTGAAAGCAGCGGCGGAGAACAGACCGCCGAACCCGCCGATGTCTCCGATGACCTCGGGACGGTAGGTCGACCGGACCGAGGCGCGAATCGCCTCGACGGCACGTGCGCCTTCCGCAGTGTCCACTCCCGCGTCGCGGTAGGTGATCTGCTCCGGCTTCGATGTCTCACTCATTGACGGCTCCTCGTGTGGTCGGTGCCCCGACGTGATCGCAATCCGCTTCCGATTCTACCCTAGGCCGCACATGCGGCATTCTCCTGCCCTCAGATCGTTCCCGCGATGCGCGACAGCACGAGTGCCGAGAGACCGGCGATGCAGGTGGCGGAGAGCCACCCCGTCCCGTGCGTCACGTGGCGGCCGACGTACGTCCCCGTCCAAAACGGCAGAACGTACCCCACTGCCAGCGAGATAAGACCCCACAGCACCGTGCCCGTCCAAGACCAACCGCTCGCGCCTGACGCCGAGAGCGTCTGCGCATGGGCGAACATGCGCTGGCCGTCGCCGACGAGCCACGCGACGAACAGGACGAGCAGCGCGGCGACCTGCCCTCCCACGCGCGACGCGTAGAATCGATGCAATCCCGCGGCCAGTGCAGACCCGATGGCTGCGACAAGAGGAGAGAACGCCAGCCCCAGCACGACGCCGGAGAGTATGGCCCGGGTCGGCTCGGTCATATCAGCGGGAGAATCCCGGAACGAACTTCCCCTGGCTCATGTAATCGGGTATCTCGACGGGGTAGTCTCCGTCGAAACACGCCGAGCAGAACCCGCGGTCGCCCGCCGGAATGGAGCCGACAAGCCCCTCGAGCGAAATGTACGCGAGCGAGTCTGCTCCCGTGAACTCGCGAATCTCGTCGACGGTCATGTTCGCGGCGATGAGCTGCGCCTGGTCGTCCGTGTCGATACCGTAGAAACAGGGCCACAGGACCTCGGGAGAGACGATGCGCAGGTGCACCTCGAGGGCGCCTGCGTCGCGCAGCATCTGTACGAGCTGCTTCGAGGTGTTGCCGCGGACGATCGAGTCGTCGACGACCACGAGGCGCTTGCCCTCGATTGTCTTCTGCAGCGGATTGAGCTTGAGTCGGATGCCCAGCTGACGAAGCGCCTGAGTGGGCTGGATGAACGTCCTGCCCACGTAGCGGTTCTTGATGATTCCCTCGGCGAACGGGATGCCGCTCTCGCGAGCGAATCCGACGGCGGCAGGGATACCCGAGTCGGGGACGCCGATGACCAGGTCGGCCTCGGCCGGCGCCTCTTTGGCGAGCTGCTCGCCCATGGCGAGACGCGATTCGTACATGCCTGCGCCGTTCATCACCGAGTCGGGCCTGGCGAAGTAGACATGCTCGAAGACGCACAGCGCCTTCTTCCCCGCCGGCACTCCCTGTCGCGACTCGACGCCGGCGTCTGAGATCTTCATGATCTCGCCCGGCTCGACGTCGCGCACGTACTCGGCACCGACGATGTCGAGTCCGCAGGTCTCGGAGGAGACCACCCAGCCGCGGTTCTCGGGGAGCTTGCCGAGGACGAGGGGCCTGATGCCGTTGGGGTCGCGGAACGCGTAGAGCGCCTTGGGCGTGATGATGGTCATGGCGTAGGCGCCCTTGATCATCTCCATGGCCTGCTGGATTCCCTCGCGAAGGACGTGGGTCTCCTCGGTGAACTTGCCGATGAGCTTGGCTGCGACCTCCGAGTCGGTGGTGGAGCGGAAGCGAACGCCCTGGTTGAGAAGGCGCTTTCGGATCTCGGGGGCGTTGACGAGCGCGCCGTTATGCGCGACTGCGATCGTCTCGTCGCCGATCCACGAGAGATGCGGCTGCGCGGCGTCCCACGCATCGGACGACCCGCACGTCGAGTAACGCGTGTGGCCGATCGCGACGTGGCCGGTGAGCGTGAGCAGGTCGGACTCGTTGAAGACCTGGGTCACCAGACCGAGGTCCTTCTTGACCGTGACGGTGTCCCAGTCGCCCACAGCGATGCCGGCGGACTCCTGGCCGCGGTGCTGGAGGGCGTGCAGACCGAAGTACGTCATGCGCGCGACGTCCTCGCCGGGGGCGTAGATGCCGAATACCGCGCACTCGTCTTCGAAATGGTCGGGTCGAGTCGTCACCGGCTCTCCTCCTCAGGTTCGTTGCTTGTCGTTGCCGTGCGAGCCTCGAGCGTCTCCTTGGGAGGGAACACGACTTCGAGCAGATAGACGATCGTGGAGATGGTGGTGAGCAGTCCCGAAACAGCAATGGTTCCGAGGAGCGCACCCGCGAGGCCGGTCGCGACCCCGCCGTAGCGCATCACGAGCGCCGCGACCATCGAAACGATGAACAACGCCGAGAAGATCACGTACGGTACGCGCCCGAGACGCCCGAAGTGGGCGCGCGGACGGCGCAAGGAGTCGATGAGAACGAACAGCGAGGCCAGCGCCCAAAGAACGAGCACTACCGCGGCGATCGTGATTCCCGGTCCTCCGAGCTCCATATCGGAATGCATTACGCACCGACCAGGGTCGAGAGCGCCGTGTCGAACTTCACGGCTGCGTCGGAGAGAGCGACGTCGATCTTGTCCTCAACGACGATGCGGTCACCGCCCACCTCGCCGATCACCGAGTAAGGAACCCCGGCCTTCTCGGCCATGTCGAGCACCGCGTCGACGTTCTCGGTCGAGACCGAGAGCAGCACGCGGCTCTGAGTCTCAGAGAAAAGCGACGCCGCGGGGTGCAGGTCGTCGTCGAAGGCAACGACGGCGCCGATTCGACCGGCGATGCAGGACTCCGCGAGGGCGACGGCGAGGCCGCCGTCCGAGCAGTCATGCGCCGAGCGGACGAGGCGTGCGCGGACGGCGTCGCGGACGACCGACTGCACGTCCCTCTCGAGATCGAGATCGAGCACCGGGGGACGGCCGGTCGTCAGGCCGTGGGCGACCTTGAGGTACTCGGTGCCACCCAGCTCGTCGCCGGTCTCGCCGATGAGGATGATGGTGTCTCCCGCATCCTTAAAGGACGAGGTCGCTACCGCTGTGACATCGTCGATGAGTCCGACCATGCCGACCGTGGGCGTCGGGAAGATGGGCTCGCCGAACGACTCGTTGTAGAAGGAGACGTTGCCGGAGATGACCGGGACGCCAAACGCCTTGCAGGCGTCCGAGAGGCCGCGGATCGACTCGTGGAAGGTGTAGAAGACCTCGGGCTTGTCGGGAGAGCCGAAGTTGAGGCAGTCGGTGACGGCCGCGGGCTCCGCGCCCACGCACGCGAGGTTGCGCGACGCCTCGGCGAACGCGATCTGCGCGCCCGTGTAGGGATCGAGGTAGCAGTAGCGCCCGTTGCAGTCGGTGGTCGCGGCGATTCCGTGCTCGGTCACGCCGCCACGCCCGGCCGCGCCGATGCGCAGGACCGCGGCGTCGCTACCGGGAAGTACCGCCGTGTTCGCCTGGACCTGGTGGTCGTACTGCTCCCAGATCCAGCGACGCGAGCAGATGTTGGGGCTGGCGAGGAGGTCGAGCAGGGCTCCGGAGAGCTCGGGCTCGTTCTCGGGGAGGTCGAGGGAGTGCGGGTCGAACGCGGCGACCTCGTCGAGGTAGGCCGGACGGGTCATCTCGGGGTCGTAGATGGGCGCGTCGTCGGCCAGAGTCGCGGCGGGCATATCGGCGACGATGGTGTCGCCCTCGCGCACGACGAACCGCTCCGTATCCGTGACGGTGCCGATGACGCTCGAACGCAGGCCCCACTTGGTGCAGACGCCGAGGACCTCGTCGAGGAGTTCGGGGGTGACGACCGCGAGCATGCGCTCCTGCGACTCGGAGACCATGATCTCGAAGGGTTTCATGTTCTCCTCGCGCTGAGGGATCTTGGTGACGTCGATGTCGAGACCGACCCCGCCGCGCGATGCCATCTCGGAGGCCGAGGAGGTCAGGCCGGCAGCGCCGAGGTCTCCCAAGGCGACGAGCAGTTTCTTGTCGAGCAGCTCGAGACAGGCCTCGATGAGGAGCTTCTCCTCGAAGGGGTCGCCGACCTGCACCGCGGGACGCTTGTTCTCGGCCGCCTCGTCGAACTCCTGGCTGGCGAGCACCGAGGCGCCGCCGATGCCGTCGCGGCCGGTGGTCGAGCCGATGAGGACCACGAGGTTTCCGGGGCCTGAGCCCACGGCGCGCGTGAGGTTCTCCTCACGCATGAGGCCGATGCCCATCGCGTTGATGAGGCAGTTGCCCTCGTAGGCCTCGTCGAAGTAGACCTCGCCGCCGATGGTGGGGACGCCGAGGCAGTTGCCGTACCCGCCGATTCCGCGTACGGAGCCCTCGAAGAGATAGCGCTGACGGGGATTGTCGAGCGACCCGAAGCGCAGGGAGTCGAGAGAGGCGATAGGACGCGCGCCCATCGTGAAGATGTCGCGCATGATGCCGCCCACGCCGGTCGCCGCGCCCTGGTAGGGCTCGATGGCGGAGGGGTGGTTGTGGCTCTCCATCTTGAACGCAACCGCCCAGCCGTCCCCGACACTGATGACGCCGGCGTTCTCGCCGGGACCCTGCAAGACGTGCTCCCCTTCCGAGGAGAACATGCGCAGCGCTTTGCGGGAGTGCTTGTACGAGCAATGCTCGGACCACATGAGCGAGTACATGTAGAGCTCGGTGAGGCTGGGGATACGACCCAGGATCTCGGCGACCTTCTCATACTCGGGGAGCGTGAGCCCCAACTCCTGTGCGAGTTTGGGGGCGAGTTCGGGTGAAAGCGATTCGACCATTAACCAGCGACCTCCTCGAAGCGCTTGACGATTGCGGTGAAGAACGCGGCTCCCTGCGTGTTGCCGGCGACGCCGTCGGTCACACGCTCGGGGTGAGGCATGAGGCCGAAGATGTTGCCGCGCTCGTTGCAGATGCCGGCGATGTCGTCGAGCGCGCCGTTGGGAGCCGAGCCGCCCGGGGCGGTCGATCCGTCGGGTTCGCAGTAGCGCAAGACGATCTGGCGGTTCTCCTTGAGACGCTCGAGCGTCTCGGGATCGCAGATGTAGTTGCCCTCGTTGTGCGAGATCGGGATGTCGAGAACCGTGCCCTGGGCGAGGTCGAGCCACGGGGACACGTGGTCCTCAACCCGCAGCGAGACGCTCTTGCAGATGAACCGGAGTCCGTTGTTCTGCAGCAGCGCGCCAGGAAGCAGGTGCGCCTCGGTGAGTACCTGGAAACCGTTGCAGATGCCCATGACCGGGCGGCCCGATTCGGCGAACCGCACGACCTCGCTCATGACGGGCGAGAACCGCGCGACCGCGCCGCACCGAAGGTAGTCTCCGTAAGAGAAGCCCCCGGGGAGGATGATCGCATCGTACCCGGACAGTTCCGTGTCTCCGTGCCAGACGTAACCGGCCTCGTGACCGAGGAACTCGATCGCGTGGACCGCGTCTTGCTCGCAGTTAGAGCCGGGAAAAACCACGACGCCGAAACGCATGGCTACTCCCCCTCAACGAGCTCGATGCGGTAGTCCTCGATGACCGGGTTGGCCAGAAGCTTCTCGCACATCTCGCGCACGGTGGCCTCGTCGACGTCGGCGGAGAGCTGGATGAACTTTCCGATCTTCACGTCCTCGACCCCCTCGTAGCCGAGGTTGGTGAGGGCGCGCATGACGGTCGCCCCGGGGGGGTCGAAGATGCCGGCTTTGCCTGTGACGTAGATGCGGTAGTGCTTCATCGGATAGTCCCTCTCTCTTCCGAAATACGGCGATGGCTACTTCTTGGCTTTCCTGTCTGCGGCGGCGATGTCCTGTACCGCCTTGCGCAGCGGGCGGATCTTGAGGAAGTCGAGGAGCAGAGCCCCGACGATTCCGGCATAGGCGACGCCGAGAACGACGTAGGAGAGCGTCGTCTGCTCGGGCATCCACTCTCGCATCGCCCACGTGACCGCGGTGAGGATGAGGCCGATGATGATGAGAATCCACCAGATCTTGCGGTAGAGCTTGTACTCAGGGCTGGTGGGCACCACGTACGGGACCGTCGTGCGGGCCGTGGCGGCGGTGCGGCGCTTGGTCTTCGCCGCATTGCGACGGACGACCGCCTGGTCGCGGGCGGAGAGGTCCTTGATGTTGCGCTCGCTGCTCGGAGCTGCGGAAGCCTTCTTGGGCTTCGCGGAGGACGCCGACTTCCGGGTCTGCCCGGAGGGTCCGTCTCCCTTGTATCGGTCGTTGAGCGGGTTTCGCTGAGCCATGTGCTATCGCGATCCTTCCGGGGAGAACGTACGGCCGGTGATGAGTTCATAAGCCTGGATATACTTCGCCGAGGTCGCCTCGATGACGTCGGCCGGCAGCGAGGGAGGAGTCGAGTTGGTGTCCCATCCGCTCCCGAGGAGCCAGTTGCGGACGAACTGCTTGTCGAAGCTGGGCTGCACGGCACCAGGGGCGTACCCCTCGGCGGGCCAGAACCTCGATGAGTCGGGCGTCAGCACCTCGTCGACGAGTGTGATCTTGCCGTCGATGAGTCCGAACTCGAACTTGGTGTCGGCGATGATGATCCCGCGGGACGCCGCGTGGTCGCGTGCTCGCTCATAGATCGCGATCGTCTTCGCCTTGAGTTCCTCGGCGTCCTTCTCCCCGACGATCTCGACCATGCGCTCGAACGAGATGTTCTGGTCGTGGTCGCCGATATCGGCCTTGGTGGAGGGCGTGAAGAGCACCTCGTCGAGCTTGCTCGACTCGACCAGGCCGGCGGGGAGCGGGATGCCACAGACGGTTCCCTCGCGCTGGTACTCCTTGAGACCCGAGCCGGTGAGGTAGCCGCGCACGATGCACTCGACGGGGAAGACGGTCGCCTTCTTCACCAGCATGAACCTGCCGGCAAGCTCGTCCGCGTAGGGCTTGAACTGCTCGGGGAGGTCAGCGACGTCGGCGGAGATGAGGTGGTTGTCAACCACATCGGAGAGGAGATCGAACCAAAAAAGGGAGAGCTTCGTGAGAACCTCTCCCTTGAAGGGGATCGTGTCGGGAAGGACGTAATCGAATGCACTGATGCGGTCCGACGCGACGAGCAGGAGACTGTCTCCCAGGTCGTAGAGGTCGCGAACTTTGCCCTGGGAGTCGGGAGAAAGCGGGGTCTGCTGCACCGAACCACTCCTTTGCATGATGGAAACGACGAAAAAGAGGCCCGAAACGACCTCCGCAAAGACAGCCCCATTGTAAGGGAAACCCACCCCTGTTTGTGCTCAGGGCTGATGTGGTTTAGTTGGAGGCTCGTGTTTCGTCTGGCCCTTGCCCGTGCCGCCCTTGCCGGCACCCGACTTCCCGAACAGCTGGCGGGAGCGTCCGGGCTTCTCACAAGTCTCCCCCGCCAAGGGGTTGAGCAGCGGAATCCGTAGCGAGAAGACCGATCCGCCCTCTGGTCTGCGGCGAGCCGAGATGCTGCCCTCATGGCGGTCGACGATCTCCTTGGTGACAGAAAGCCCGATGCCCAGTCCGCCGTTGGCGCGGTTTCTCGCCTCGTCGGCCCTCCAGAAACGGGAGAAGACCTTCTCGAGGTTCTCCTCCTGAATACCGATTCCCGTGTCGGCGACCTCGACGATTGCGTCGCACGAGTCGGAAGTCACACTGACGGCGACCTGTCCCCCCTCGGGGGTGTAACGTGCCGCGTTCGAGAGCAGGTTGCCGACGGCCTGGCGGATGCGGTCGGGGTCGGCGTTGACCATGATGCCCGGTGCGATCGAAGAGGTGAGGGTGAGTCCGACCGCGTCGAACAGCGCACCGTGTGTGTTGACCGCGGATGCGACGAGCTCGCTGATGTCGACGGTGGTCATCTCGAACGGCAGCGACCTGCGCTCCAAGCGCGTCAGCTCGAGGATCGCATCGACCAGTCGCGAGAGCCTGACCGTCTCGTCACCGACGGTCGCGAGGTGCTCCTCGTCAGCAGGCAACACGCCGTCCTGCATGGCCTCGACCGTTGCCTGGATGGCCATGAGAGGCGTTCGGAGCTCGTGGGCGACGTCGGAGGTGAGCCGCCTCTCGAGCAGACGGTCCTGCTCGATGGAGCGTGCCATCTCGTCGAAGGTCTTGCCCAGATCCGAGATCTCGTCGCCGCCCTTCATCTCGGTGCGTGCCGAGAGGTCGCCCGCACGGATCGCCGAGGCCACGTCCGTGATCTTGTTGATCGGGTCGACGAGTTTGCCCGAGAACGCCAATCCGGACAGGGACGCGAGGAACACCGCGACGAGCGCCGCGATCCCGACGGCGACGTAGGTGCCGCTTCGGAAGTCGAGGTCGTTTTGGCTGAGGAGGGTGTTCTGGCCGTATGTCCAGACATGCACGGTCGCGACGAGCTTGCCGTCCACGACGACCGGCGCGCTCACCTTCTGACGGGGCTCCGACGTGAACGCCGAACCTCTCAGCTGCGAGAGGACCCCGAGGCTGTTGAGGCTTCCCTGGTCGATGCCGCTGCTGTCTGCGAGCACCGTCCCGTTGGGCGCCACGATGCGTACCGCGAGGTCGCTGATGCCTGAGTACTCAACGACCGGCGCGAGGGACTCGAAACGCCACTCCCCGACCTGGGAGTAGATAGTGCCGGTCTTCTGTGCGACCGCGGTGGCGATGTGCTCCATGCTGGAACGACGGTACTGCTCGAAGCTCTGGTTCCACACCAGAGCGAGCATGCCGACCGAGATGATAGCGGTCATGAGCGCGACGAGGGCGAACGCCGCGGCGAGACGACCGGAGAAACTCCCTGTTCCGCCGCGTCCCGATCCCGGCGCGTCGAGAAGCACGTATTCTTCTGTGGCCGCGCTCGTCAGGGCGTCATCCTCTGGCATAGACCGTTATTCCTCCGGGGCGGGATTCTCGAACCGATACCCCACGCCGTGGACAGTGTAGATCCAGGTCGGATCGCGCGGATCGTCGCCGATCTTCGCGCGGAGGTTCTTGACGTGGGAGTCGATGGTGCGCTCGTAGCCCTCGAAATCGTATCCGAGGACCTTCTCGACGAGCTCCATGCGCGAATAGACGCGGCCGGGATAGCGCGACAGCGTCGTGAGCAGTTTGAACTCGCTTGCAGTGAGGTCCGCCTCCTCGCCCTTGACGGTCACCTTGTGACCGGCGACGTCGATGACGAGGTCCCCGAAGGTCAGGATCTCGCGCTGAGGCTCCGACTCCGCATGGGCGCGGCGGAGCAGCGCGCGGACGCGCGCGACGAGCTCACGTGGAGAGAACGGCTTGACGAGGTAGTCGTCGGCGCCCAGTTCGAGCCCGATGATTCGATCCTCGACCTCGCCCTTGGCGGTGAGCATGATGATAGGCACGTCGGAGGTGTTTCGGATCGTGCGGCAGACCTGCTCACCACTGACGATCGGGAGCATGAGGTCCAACACGACCAAGTCGAAGCGATGCTTGGGAAATGCGTCGAGTGCTTCCTGGCCATCCGCGGCTGCGGTGACCCAGTATCCTTCGCGTTCCAGATAGGCGGCGACCGCCTCGCGGATCGTCTTCTCATCCTCTACGAGCAGGATGCGGCGAGTCTCGTTGCTCATCTCTGTCTCCTCGTCTCGAAACGATGGATCCGTTTCCGTGCTGCTAAGTCTATACCTACCCGAGTCTCCTACCAGCTATTCTCAAAAACTCTAGAACTACCGAGAGGGGCCGCCGAACATGGCGACCCCCACCCGAGCGTCGTCGCCGACGCGGCATTTCGCCGGTGCGTGCACCGACCCTATTACGGAAGCGGCGTCAGCTCGGATGTGCATGCCGGGCAACGGGTCGCCATGAGCGGAATGGACGTGAGGCAGAAGGGGCAGTCCCTCATCGACGGTTCGGGTTCGGCCGCCTCGGCCTTGCGCATCCTGTTCATCGCCTTGACGATCATGAACAGGACGAGGGCGATGATGATGAAACCGATAAGCGCGTTGATGAAGAGACCGTAGTTCAGGGTCGGCGCGCCGGCAGCCTGTGCCTCGGCGAGCGTGGCGTACTTGGTCCCGGAGAGAGATACGAAGAAGTTGGAGAAGTCCGCGTTGCCGAGAACGCGGCCGATGACCGGCATGATGATGTCCTTGACCACGGAGTTCACCACCGCGCCGAACGCAGCGCCGATGATCACGCCGATGGCCAGATCGACCGCGTTGCCTTTGACTGCGAACTCCTTGAATTCCTTGACGAAGCCTTGCTTCTCGTCTGCCACGACTACCTCCTCCTAGAAAGAAAACACCCTGACGATCGTATACGGCTCGGTACCGTCGGTCGGGGTGGGCTGGGTAAACGTGACAACACGGGAGCCCGAGCCGTTCACACTTAGATAATCGCCATAATCCGGAGCGTTGTCTATGGCGGGAATGAGAAAATATGTCTTCGCCGCGGCGTCGACGACAGCGGTCGACTTGCCCTCCTTCGCCACGAAGAGGGCTCCCTTGCGCGTCGCTGTGTCGAGCGGCTGTTTAGGGAGTCGGATGAACGAGGCCTTGCCGGTCTGCAGATACGTTCCGACCGAACCGAGCGGACCGACCCCGTCGTACTTTGCCGGAACGGCGAAGCTGAACGCCCCGTCGAGATACACGGCGTCCGAGGGGGCGATCGGAGCGGGAAGCACCAGATGGTCGACGGTCTTGCCGTCCGCGACCCCGACGGCGACGATCTCGCTTTGTCGGGTCCCAGCGACGAGAGATCTCTCGGTGACGGTCACCACACCGCTGCACACGCGCAGGGGTAGGCGCACTGTAGCGTCGGTCGAGAGGAGTACCCGCGATTCGGTCGCGTCCAGGTCGCGGGCGCGCACCTCGGTCTCCTCCGCGCTCTTGTCCTTCTCAGGGTCGGGAGCGTGCAGCCAGATCGCGGTGGAACCGGAGACTGCGATCGAGGGGAGGAGATAGTCGGCCGTCCCCTCTTCGAGAAGAATCGCCTGGCCCGGGGTCACACCTGACAGCGAGGCCGAGAACACCGCCCACGAGCCGTCGGCGGCTTTGGTTTCGACCCACATAAGCATGGTATCCGTTGCCCGAACATCCACGATGTCGAACCCCTGGTCGTGTTTGACGGCCTGGGGCAATACGAGCGAATACTCTCCACTGGTGAGGTCGAGGATTCCCGCCTCGGCGAGAGGATGGGCGACCTTGGTGATCGAGCGGACCGCCGCGATGTTCTCCGAATCGACCTCGACGATGCTTCCTGCCGGGAGTGTGAACGCTCCCGAGGCCTCCACCGTGCGCGCCTCCACGGTGAGATCCGCGAGGGAGGTGACGCCCGACTCGGGGACCTGTATCGCACCCGATGAGGCATCGTCTTTGCCGCGGGAGCATCCGCCGACGAGCAGGGTCAGTGACATGAGGATTGCAAGGAGGAGAGTGCCGCTACGGTGCACGAAAAGCCTTTCGATCGGCGAGGCGATGTCTTGAGCCATCGTACAACATGCGTCCCTCGGGGCGGCTTTCTCCGAAAAACCCCCGCAACCTCAGGGTGATAACCTGATGAGGAAGAGATGCAGCACAGCGAAAGGGAAGAGATGAGAATCGGCATTATCGGGGGAACCGGAGCGTCGTTCGGGTTCGTCGACAAGGCTCCCGCACGAGTGGAAACCCGTCGCGGAACAGTGGACGTCGAGACGGCGCGGTCGGCGGGGGGCGTCGAGGTCGTGCTTCTCGCACGGCATGGCTCCGGTCACAACCGCCTTTCCTCGCAGGTGGACCACCGAGCGAATATCCTCGCAATGAAGGAGGCCGGGGTCGACGCGATCATCGCGACGACGGCCTGCGGGATCGTCGACCCCGCGCTCGACATGGCGACGCCGATCGTCTTCGACGAGGTGTTCTTCCCTGACAACCGCCTGCCCGACGGCTCCCCCTGCACGCTGTTCGAAACTGCGGGAGAGCCGGGCAGAGGACACTACATCTTCGACACCCTGCTCTCCCCCGCGATCAGGGCGGCGCTGATCGAAGGCGCCCGCGAGGTCGGGATCCGCGCCTACGAGAGCGGCACCTACGCCTACATGCTGGGGCCGCGATTCAACACCAAGTCAGAGATCGCCTACCTGCGCTCGGCAGGCGCCGCGATGATCAGCCAGACCGCCGCGCCGGAGGCTGTCCTCGCGGGCGAGCTTGAGATTCCCTACGCGCTTCTGGGATACGGGACAGACTACGCAAACGGGGTGCGCGACGAGGCAACCCCGCTCGAGGTGCTCAACGAGAACCTCACGGGGAGCAAGGCGGTGTTCTCGAGAATCATCGAGCAGGCGGTCGATCGGCTCGCCGAGACGCCCTTCGACACGGGGTTCGTCTACCGCTTCGAGTGATGGTGGCCGAGTACCGATCTGCGCCATCCAAGGAGCTCGGCCGGAGACACGCCTCGGCGATAGCGCCACGTCGTCGCGATGTTGAGCAGGGTCCAGCGCAGCGCTCCCGCGTCGACCCATCGCCTCGCCGAGGTCGTCGCCCGGGCGTTCACGACGCGTACCCCGCCAGCCCTGCGACAGCGGTCCACGAACTCGTAGTCCTCCATCAGAGGGATGTCGGGAAACCCTCCGAGCGCGGAGAACACCGAGCGCCTGCAGAAGATCGCCTGGTCGCCGTAAGGCAGATGCGCGAATCGGCCGCGAATGCGTGTCAGGAACCGGATCATCGCGAGTGTCGGGGTGACCGTATCGATTTCGAAGGTGAAGGCCCCCAGTAGCAGCGGCAGCCCGACGGTCGGTCTTTCAGACAACGTCCGGCGGACCTCATCGGCCCATCCCAAGGGCAGCAGCGTGTCCGCATGCAGGAAGACGAGCGCGTCTCCCACAGCGAGTCGAGCCCCCTCGTTCATCTGCACTGCCCGGCCACGTACTCCGCGGACAACCGTCGCCCCGGCCGCCTCCGCGATCGAGCACGTCTCGTCCGAGCTCCCGCCGTCGACGACGATCACCTCGACGCTAGGACTGGTTCCAACCGCTTCGAGGGTCGCCGGCAGCGCGTCCGCCTCGTCGAGCGTCGGGATGACGACCGAGATGGTCGAAACCGGACCCTCCCAGGAATCTCGGAGCGCGTCCCATACCGCCAAGTCCTCCGGCTCATCGATATCCCGATGGACGTCGAGTACGACGGGTTCCACCCCGCACATGCGCAGGCGCTGGACCGTGGTCGAACACACGACCGACGTCCCCCACTCGATGTCTCGGAAGAACTCCTCGAGGCGATCGCCCATCTCGCGTCTCAGCGCGAGCATGCAGTACCCGCCGTCCGCCGCGGGCACAATCGCAGCTCCGCCGTCGAGTGCGGCGCGCAGGGCCATATTGATCGTGGAGGCCGACACCGTCGGACAGTCCCCACCGATCACCGCGGCGACATCGTTGGAGCGCAGCGAATCCTCAAGCGCGCGTTGCATCCTCATCCCGAGGTCGCCGTCGCCTTGGTCGACGGCGTCGACTCCCAGCCAGCGGGCGGCTTCCCCTGGGTCGCCGCCCGTGCTGCGCACGACGCAGGACGTGATCGACCGTCTCCAATCGTCGCCGAGCGGGAGGACCGCCGCGAGACTCACTTGTGAGACGACATGCTCGGTCATCGCGCGCTGAAGGTCCGCTGCCCCTTGGGCGCCGAGCGCGGGGATGAGCCGCGTCTTCGAGCTTCCCGCCTTCGGTATACGCGTGAAGACCGCCACTTGGGCGGCCGGGGACGAGGAGAGGTCATCTCGGGTCATCGTGAAACGCCACTCATCGATAGCGCACGAGTTTGAACGCTTTGGCGGCTGTGAGGACGACGACGGAGAGAGCTCCCACCGCGAGAATCGTCGCGGCAGCCCAGCCGCCGTTGGACAGCGCGGTGAGAAGTGCCGCCGCAGGTCCTCCGTGCTCAGCGAACAGCATGATCGCCACCAGCACGGCGGACGCGAGCAGGCCGTCCAGCGCTGCGACTCTCGCGACCATGCGCATCCGACCGTCTCCGAAGACCGAAAGGAGACCGACGAGGAGCCCGTAGGCGATCCCGCCGACCGCCCACGCCAAGGAGGGCGCAAGCCAGAACCCGAGAACAGCGCCTGCCGCGAGTCCGACCGCGATGCCCATCAACAGATTTCGCGCGATCGATTCAGAGGCCGCCATGACGTCGCGGACGCCGAACCGCTTCACAGGGTCGGTCGTCGAACGATGCTCGTCGATGATCTCGGCGACCGTCGTCGCGGCGAACTCGGTGATGCCCGCGCAGTGGCTCAGCGATTCGTTCGAGCCCTCGACATAGTCGCGCTTGATGACTCGGCAGCACGTCGCATGGTATTCGTCCTTGAACCGCCGGGTCATCTCCGCCGAAAGCTCCTCGGCGATCAGTTTTCGCGCCTCAGGCATGAGCCCCAGCGAGTCGGCGTACGCGCCGATCACCATGACCGACCCCGCGAGCGATCCGCAGAGGCAGCCGGTGTTGCCGATACCGGAGGTGAAGCCGCTCCCCACGAACTCGGGCAGCGAGGGAACGTCCTCGTGAAGGGAGAGCGACGCGAGGACCGACTCCGCGCAGTTGCGCGCCTCGGCGAACTGCGCGCGGGCGTCAGAGCCCGCAGCCGAAAACCTATCGGACATCCCTCCTCCTTCCCGATCGTGCGATGAAGAGCGGTCCGCCCACCGAGGTGAGCAGAGCGACGACGAAGAAAAACAACAGCGACGCCACGACTGCATCGCCTTGCGCGACCCCTGCGAGCCCGAAGAAATACACATAGCCGGCCTCGCGCACCCCGTGCCCCGAGATGGAGATCGGGATCATCGTAACCGCCGAGACGACCGAGGAGTAGACCACGCACTCCGCGAGTGAGATATCCACCCCGAGCGCGCGAAAGATACCGAAGTTCACCGTCGCGACGAAGATCTGGAACACGACCGACAGAGCCCCGACCCACA
>CAZMJV010000022.1:0-4315 GCA_964566905.1 uncultured Coriobacteriia bacterium | reverse complement strand
CCGACAGATGTGGGCAGGAAGTTGTTGAAGAAGAAGCCGATGAAGTACGCCCGGACGAGACGCCAAAAGCCCAGCGAATGCCCCGTACGTCGGAGCAGCACTCCCCATTTGACCGCGGACACGGCCACCGAAGCGAACACCGCGATTCCCGCGAAAACCATCCAGCCCGGGTCGAGCGACCGAAGCGAGTCCAGCACAGCGCCCATGTCGAGGCGCGAGAGAATGAACCAGAGCGCTCCGACGCTCACCGCAGCGCGCAGCATCGTACCGATCAGCTGGTTTGTGGACTTCTCGACCTGTTCCGTCATCGAACGATCTCCGCATCGGCCTCGTCGATTTCGTGCCCGGTCTCGCGGCGGATCTTCGCCATGTACCACGGTCGTAGCGAGGAGCCGAGGACCAGCAGAATCGCGGTGGCGATGAAGACGTAGAGGAGTATCTTGACCGAGCCGGCCGCCCCGCCCACCGAGGCGAGATACGAGTAGACGATCGTCGCGGGGAGCTGGCCCAGACCGGTGGCGATGAAGAACCTCCAGAATCCCATGTTCGTCAGACCTGCACCGTAGGAGATGAGGTCGAAGGACACGAAGGGGAGCAGGCGTGCCACGAGCACGGTCTTGTTACCGTAGCGCTCGAAGAAGAGATCGGAGACTCCAAGCGCCTTCGAGCCGCCGACCAGCTTTTCGACCACAGGGCGACCGAGCGACCGGGCGATCCAGAAACACAGGGCCGCTCCTGCCATCGCCGAAGACCAGGAGAGCAGCGTCCCGCCCGCCCAGCCCCAGATCATCCCGTTCGCAAACGTGATGAGAAACGCGGGGAGAGGGGCGGCGACCGACTGGAGCACCATGAGGATGGCGGAGACGATCGGCCCCCAGATGCCGAAGGTGCGCAGGTATGCGGCCACCGCGGACGGATCGGTCGAGAGCACGCGAGTCGCCTCCGCCGCCCAGTCGCGGACGCCTGGAACAAGCAAGTACACGGCTGCGACCGCCGCGACGAGCGCCGCCCCGATGCCGAGGGCGCGCTTGCGTTTCGGCGAGAGAGTGCCGACGGGCAACTTGGAGCGGGTGGCATACGCCTGCCACCCGAGGAGGACGATTCCCACGGCCGCCAGGACCATGTTGACGAGGGCGAGCGTCGAAGCTGGAATCTCATCGACCCACAGCGCGTACATGACGGCGGCCGGAATGGCACCCAGCGCCGAGGTCCAGAGGTAGTCGACGAATCTGAACCTCGTGAGTCCCAGGATGTAGGACAGGATGTCTTGGGGAAGAAACGGAATCGCTCGCAGCCCGAGGAGAACCCAACGCGAAGCCAGGGCCGGCTCGGACGGTGCCGGGCCGAAGACTCTGTCACGCCATCTCGAGAAGACGCCTCCCAGCAGCCCCCGTGCAATGCCGTAGTTCGCGAGAGAACCGAGGAACATCCCCATCCAGCTCAAAACAATGGCGGGCGCGATCCCGTACAGCGCGGACGCTGCCCGGATGACTCCATCGAACGGCAAGGGTGACGCGACCGCCTGCCAGATCCCGTACAAGACGACTGCGAGAGGATTCCTTCCGCCATTGAGGACAAGCAGCATTCTCGCCGAGTTGAAATCCTGGTTCTTCAAGACGCTCGACACGGTCGTCAGCTGGTACGCGAACTGCGGGTTGAGGAAATAGGATGCCCCGAAAATCGCCGCCACAAGGGCGACGATCGTCGGGGCGAACCACTTGGATCTAATCAGGCGCACGGGGTTCCTCACTTGCTCATTTCGAGCGAGCTGTCGCCAGCCCAGGAGTAGAAGGAAGCATCGTAGTTCTTCGCATTGTCGAAACCGAGCCAAAGGGCGACCTGGGTAGCATACGCAGAACGTATGCCCTTGGTGCAGTAGAAGACTACCTCGCCGTCCTTGGTCGCTCCGGCATCAGTGAACATTTTCTCGAGATCGGCGGCCGACTTGAGTGTTCCGTCCTCGTTGAAGAAGGAAGGGAAGGGAACGTTGGCTGCGGTCGGGATGAATCCGCCTCGCGCCTCGCCGAAGTCGGTCGCTCCGCCGTACTCCTTCTCCCCGCGGACATCGATCACGGGAACCGTGCCGATGTTCTCGGAGAGATACGCGGTTGTCACGTTGTGGGCCTGGTCGAGCGATGCGGAAACCTTGACGGTCGTTGCGGGGGCGACGAACGCCTCGGTCTCGACTTTGCCGCCCTTGCTCGCCCAGAGCGGGAACCCGCCGTCGAGCATACGGGTGTTCGTGATACCCACCGAAGCGAGCGACCACAGGACACGTCCGTCCTCTCCCCAGCCGGTCGGGTCCGAGTAAAGAAGGATCGTCTTCGACGCGTCGACGCCCTTCTCACCGAGGATGGTGCCGATCTTGTCGGCCGGCAAGAGCGTGCCCCAGTCGGCATCGCCGGGCTTCCCGACACCGACGGAGGCGAGCTCCTGCCATGTGAGGTTGATCGCACCGGGGACATGCCCGGCCGCATAGGCGTCGGCCTTGCGCGTGTCGATGACGAAGTAGTCGCCCGCGTTCGCCTTGAGCTCGTCCACGGTAACCAGAAGATCCGCGCGGTCGGGACCCTCGTCGACTACCGGCTGCGATGCTTCCGGCGACGTGGTTTCGGCGGATTCGGAGCTCTTGCACCCTGCAAGCCCTGCGAACATACCCAGGACGAGAGCGAGCGCCAACAGGACTTTGATTCGTTTCATGACTTCCCCCTACGCGTGATGTTGAAGACGTAGGCACAGGTTAAGTCACGTGCGTCTATAAATCAAACAGATATTGTATTTATCTTTTTCTTATATCGGAGGAAGACGAAAGTCTTTGGTCGAATCGCAAAACACGAACGACCCCGCAAGCGCGGGGTCGCCGGATCAAGCAATGTGTCGGCGCGTTCTACTCGCCGAATTCGAGCCCTTCGAGCTTCTCGAACACGACACCGACGCGCGCGAGGAACTCCCAAGGGTCGAAGATCGCGTCAAGCTGCTCGGAAGTGAGCACGACCTCGGGGTCAGTCTCCAGGCGCTCGCGATACGACGGCCCGGTTATGGCCTTCTGGATGTCGTCCCACACGAGCATCGCGTTTCGCTGCACGATCGTGTACGCGTCCTCGCGAGACATTCCCGTGTCGACGAGTGCGAGGAGCACGCGGCTCGAATAGATGAGGCCGCGGGTGCGATTGAGGTTCGCAAGCATGTTCTCGGGGTAGGTGACCAGGCCGTCGAGGATCCACTCCAGCTTGCCGAGGATGTAGTCGAGCGCCGTGAAGCTGTCCACGAGCACCACGCGCTCGGCCGAGGAGTGGCTGATGTCGCGCTCGTGCCAGAGCGCCACGTTGTCGAAGCCCACCTGAGCGTTCGCCTTGATGACACGCGCCAACCCGCACACGCGCTCGGCGGTGATCGGGTTTCTCTTGTGCGGCATCGCCGAGGAACCCTTCTGGCCCTTCGCGAACGGCTCCTCAGCCTCGAGCGTGTCGGACTTCTGGAGCGCTCGGATCTCGGTGGCGATACTCTCCGCGGTCGCCGCGACGACGGCCAGCACGGCCAGCACGTGCGCGTGGCGGTCGCGTGCGATCACCTGGGTGGACAGCGGGTCGGGCTTGAGGCCCAGCTTCTCGCAGACATACGACTCCACGTAGGGGTCGATGTTGGAGTAGCTGCCGACGGCGCCGGAGATCGCTCCCCACGCCGCAGAGTACTCGCGTGTCGCGAGGAGCCGCTGCTCGGCTCGGTGCAGCGCCCAAGCCCAGCTTGCGAACTTCATCCCGAAGGTCATCGGCTCGGCATGGATGCCGTGGGTGCGCCCTACGCAGAGCGTGTCCTTGAACTCGAACGCGCGTCGCTTGCAGATGCGTCCGAGACGACGAACGTCCTCGATGACGATGTCCATGGCCTGCGTGATCTGGAAACACAGGGCGGTGTCCCCCAGGTCTGAGGAGGTCATGCCGTAGTGCACCCACTTGGAAGGCTCGCCGATGTGGTCCGCCATATCGGTGAGGAATGCGATGACGTCGTGGTTGGTCACTCGCTCGATCTCGTCGATCCGCTCGATGGAGAATTCGGCGGTTGCACGGATGTGGGCGGCCTCCTCTCGGGTGATGCCGATCTGGCCGAGTTCAGCCTGCGCCTCGCACGCCAGAATCTCGATCTCCTTCCAGATCTCGAACTTGTTCTGGGCGGAGAAGATGCGGCCCATCTCCGGGCGCGTGTACCTATCGATCATGGAAGGTCCCCGATTCTGTGTGCGATCGTCCGAAAGCGCGTGCACGCGCGCGTGCACTGCGTTCATTATCGCCTAGGGCGCAGCCTGAGTCGACAAACG
>CAZMJV010000021.1:0-26589 GCA_964566905.1 uncultured Coriobacteriia bacterium | reverse complement strand
TCGAGGACGGGAAGTGGGTGCCGATCCGCTGATGGGTGCAGAAGACTTCGTACAGTTCATCGCCACCGGCCTCAAAAACGGCTCGGTCTACGCCCTCATCGCTCTGGGTTTCTCGATCGTGTACTCGACGAGCGGTGCGATCAACCTCGCACAGGGAGAGTTCTTCATGCTCGGCGGCATGCTCTCGTGGTGGCTCCACTCCCTCGGTGCCCCCGTCGTTCTCGCTGGTGCCGGTGCGATCGCCCTCACGGCTGCGATCGCGGCCGTGTTCGAACTGCTCGCGGTGCGGCCCCTGGGCAACAGCGATCCAGTGCGGATCGTGATGGTCACCATCGGTGGCTCTCTCCTCATCCGCCAAGGCGTGTTTCATCTCTTCGGACCGGAGGAGCGCTCGCTGCCGGTCCTCGTGGCCGGTCCTCCGGTGCAGGTCCTCGGGGCGCTCGTTGAGAGGCAGACCCTCGTCGTGTGGGCGGTCGTCGCCGTGACGGTCGTGTTCATGGCGGTGCTCTACCGATACACGCTGCTTGGCAAAGCCATTCGAGCCACCGCTCAGAACCGGGACGCCGCACGGTTGGCAGGGGTGGATGTCAAGGCGATGATGACCTGGTCGTTCGTGCTCGCGGGAGCTCTGGGAGCGCTTGGCGGATTCCTCATCACCCCGCTCATGGAGAGCTGGTCGACCGTCGGGGCAGGAATGGGCGTCAAGGGGTTCGGAGCCGCGATCCTAGGCGGCATGGGTAACCCCGTCTTCGCGGTGGTCGGTGGTCTCATCATGGGTGTTCTTGAGTCGCTCAGTGTCGGATACCTCGACGGCGCATGGAAAGACGTCGTGGTCGTCGGCGTAACACTGCTGGTGCTCTTCGTCCGGCCGACAGGTCTTCTCGGTCGCAAACAGAGGGAGAAGCTCTGATGAAGCGATCCTCCCTTATCATCTTCGCGGTCATGGCGGTGGCCTACGTCTTCATCCCGATCCTCGCGCCGGACCCCTTCTTCCTGCGGGTCGCAAGCTATATCGGGGTCAACGTCATCGTCGTCCTCGGACTGGCGCTCCTCCTCGGATACTCAGGTCAGATATCCATGGGTCATGCCGCCTTCGTGGGCCTCGGGGCCTACACGCTGGCGTTTTGCACTGTGAAGCTCGACCTCCCCTGGATCGTCGGTACCGTTGCGGCGGTCGCGGTCGCCGCGGTGGCGGGCACCATCCTCGCGTGGCCGTGCCTGCGCCTCAAGGGGCACTACCTCGCCATGGCAACCTTGGGGTTCGGCCAGATAGCCGTCGTAGCGTTCAACGAGCTTAAGCCGCTCACCGGCGGACCCGACGGAATCGGCGGGATACCGCTGCCTTCGATCGGACCACTGGTCTTCTCCAGCCACCAGAGCTGGTTCTATCTCACCTGGGGATTTGTCGCGGCATGCGCTCTCGTGGCCTCGCGCTATGCAGGTGGACTGCGAGGACTGTCGATCAAGGCGGTCCGCGGGTCCGAGGAGGGCGCCGCGGCGGTCGGTATCGACGTCTCGCGCACGAAAGTCGTATCATTCGCGGTCTCCAGCGCGTTCGCGGGGCTTGCGGGTGCTCTATACGCCTCGATCGTCGGGTTCATCTCGCCCTCGCTGTTCTCACTCGACCAGTCGATCCGCTATCTCGCGATGGCAGTGCTCGGGGGACCGTATTCGCTGGTAGGACCTGCGATCTCTTCGTTTATCCTCACGGCGATGCAGTACGTCGAGGCGTTCATCCCCGGGATTCCCGACGCGCTGGCGTCGGCGTTCCAGGCATTTGAGACCGATATCTTCGGCATCGCGATCATCCTCACCGTGCTGTTCGCCCCCAAGGGGATCAAGGCGCTTCGTATCGGCCGCGCACGCAGGCTCTCAGCAGGGGAGGAGAGATGAGGACGCTCCTCACGGTCGAACATCTCTCCAAGGCTTTCGGAGCACTTCGCGCGGTCGACGATGTGTCGTTCGACGTCCACCAGGGGCAGATCAAAGCGGTGATCGGACCGAACGGAGCCGGCAAGTCCTCGCTCTTCAACCTCATCAGCGGGTTCGATGCGGCCGACAGCGGCACGGTGGTGTTCAAGGGCGATCCACTCGGTTCACTCGGACCGCACCATCGCGTGCGCAAGGGTATCTCGCGCACGTTCCAGAACACGCGACTCTTCGACGACCTCACCGTGGCGGAGAACGTCATGGTCGCCATCCCGCGACAGAAGCCCTCGCTCGGACACATCACCGGCGCGCTCGGCGGCAACTCGGGGGGCAGGACGGCCTACGCGCGTTCCGAGAGTGAAAGGCTCCTGAGGTTCGTCGGACTGGCAAACGAGTCGGAGACGACCGCAGGTGACCTTGCGACAGGATCGCGGAGGTTGCTTGAGATCGCACGTGCGCTCGCATCCTCGCCCGACCTGCTCATGCTCGACGAGCCTGCGGCAGGTCTCAACGGCGCCGAGACCGAACGCCTCGCGCAGATGCTCTTCCGCATCCGCGACGACGGTACGACGATTCTCATCGTCGAGCACGACATGGGCCTGGTCATGCGGGTCAGCGACGAGATACTCGTCCTCGACCGCGGGCGCAAGATCGCCGAGGGCCCTCCGCTGCTCATCCAGAAGGATGCGGCGACGATCGCGGCGTATCTCGGGACCGATCCAGAGGAGGTGGAGATGTGAGCGAGTTGCTTGCGATACAGGACCTGCGTGCGGGATACGGACGTGTCGAGGTACTCCATGGCGTCTCACTGTCCGTTGGGCGTGGCGAAGCCGTGACGGTCCTGGGAGCCAATGGCGCAGGGAAGTCGACCCTTCTCAAAGCCGTCGTCGGACTCGCCGACGTTCACAGGGGTTCGGTGCTGTTCGATTCCGGCGCGGGACTCGTGGATGTGACGCGGAACCCACCGGAATCGCTGGTCAGGCGTGGAGTGGCGCTCGTACCTGAGGGACGGATGCTCTTCGGATCGATGTCTGTGGCGGAGAACCTCGAGGTCGGGTCCTACCCGCTCAAGTCGCGCCCCGGCGCCCCCGATGCCGATCAGTTGTTCGAGGAAGTCCTCGAACTGTTCCCGGTTCTTCGCGAGAGGATGCGGCAGACCGCCTCCACCCTTTCAGGCGGTGAGCAGCAGATGCTCGCCATCGGGAGGGCGCTTATGTCCGCTCCCGACCTCCTCCTGCTCGATGAGCCGTCTCTAGGGTTGGCACCGAAGGTCATTCGGGGGATATTCGAAGTGTTCCACCGCCTGCGCGAGAAGGGTCTCACCGTCCTTCTCATCGAGCAAGACGCCAAACTCGCACTCGATTTCGCGGATCGCGGTTACGTGATGCAAACCGGTCGCATGGTCCTCACGGGCAGTGCGGACGACCTCTTGGATAACGACGATGTCAGAGCCATCTACCTCGGCTCTTGGAAAGAAACGGAGCGCGTGCAATGAGCCCTATCTGGAATCCAGAATACGAGTGTATGGACAGAGAGAAGATGCGTGAGCTGCAGCTCGCCCGCCTCAAGTCCACCGTCGCCTGGGCCTACGAGCGTGTTCCGTACTATCGGGGGAAGCTCGACGAGATGGGTGTGCGCCCGAAGGATATCCGCACGCTCGAAGACGTCACACGACTTCCCTTCACCGACAAGACCGCGCTCCGCGACACCTACCCCTTCGGTATGTTCGCGGTGGATATGGACGACGTCGTCCGCATCCACTCCTCGTCGGGCACGACCGGCAAGCCGATCGTCGTCGGATACACGCGTGGCGACCTCAACACCTGGACCGAGCTCACCGCCCGCATCGCCTCGCTCGCCGGCGTCGTGTCGACCGACCGCGTTCAGCTGGCATTCCTTTATGGAATGTTCACCGGTGGCTGGGGCATGCACTACGGCGTCGAGCGGGTCGGTGCGACAGCCATCCCCGCTGGCGCGGGCAACACCGAGCGACAGATCCTCATGATGCAGGACTTCGGGACCACGGCGCTCGTGTCGACCCCTTCCTACGCCCTCTACCTGGCCGAAGTGGGGGAGAAGATGGGCGTGGACTTCTCCAAATTGCCGCTCAGGGTTGGTCTTTTCGGAGGAGAGCCCTGCACCGGCGCGCTCAAGCGCGAGGTTGAGGAACGGCTGCATATCACGGCGACCGACAACTACGGTCTCTCCGAGGTCATGGGACCGGGAGTGGCGGGGGAGTGCGAGTTCGGCGAGATGCACATCTCCGAGGACCATCTCCTCTGGGAGGTCATCGACCCCGTCACGGGCAAGCAGCTCCCGGAAGGGGAGAAGGGCGAGCTCGTCTTCACGACGCTCACCAAAGAGGCCATCCCCATGTTCCGCTACCGCACGCACGACCTCTCACGCGTGGTCACGGGGACCTGCGCCTGCGGTCGTACCACCGCGCGCATGCAGAAGGTGCGCGAGCGCACCGACGACATGCTCATCATCCGCGGAGTGAACGTCTTCCCGAGCCAGGTCGAGGACGCCATCTTCAACATCGAGGGGATTCGCCCCCATTACCTCATCGTGGTGGACCGTAAGAAGGGTATGGACGACATCGAGGTGCGCGTGGAGGTCGAGGAGTCGGTGTTCTCCGACCGCATGGACCAGATGGAGGACTTCCGCAAGCACATCTCCGAACATATCCACTCGGTGCTGGGCCTGCGCGCCAAGATCACCCTCGTGGAACCTGGTTCGATCGAGCGCACACAGGGCAAGGCCAAGCACGTTCTGGACCTGCGCGACAGAAGTGAGGGATAGCGATGGATATCACACTCCTCGGGCTCGATTTCGGCCGACCCGAGGTCGTCGTGCCATTCGTGATCGGCGTCGGCGCCGTGATCTCACTCGGAGTCGTGGCGTGGGTCATACGCGCGCTCTACCGCTCCTCGGTGCGACGTTCGATACGCGGACTGGTGCAGTCGAAAGAGGCCGTGAAGGCGCTTCTCGGAGGAATAACCGAGAGTCGCCTGCGCCTCATGTCACCTACTGCCGCCGACAAGCGCATCGCCTTCGCCAACGATATGGACTCGACGGAGCGAATGGGGTTCGCCGACCTCAACTCCCGGGCGCGGATCCTGGTCGACGAGCTCGACGCGATGCCGGTTCCCAAGCGGGTCATGCCGATCGCAGAGGCTCTCGGGGATATCGCTTTCTTGGCGGAACGCGCGGTCGACACCGTGTACGGCACCAAAGGAGACGCAGCCATCGAGGCGCTGCAGTCGATAGACGTCGAGCGACTCACCAACGCTATGGAGACGGTCGAGGAACGACTGGAACAACTCGCGGTTTTCTACGGAATCACGGAGATAACCGTCTATAAGGGTGGACTGTACGTCTAAGTAAGCTCGCGCTATCATTCGTACTGACCAAGTACTGCCAATTGAACATCCTCGAAGGGACATACGAGATGGCTTCAGAGAAGATAGCGATCCTAGTCGATTCGGGCTCCGACGTCCCCAAGGATTACCGAGAGAAGTACCACATGTATGTGGCGCCGCTCACCGTGATCTATCCGGACGGGGAGTACCGCGACGGGATCGACATCCAGCCGGAGGATGTATACGCACGTTTCCCCGAGGAGATCCCTTCGACGTCTCTCCCGAGCCCCACGGTCTTCCAGGAGCTCTTCAAGCAGATCAAGGCCGACGGGTATGAGAAGGTCGTTGTGGTGACCATCTCGAGCGGTCTCAGTGGAACGTTCGAGGCCGCCAAGAGCTGCGGTCCTTCGCCCGAAGGTCTCGAGACGTATTACCTCGACACCAAGAACATCGGCATCGGCAGCGGTTTCACCGCAATCCGGGTCGGTGAGCTCATCGAGAAGGGTCTGTCATTCGGCGAAGTCTGCCGCCAAGCCGTGACGGCCGCTCTGAACACCAAACTCTATTTCTGTGTGTCGACGCTCGAGTACCTCAGAAAGGGCGGTCGAATCGGTCTGGTGTCCGCGGTCCTTGGTACCATGCTCGACTTGAAGCCTGTCATCGCGTGCAACGAGGAAGGCGTCTATGACACGGTCGCCAAGGCGAGAGGCCGCAAGAAGTCTCTCAAGGCCGCTCTGGACAAGGCTGTGGAGTTCGCCCGCGGGGCGAGCGAATACAACATCACGGTGATGCACGGTGACGCGAAGGCGGAGGCCGACGCGCTGCTCGTGCAAATGAAGGATCTGTTGCCCAAGGCACGCATCATCGTCGAGGGACAGATCACGCCCGCACTCATCGTCCACACGGGTCCGGGACTCATCGGTATCGGAGTCCAGGTACTGGCGTAACTGGTAGAGATAATCCGTAATAGAGGACACATCACCAAGGGGAGGAGCGCTCGTTGCTCGCTCCCTTTGGCTCAAACTCATTAGTTAACATAAGATGTATTATCATAGTTTCACGTGTACTTGAGCACGAATGACCCGATCGCCCCTCTCTCAACCAATGGAGCCACCGCGTCTTCACCCCACATTCCGATAACAAACCCGAATAGAGAAATCCCCGGGACCTGTGGGTCGTCCCGGGGATTTCTGAAGTCTTAGAAACGCTCGTACAGGGCGTTTTCAGACGGTCTTCTCTGAAGCCTACAGATCGTGCGCGATCGGCTCCTCGACTACCGGAACCTCGTCTTTCGGCAGGATCAGATTGAGGATGATTCCCACGAACGTGCTGAGCGCCATGCCCGGGATGACGTAGTCACCGATCGGCAGCGAGATGCCGCCGGTCTCCATGCCGATGCCCAGGATGAGGACGACCGACGCGAGGATCAGGTTGCGGTTCATGGAGAGATCGATGCCCGAGTCGACGAGCATACGCAATCCGGAGCTTGCGATGAGTCCGAACAGGAGCAGCGAGATACCGCCCATGACGGGAGTCGGGATCGAGCTGATGACGGCGCCCAGCTTCGGGCAGAAGCCGCCGATGAAGAACGCGAAGGCTCCGGCGTACCAGAAGACCTGCGTGGCGTAGACCTTGGTGACCGCCATGACACCGAGGTTCTCGGCGTACGTGGTGGACGGAGTACCGCCGACGAGCGCAGAGAGCGCCGTGGCGATACCGTCGCCGGCCAGCGACTCGGGAAGCAGGTAGGTGAAGTCTTTGCCGACGATCTCGTTCACCACGAGCAGGTGGCCGATGTGCTCGACGATGACGACGATGGCCACAGGCGCGATGATCAGAATGGCGCCGAGGTCGAACTTGGGGTACGTGAGGTGCGGGAGTCCGAGCCATGCGGCATTGGCGATCGGCGCGAAGTCGATCAGGCCCATGAAGCCGGAGACGATGTAGCCCACGACGATACCCATGAGGATCGGGATAGTCTTCAGGAAACCCTTGAAGTAGCTCGAGAAGGCCACCGAAGCCAGGAGCGTGATGGCGGCGACTATGAAACCCTTCATGACGAAGGTGTCCCCGCCCGAGTTGAAGGCCATCTGGACGGCGGTCTTGGAGAGACCGATACCGATGACGATGACTACGGCGCCCACGAGGGCCGGCGGCAGGACCTTGGAGATCCATGCGGTGCCAAACGCCTTGATGATGAGGGCAACCACGATGTAGACAAGACCTGCGACGAACAGGCCGCCCAGAGCCTCAGGAATGCCCTTTGTGCTCGCGACCGCGATGATCGGACCGATGAACGCGAACGAGGAGCCGAGGTAGCTCGGGATCTTGTTGCGGGTGAGGATCAGATACAGGATGGTGCCGGCGCCCGAGGTCATGATGGCGACCGAGGGGTCGAGGCCGGTGAGGATGGGCACCAGGACGGTCGCGCCGAACATGGCCATCAGGTGCTGCAGTGCCAACGGAATCGCCTTGAGTACAGGGACTTTCTCGTCGGTCTGGATGACACGCTGCGACATAGCTCACTTCCCTTCCAAAACGTAGGTGATATGCAGCAAGAAGCGGGCCCCGGATTTCCGAGGCCCGCCATGATCGTTGCTATCCGACGAGCTTCAACAGCGGACCCTGCAGGAATGCGACGAGGAACGCAATCGCCGCGACCCACATGAGCGGGTGAATCTCGTTGAACTTGCCACGGAGGGCCTTGATGAGGACGAAGGCGATGAAGCCCAGACCGATTCCGTTGGTGATGCTGTAGGTCAGCGGGATCATGATGATGATCAGGAACGCCGGGAAGGTGACCTCCAGGTCGTGCCAGTCGATCTCCTTGACGGCACCCATCATCAGGAAGCCGACGATCACCAGCGCGCCGGTGGTCGCGGGAGCCGAGACCATGCCGACGATCGGGCTGAGGAACGCAGCGAGCAGGAACAGGATGCCGACCACGACGCTGGAGAGACCGGTACGTGCGCCATCGGCCACACCGGCGCCGGACTCGACGTAGGTGGTGATGGAGCTGGCGCCAAACAGTCCGCCTACGGCCGCAGCTGCGGAGTCGACGAGGAGGATCTCTTTGACGTCCTCGACGTTGCCCTCTTTGTCCACGAACCCGGCCTCTTCACCGACGGCCACGATGGTGCCCATGGTGTCGAAGAAGTCAGACATGAGGATCGAGAAGACGAAGACGAGAAGCACGGGGGTGAAGATCTGTGTGATGGCCATGGATCCGTTGACCATCTGGAAGGGCGCGCCGAACGTCGAGAAGTCGAGCGAGAAGTTGAACGACGTCGGGAGCGTGGTCACCTTGAGCGGGATGCCTACGAGGGTCGCGATGATGATTCCCCAGAGGATGTCGCCCTTGACCTTGTATGCCATGAGTACGGCGGTGACGATGATTGCGATGATCGCGACGATCGCGGTCGCGGAGGTGACGTCGCCCAAGGCGATGAGGGTCGCCTCGTTGGTGACGACGAGTCCGCCGCCCTTGAGACCGATGAACGCGATGAAAAGACCGATACCCACACCGATCGCACGGCGGAGGTTGACGGGAATCGCGTTCATGACCGCCTCACGGAGTCCGGCGAGCACGAGTACCAGGATGACGATACCTTCGGCGAAGACGATCGACATCGCGACGCGCCAGTCGAGGCCGAGTCCGAGGACCAGCGAGAACGCGACGACCGCGTTGAGGCCCATGCCCGAGGCGAGAGCCAGAGGACGATTGGCGATCAGGCCCATCATGATGGTCATGAGAGCGGCACCGAGACAAGTCGCGGTGAGAGCTGCCGGGAACGGGATGCCGGCGGCCTCCAGGATGCCCGGGTTCACGAAGATGATGTAGCTCATGGTCAGGAATGTCGTGAGTCCCGCCATCAACTCCGTCGATACGGACGATCCCCGCTCTTTGATCTTAAAGAACTTTTCCATACTTCCCTTCCTTTTCTGGCAGCCAGAGCCCCCGACTGCCGCCCTATGACGTTCACTGTCATATTATGTAAACCAAGATGTCCTTGTGAGAACTCACACCTTGGACCACACCACACTAAGTCGTTCCGGTGCTCCCGAACCCTCCGGCGCCCCTTGCCGTTTCGTCCAAGCGATAGACCTCGCGGAGATGAACCTGCGCCACCTCTTGGACGACCAGCTGGGCGATCCTCTCCCCTCTCTCGATCACGACGGGAGTGTCGGGGTCGAGATTGATCGCAACGACTTTGAGCTCCCCGCGGTAGTGGGAATCCACGAGTCCGGGAGTGTTCGCCATGGAGAGGCCTTTTGTGAGCGACAAACCGCTTCGCGGTTGCACGAAGCCTGCGTACCCCTCGGGGATCGCGACCGCGAAACCCGTGGGGATGAGCGCCCTCTGAAAAGGCGCGAGGGTGACATCGACGGCAGACCTCAGGTCCAGCCCGGCGTCTCCCTGGTGGGAGTACGAAGGAAGAGGTAGATGGGGATCGATTCGCTGGATGGGTATCTCGACAGCTGTCACGTCAGCTCAGATTCCTTAGCTCGAAGGTGAACTCGTCGAGATCCTTGAAGTCCTTGTACACGGAGGCGAAACGGATGTACGCCACCTTGTCCAAGTCGAGCAGTCTCACGAGGACCATGTCCCCGAGGTCCTTGCTGTCGACCTGGCTGCGAAACGTGTTGCGAAGCTCGGCCTCGATGTCGTCTATGAGGGCCTCGAGCTGTGGGATCGGAACATTGCGCTTGACGGTTGCGGTGAGAAGGCCGCGCAGGAGCTTGTTTCTATCGAACGTCTCGGTTGTGCCGTCCTTCTTGATCACAATGAGCGGAGTTTCCTCTCGACGCTCATAGGTGGTGAATCGTTCCGAACATGCGAGACATTCCCTGCGTCGACGGATCGAATCACCGTCTTCGAAGGTGCGCGAATCTATGACTTTCGATTCCTCATTCCCGCAGTGCGGACAGCGCATACATACCCCTATATGTAGGATTTGTGAAAGGATATCACACTAGATATTGGGCCCGCCAGAGCACTCTGGATATAGTTAACAGAATTGAAACACCCCCGGTTGTTAGCCAGGGGTGAGGGTCTCAAAACCTTGTACGTTGCAACGATTGGCCGCTATCGCGAAGCCACCAGGAACGACGTGTCGTGAGGCACCGCGACGACAGTTCCGACGTGCACGAGCCCACCCTCGATGCCGTTCGCACGAGCGATAAGATCGACGAGTTCTTCGGTCCTCATCCCCTCGACCGGGTAGCGTTCGGCGACCTCCCAGAGCGTGTCGCCTGCCTCGATGCGAACTTCGATCGAAGTCGTTGGCACTTCGGCGGCGGGCGGAGCGAACGTGAACCCGAGAACTCCGAACCCCATCAGCACGACCACGAGCGCCAGCATCTGCAGTTTGAACACGTGTGACGACCGGGTCTCGCGTACGAGTCGACTCTCGCGCTCGAGTCTCTTGATTTCCCATTCTGCCATGACGTTCCTCCCTTTCGATTACCTTGTGCCTGCATCGTATAGACCGACTCTGAGATAAATCATCGAACGTATGTTCGCGTCGATTCTAATACGAACATATGTTCGATGGCAAGGAAAAATCGAACATATGTTTGCTTTTCGTTCCAGAGGGATTTAGACTTTCAGACAGAGACCCGAGGAGGGACACCCATGGATTACAGCAAAGACCTGACAAAGCGGCAGCAAGAGGTACTCGACTTCATCTGCAAGGAAGTCGCCACCAAGGGCTATCCGCCGAGTGTTCGCGAGATAGGCGAAGGCCTGGGTCTGTCATCCTCCTCGACCGTCCACTCCCACCTGGCGACTCTTGAGAGCAAAGGTCTCATCAGACGCGATCCGAGCAGGTCGCGCGCGCTGGAGGTCATCGACTTCCATGCCCCCGAGCCGGATCAACCCGTCAACGAGGGCAAGGTCCGCTACCTTCCCCTGATCGGACAGGTCGCCGCAGGTGCTCCCATCCTCGCCGAGGAGAACGTCGAGGACACGTTCGCCCTTCCGGCGGAGTTCGTCGGCGAGAAGACCGCCTTCCTCCTGCGCGTCAAGGGTGATTCCATGATCGAGGCCGGAATCCTGGACCGCGACTTCGTCGTCGTCCGTCAGCAACCGACCGCTGACAACGGCGACATCGTGGTGGCGATGATCGACGACGAGGCCACCGTGAAGCGCTTCTTCAAGGAGCGCGACCGCGTACGACTACAGCCCGAGAACAGCTCGATGGAGCCGATCTACGTGCGCGATGTGACTATTGTGGGTAAAGTGGTCGCGTTGTTCAGAAGCGTCGTCTAGCCGAGAGGTTTTCTCCATGCCACACATCAACGTCGACATCATCGCGCCGAAATCCGCCGAGTACCGTGCCACCGTCCTCGAGACCGTGGTCAGCTCGTGCGTCGACGCCATCGGAGCCGTCCGGGAAGCGATCATCGTTCAGACGACCGACCACGACGCTTCCGGAATCATCAAGCCGGCAGGTCACTCTGACAACTTCACGTTCGTGACCATCGCCCTGTACGAGGGCCGCAGCGAGGATAAGAAGATCGAGTACTGCGCGATGCTCCGCGCCCGCTTGTCAGAGTCCCTCGGTATCAAGCCACACGATGTCTGGGTGCGGTTCGACGACAAGAGCCGCGTCGACCTCGGGGTCCTGCACGCCTAGGCGAGCCGGGCGACGTCCTCCGGCGTGAGGCCGAACTTCTCCAAGATCGGGGTACCGTCGACGAAACCGACGACGGCTGTGGACACGTTCTCAACCCTCAGGTTCCAGATCATATCCAGCGGAAAGCCGAACCATCCCATCAGGAGGTGTCGGATCACTCCGCCATGGGCGATCACCGCAGTAGTCCCAGGAAGCGCGGCGAGGTCGGCACGTGCCTCGGCCAGCCGAGCGTTGAAGTCGACGAAGAGCTCACCTCCCGGAGCGGGTCGGGTGGCCTCGGGGACGTTCCAGAGAAACGACATTCCGCGCTCTTTTGCCTCCGCGTACGTCAGACCCTCCAGTTCACCGAAGTTGATCTCGCGGACGCGGTGGTCGACCACCGGCTCGTATCCCAGGTGATTGCAGACCATACGTGAGAGGTCCAGACAGCGCGAGAGCGGGCTTGAGACGATGCGATCCGGTGCGAGTACGGCGAGAGCCTCGACGGCCCTCAGGCGCTGCGCCTCTCCCCTGCTGCTGAGTGCGGCCTCTCCCGAACCGAGATAGCGTCCCTGCTCGTTGGCGGTCGTCTCCGGGTGCCTCATGAGGAGAAGGCGGGAGGTGCCGGACGGACCGGCCAGGTCAACAGTGCTCATGAGATCACTCCATACAGATAGACGAAAAAGAGACCGGTGAGTTCGGAGAGTAGGATCGACGCGCCCATAACATCGCCGGTCATCCCGCCGAACCGTGGCGCGATCACATACGGCCAGACAATCGCCACGACTCCTGCAGCGAGGAAGACCCATGCTGCGGAGAGCGGCAAGGCCGAGAGGTAGAACGTCGCGCCGAGTACGCCGAGCAGATTGACGAGCAATGCGACAACGGCGCCTGCTCCCGGCAAGCCGATGGACGACTTTCCGAGACCCTCCTTCTTCGCGGGTGTCCCGAACCAGGAAGCGGATGTCGCTGCAAGACGCGAGAGCATGAAGATGGCAGGCAGAACGAACGCAAGTCCCGAGCCGATCACACCGCTGAGCAGGACGAACTCGAGCACCACGCCAATGGCTATCGCCGAGGTGCCGAAGGCGCCGGTCGCACTGTCCGAGGCGATCTCTCGCCGCCTCTCCGGAGTGTATCCTCCCCACCAACCGTCTGCCACGTCCGCCAGGCCGTCCCAGTGCATCAATCGGGTGCACAACGCCACGCCGATGAGTGCGGCGATTGCCGGGAGTGCTCCCCATCGAGCCAGTGGCGCGAGTCGTGAGAAAACCTCTACGGCGAGCCATGCCACGGAACCGATCGTCGCGCCGGTCAACGCGAACCATCCTGCGACCCGAGCGGGATCGACCGCGGTTTCACTGTCGTGACCGAAGGGGAACACGGTGAGTAACCGGAAGGCTCGTCCCATCGCGACGAACATCAGGAGCTCTTACCCGATACGGCAGCCTCGGCGAAGGTCGCCATGCCTGACATGACACGGCAGGCGGCGTCGATGACCCCGAACGCAAGAGCAGCACCGGTGCCTTCCCCAAGCCTCATGTCGAAGGTGAGGATCGGTTCGAGTCCGAGCGCGTCCATGACGACGCGATGCCCCGGCTCCGCGGAGAGGTGTGAGGGAAGCAGATAGCCACGTGCCTGCGGTGCAAGGCGGACGGCAGCGAGCGCCGAGGAAGTCGAAATGAAACCGTCGCATACGACGGTGATACCGGCCTCGGCGGCACCGAGGATCGTGCCGACCATCGCCGCAAGCTCGAACCCGCCCACCGCGGCAAGGACGCCCAGCGCGTCAAGCTCGTCAGTCGCGTTGACCTTGATCGCCTCGCGGATGACCTCTGCCTTGTGCAGCAGCCCTGCGTCATCGAGCCCGGTACCCCGTCCAACCACGGTCGAGGGGTCGATCCCCAGGTAGGCGGAGACAATCGCGGAGGCAGCCGTGGTGTTCCCGATTCCCAGCTCGCCCGTACCGATGAGGGTGCAACCTGCGGCGGCTGCACGCGCAGCCTCGTCCATTCCGATGAGAACGGCCTGCGACGCCTGTTCGCGCGTCATGGCCGCACCCTTGGACATGTCAGCCGTACCGAGGGCGATCTTGCGGTCGACCACGCCCTCGAGAAACGACACGTCGCGGGCGATGCCGATGTCGAAGACCTCGACAGACGCTCCGGCCGAGTCGGCGATCTGATTGATTCCCGCTCCGTGCGAGACCACGTTCGCAGCCATCTGCCACGTCACGTCCTGCGGGTAAGGCGATACGCCCTGAGCGACCACACCGTGGTCGCCAGCCATGACGTGGATACCCTTGACTTCAACTGAAGGTTTCACGGTCCTCTGAATACAAGCGATTCGTACGGCGATGTGCTCGAGCGTGCCCAACGAATGGGCCGGCTTCGTGAGCGAGTCCATGCGCTCCCAGGCGCCGGTCTCGAACGATTCGTCGACGGGCGAGATTGCGACGATTCGGTCCGACAGCTGTGTTTCGTAAGAATGCATATCTATCCTTCGAGTAGAGGTTTAGTCTTCGGGCCACGCCGCGGAGACGGGCATCGCCTTGAGGTCGAGCAAGCGCCCCGCAATGCACAGGTAGGCGGCGTCAGCCGACGACACCATGCGACGATTGGCGCGGCCGAGTAGATCGCGGAACGCCCGCGCGCTGGCGTAAAGCGGAACGACGCCCGAGCCGACCTCATTCGAGACGACTATCGTGTCCCCGTCTCGGCTCGCCAGCGAGGCGACGAACCGATCGAAGCGCTCCTCGAGCTGGCGCTCGAACCCGATGGGAAGCACGTCCTCGGGAGCATCGGTGAGATCGGCGCCCTGTTGGCTCATGCATTCAAGCATGAGTGCACCGAGAGCGGTTCCCAGGCAGTCCACGAACAGAAGGGTGTCTGCGGGCACTCCGAGCGCGGCATCAGGGTCTTCACCGCATTCGAGCGTTGTGAAGCCGCGAGGCCTGTCGGCCTTATGCGCGGCGATGCGTGCCTCGAACTCGGCGTCCCCTTGAGAGTTCCCGAAGACGGCCACCGTGACCGGCATGCCGTCCAGCGATCGCAGGCGAGCCATCTCGGAGGCTGCGGAAGACTTACCGCTCCGTGCTCCGCCGGTGAGGAAGACGAGAGACATCAGGCCTCCCCGTCGATTCCGAAAGCGGCCTCCTTCAGGGAGGCAACCTCCTCACCGGTGAGCATCCGCCACTCCCCCACCGGAAGCTCCCCAAGCTCAACATCGCCGAATGCGTCGCGATGAAGTTTGAGAACCGGGTGCGAGATCGCGCCGAACATGCGACGAACCTGTCGCTTGCGACCCTCGGTGATGACGCAGGTCGCAAAGCTGGTCTTGCCCGCCGCCTCGATGGTTACCTCGGCAGGCGCGCAGGGGCCGTCGTCGAGGGTGATTCCCTCGCGAAGGATTCTCACCTCGCGGTCGAGAAGAAAGCCGTCTACCTCGACGCGGTAGCGTTTCGTGACCTTGCGGCGCGGGTGGAGCAGGCGATGCCCGAGCTCCCCGTCGGTCGTGAAGAGCAGAAGGCCCGAGGTATCCAGGTCCAGACGTCCCACCGGAAAGAGGCTCGGGTAGGTGCCAATCGGCACGAGCTTCGCGACGGTCCGACGGCCTTGGGGGTCGTTCATGGTCGTCACATAGCCGAGCGGCTTGTGCAGCATGATGTAAACGCACTGCTCGAGGAGTGTCACCGGCGTGCCGTCTACCTCGATGATGTCGACTCCAGGAGTCACCTTTACGCCCATCTCAGTCACGATAGCGCCGTTCACGCTTACGCGACCGGCCTCGATGAGATCTTCGGAGCCGCGACGGGAAGCCACGCCTGCGCGCGCGAGGAACTTCTGCAACCTCATCGTCGCCTCAGGAGCGTCCTGGAATTCTGATTCGTTCTCGGGCATTAGTCGATCACAGCCAGGTCGTCGTCGACGCCTTCTTCGAACAGCTCGTCATCGACGTCTTCGGCGTCTGCGTCCTCCTCGAAGGGCAGCGAGGCCGCACCCGAGGAGAGGCGGTCGCGAATCGCGTTCTGGGTCTCCTCATCGGGGGCGAACTCCTCCAGAGGAGGCAGGTCGCCGATGTCCTTGAGACCGAACTTCTCGAGGAACGTGCGGGTCGTACCGTAGATGATCGCGTTTCCCTGATTGCGGTCGCGACCGACCTCGCGCACGAGTCCCTTCTCGACAAGAGACGACACGACACCCTCGGAGTTGACCCCGCGGATTGCGTTGACGCCAGAGCGCGTGACGGGCTGATGGTACGCGACGACCGCGAGCGCCTCGAGTGCGGCTTGAGAGAGGCGTCTCGTGTCCCAGGAGAGGACGTAGCGCTCGATGATCTCGTGGTACGCGGGGTGGCTGAAGAGTCGCCAGCCTCCGGCTACTTCGCGCAGCTGGATGCCGCGGTCGGACTCGCGGTAGTCGACAGAGAGCTCGACCAAGGCGGAATCCACCTCTCCGGGACCCACCTCGAGAATCTTCGCGAGCTCGGCTGCGGACACAGGCTCGTCGGAGACGAACAGCAGCGCCTCGATGGCTCCGCGTATATGGTTGTCGACCGTCATCATCTCTCCTCGTGGTTTAGAACGCCGCGGCGCTTCGCCTCTTCGGCATCGATGAAAGCGACCTGGATGTCGCCGAACTCGTCCTCCTGGAATATGTCGACGAGGTTGCGCTTGTAGAGCTCGAGAATGGCCAGGAACGTGACGACCACGAGCTCGGGGGTGTCGTCTCCGCCGAGAAGGTCGTCGAAAGAGATGTGCTTGTTCTTGGCGACCATCCGGTGCACCGACTCGACGTGGAGCTCGAGCGAGATGGGCATGGCCGCAACGTGCTCGGCCTCCAGAAGGAACGTCTCCCTGCGCTGGGCGAGGTCGGCGCAGATGACCGCCAGGCCGCGCAGGGTGATCCCCTCGAGGTAGTCGGGCATGAGCCCGAGGAACTGCGGCTCGAGTCCGGACTGACGCGGGTGCATGTGGCCCTCGGCCTCATGTCTCGCTGCGAGCTCGAACGCAATGTTCTTGAACTGCTTGTAGGCGATGAGTCGCGCAATGAGGATCTCGCGCGCCTCGTCCGGGGAGAGATCGTCGAACTCGTCTCCGAACTCGACCTCCTCGTAGGGAAGCAAGGAGGACGCCTTTATCTCAAGGAGTGTCGCTGCGACGAGCAGGAAATCGCTCGCGATGTCGAGGTCCAGGTCATCCATGCGCTCGACGTAGTCGAGGTACTGGTCCGCGACCTCGAGGATCGAGATCGCGCCGATGTCCACCTTCTGGCGCGAGACCAGATGGAGGAGCAGATCGAACGGTCCCTCGAACGCGTCTATTCGGACCCTATACGACACCGGTTAGCCGGCCTCTTGGCCGTCGGTGCGAGGCTCGTGGGAGATTCCGGCCGAGCGCTCGGTCGGGGCATCGAGACCGACGAGCTCGCGAGCGGTGGCGATGACCTCGGTGGCTATCGGACGCGCACGCTCGGCTCCCGCCTCCAGAACCTCGCGGGCGAAACCGGGGCGCGCGGCGAACTCGGCTCGACGCTCGCGGAAGTCGGCCAGGTACTCGATGAGGTCCTCGGCGAGCTTACGCTTGTGAGCCACGCACCCGCATTCGGCCGTGCGGCAGCACGCATCCCAGTTCGCGATCTCGTCGCCTGGAGCAATGAGCTTGTGGATCTGATGCAGCGGGCAGATGTCGGGGTTGCCCGGATCGGTCTTGAGTTTGCGAGCCGGGTCGGTGAGACACGACATCGCCTTAGCGCGGATATCCTCGGGGGAATCCGAGATGAAGATCGAGTTGCCGTAGGACTTGGACATCTTGCGTCCGTCGAGACCGGGAACGCGCGCGGCGTCCTTGCTGATGACGGCCTTCGGCTCCACCAGGTACTGGCCGAACGCGTTGTTGAACCGGCGCACGATCTCGCGCGTGAGCTCGAGGTGCGGGAGCTGGTCTTCTCCGACGGGCACGAGGTCCGATTTCAGCATCGCGATGTCGGCGGCCATGAGCATGGGGTACTGGAAGAAGCCCACGTTGCCCAGGTCCTTATCCGTGATCTGCGCGCGCTGCTCTTTGTATGTGGGGACCCGCTCGAGCCACGTCATCGGGGTGACCATCGCGAAGTAGAGGTTGAGCTCGGCTACCTCGGGGATGTCGGACTGACGGTAGATCGTGGCAACGTTCGGGTCGAGTCCAGCGGCACACCAGTCGAGCACCATCTCGTCGGTGAACCGCGCGATGTTGCTCGGATCCGCCCAGTCGCTCGTCAGTGCGTGCCAATCGGCTATGAAGTAGAACGCGTCGTACTCGTTCTGCATCGAGAGCATGTTCTGAAGGTTACCGAACCAGTGTCCCAGGTGGAGCTTCCCAGTGGGGCGATAGCCGGTGAGAATACGTTTTTTGGACATACGGGAGAAGCCTCTCTTCGTGGGACGCGGTCAGACCATGATAGCGCACCACAGAGGGTCCCGCCGTCGATTCATCAGAGCAGGAGCAGGAAATTCGCCAGTGCGTAGGCGGTATGGTCGAAGTACCACCCGAGCGGATCGAACCCGAGGATACGGGGCGCGAGGAACAGGATGGCGAGAAGGATCACGAATCCGTAGCTCTGCACCTTGTAATACGCCTGCATGGCTTTGGGCGAGAGAAAGATCGAGATGATGCTCGATCCGTCGAGCGGCGGGATGGGGAGAAGGTTGAAGAACATCAACACGAGGTTGATGAGGGTGAACTGCGCAGCGACGAAGTACACGGCGCTGGCGACCGGAACCGAGAGCACTGCGACGAAGTTCGCGAGGAACGCGACCAGCGCCCCGAATAAGGCGAGCGCAAGGTTCGTCGCAGGGCCCGCAAGCCCCACAAGCAGCTCGCCCTTCTTCAGGTTCTTGAAGTAGGCCTCCCTGGTGACCGGACCCTTGATGGTTGAGGAGAAGTTGTTGGGGTTGTAAGGGACCGGCTTCGCGTAGCCGAAGACCGGCGCTCCGATCACGGCAAGCATCAGTGGCAAGATCACCGTGCCGAACGGGTCGATGTGCTTCAGGGGATTGAGCGTGAGTCGCCCGAGAGCCTTTGCGGTCGGATCGCCCATCCGGTACGCCACGTAGCCGTGTGCGACCTCGTGGAAGACGACGGCAGGGATGATGCAAGCGACGGAGACGATGGTCATCAGTGCTGTGTTCACGCGGCACCTTTCGGTAGCGTATCAGGCTATCGGAAGAGTATAGCCCACCCGTCAGAGGAACAATGCACCCTCAGCCACCGGCTCCACGTCAAAAACAAGAGACTTCTGAATGAGTTCCCGAGCCGCAGGAAGGGACTCTGCCATGGACGTGTGCAGCTCGAACAACACCTCTCCCCTCTCAACTGACGAGCCGACGGGCCTGAGGATGCGAATGCCAGCTGCGGGATCGATGGACCCGCCGAGAGTCCTCCGTCCCGCGCCCAGCTCCGAGGCCGCTCGCCCGAGCATCTCAGCGTTGCACGCGGCAAGATAGCCCGACTCGCGCGAGACGAACGCCTCGACGATCGGCGCCTGCGGGAGCAGGGACGGGTCGTCGACTACTCGGGCGTCTCCGCCTTGTGCGGCGAACCAGCGACGCATAGTCTCGAGGGCGGTACCCGAATCGATGGCGTCTCGTACCAAGATCACCGCAGAGGCATCGTCCGGACAGCGATCAGCATGCACGAGCATGCGCACGGCGAGTCCGATGCACAACTCCGTGAGCCTCTCGTCTCCCGCTCCCTTGAGCACCTCGGTCGCCTCCGCGACCTCGAGGGCGTTTCCGATGGCGGAACCGAGCGGTCGATCCATATCAGTAAGTACACAGCTGACGCGCTTTTCAAACGCTTCGCCAACGCTCACCAGCGCCTCTGAGAGCGCTTGCGCCTCCTCCAGCGTCTTCATGAACGCGCCGGAGCCGACTTTGACATCTATGAGGATGACATCGGCTCCCCCGGCGATCTTCTTGGAGAGAATCGAACCCACGATCAGAGGGATCGAGGGCACGGTAGCGGTGACATCGCGCAACGCGTAGATCTTCTTGTCTGCCGGGACGATGCGGTCACTTTGCGCGATGACCGCAACGCCGATGTCACGGACCTGCTCCAAGAAACGGTCAGGGTCGAGGTCGACTGAGAATCCCGGGATCGACTCGAGCTTGTCGAGCGTCCCGCCGGTGAATCCGAGTCCGCGGCCGGACATCTTGGCGACCTTCAGGCCGCATGCAGCGAGCAGCGGTGCGAGAACCAGCGTCGTGGTGTCGGCGACGCCGCCGGTCGAATGCTTGTCCACCTTCACGCCGAGGATCGAGGAGAGGTCGAGGACTTCCCCTGACCGCACCATCGCGTTCGTGAGAAGCACCGTCTCGCGGTGCGTGAGCCCTCTGAGATAGACCGCCATCAACCAGGCGGCCATCTGATGGTCGGGAACGTCCCCGCGCGCGTACCCGAGTACGATCTCGTCGATCTGCGCGGCTGAGTGCTCCAGTCCGTCGCGTTTGGCCTCGAGTATCCGCTCGACGTCCATGTCTCAGGCCTCTTCTCCGAGGAGCGATGGGAGGAACGAGGTCCCTGCCGGACCATGGACAACTCCATAGAACTCGGCGACCGTCTCCCCTATGTCCGCGAACGTGTCGCGCACTCCAAGCGGACCGGTTGACTCCGATCCCTTGACCAGAGCGAGTATCGGAACGTATTCGCGAGTGTGATCGGTCGAGTCATCCGTCGGGTCGCACCCGTGGTCGGCGGTGATGATGAGCAGGTCGCCCTCGATCAGCGCGCCCAGCAATTCCGGGATGCGGGCATCGACGGCTTCGAGTCCACGGGCGTAGCCGTCCGGATCGCTTCGGTGTCCCCAGAGCATGTCGAAGTCGACCAGGTTGGCGAACACGAATCCGGGTTTCTCAGATGAGACGGTCGAGACGAGCTTGTCCCAGGCGTCCATATTGTTTTCGACGTGAGGTGAGGATTCGACCGACTTCCAGGCGAATATCTCGCCGATCTTGCCTATTCCCAGAGTGGGCACGCCATCAGATGCGAGGCGGTCCAGAACCGTTTCGCTCGTGGGCGGCAGTGCGAAGTCGCGCCGGCGATGGGTGCGGCGCCAAGCTCCGGGAGATCCCTCGAACGGTCGCGCGATGATCCGTCCGACGGCGTTCTCGCCGACACAGACCTCGGAGCGAGCGATCTCGCAGATGCGATAGAGCTCATCGGGAGGGATGACGTCCTCGTGCGCAGCGATTTGGAACACGGAGTCCGCGCTGGTGTAGATGATGGGAGCGCCCGTCTTCACGTGCTCGGAAGCGAGCTCATCGAGGACCTCGGTTCCGCTCGCAGGCTTGTTGCCCAGCCATCCCAAGCCCGTCTTCTCGGTGAACCGCTTCATCACGTCGTCGGGGAACCCATGCGGGTATGTGGGAAAGGCGGTCGTCGAGATGAGTCCTGCGATCTCCCAGTGTCCGGTGGTGGTGTCCTTTCCGGCCGAGCGTTCCGCGGACTTGCCCCAGCATGCAGTGGGTTTTGCGACGGGGCCGACCCCATGGATATCCGTGATGTTGCCCAAGCCCATGGCCTCCATATTGGGGAGGTGGAGGGGGCCCGCGACTCGCGAGATGTTCGAGAGGGTGTTCGCTCCGAGGTCGCCATAATCGGCCGCATCAGGAAGTGCGCCACAACCGACGCTGTCGAGAACCACCACTATCGCCCTGGGTGCGCGAGATACTCTCATCATTCCCCTCCCGTCAGGTGCTTATCGTATAGCAAACCACTGAAACGCGAGGTAGAGAACGTTCTCAGGACATAGGGGAGCCCCAAGGCCGGCACCTTGAGGCTCAGGGGTAAGGGGCTGCACGCGGCAGCACCAAAGACATAGTATCATCGGCGAACGGTATACATCAATAATTAATATGAGGATGATTCGTGAATATCAAGAATCATGCTTCGAGAGAAGCCTCGATCTCCTCGGAGAGCTTGACCCACTCCTGCTCCATGAGGGGAAGCTGCACCTTGATGCCGTTGAACTCGTCGAGGGCCTTCGTGAAGGCCGCCTTGTCCTCATAGAGTGACTCGTCCCCCATGAGCGCGAGGAGCTCGTCGTGGCGGGCCTGTACGGTAGCCATCTCCTTCTCGAGCTTCTCGAGTCGGGAACGGTGCGTCTTCGTCTCACGATAGGCCCGGTTTCGCGCCTCCGCCTCCTGACGCTTCTGCTCTTTGGTCTTCGGAGCTGACGACTTCGCGGGCGCTGCGGCGGCCGCTGGAGCGATTGCTGCGTTCGGCTGCGCCTTGGTCTCGCCCTTCGCAGTCCCGAGCTTCTCCTGCTCGATCTTCCAGAGGTAGTAGTCGTAATCGCCGTCGAACACCCGGACGCGTCCGTTGTCGACCTCGACGATCCGGTTCGCGATGGCCCGGATGAGGTGGCGGTCGTGGGTGATGAGCGCGATGGTGCCCTCGAAGCCCTTCAGTGCCTGCTCGAGGATGTCGGCCGACGCGATGTCGAGGTGGTTGGTGGGCTCGTCGAGGCACAGCAGGGGTGCGGGCTTCACGAGCATCTTCGCCAACGCGAGACGACCCTTCTCCCCTCCCGAGAGGACCCTGACCTGCTTCATGACGTCGTCGCCGGTGAAGAGGAATGCGCCGAGAAGCGAGCGCACCTCCGACTGAGTCCATCCCGGTGCCGCGCCGTCCAGCTCCTGGAACACGGTCGAGCCAAGATTGAGCGCTTCGAGCTGGTGCTGGGCGAAGTAGGTCAGCTCGACGTTCGTTCCGAGTGTGCGACTGCCCTCGTCAGGCTCGAGCACACCGGCGAGCATCTTGAGGAGCGTCGACTTTCCCGCACCGTTGGGTCCGACCAGCGCAACCTTGTCTCCACGGTAGAGCTCGAGGTCGAGGCCGCTGTAGACGTGGACCGGTCCGTAGGACTTAGAGATGCCGGCGAGCTTGATGACGCGCTCCCCCGTCCTCGGAGGCTGCGGGAACCTGAACTTGACCTTCTTGCGCGCCTCGGGAATCACGATCCGCTCGATCTTCTCGAGCTTCTTGATGCGGTCCTGAGCCTGCTTTGCCTTTGTCTGCTTGTAGCGGAAGCGCTCGATGAACGCCTCCATGTGCGCGATCTCCTTCTGCTGCGCCTCGTAGGCGATGAGGAGCTGCTCGTAGGCGAGGTCGCGCTGCTTGATGTAGTCGCTGTATGTTCCGGTGTACGTGGTCACCTTGCCGCGCTCGATCTCGGCAACGTGGTCGACCATGCCGTCCATGAAGGCGCGGTCGTGGCTGACGATGATGACGGCACCGTCGTATCCGCGCAGAAAACCTTCGAGCCAAGTGACCGATGCGAGGTCGAGGTGGTTGGTCGGCTCGTCGAGCAGAAGGATGTCAGGCTGCCTGAGCAGCAGTTTCGCAAGAGCGAGACGCATCTGCCAGCCGCCCGAGAACTCCTGGATCTTTCGGTCGAGGTCGCTCTCCTTGAACCCAAGTCCGAACAGAACCGAACGCGCCTGCGCCTCGATCGTGTAACCGCCCAAGCTGTCGAAGCGGTCGCGCAACTTGCCGTACTCCGTGAGGAGACGGTCCTGCTCCTCCCCCGGCTCACTCTCCGATATCTGTCCTTCGAGAAGACCGATGCGGTGCTCGAGAGTGGCCACCTGCTTGGCTGAGGCGAGGATTTCCTCCAGCACCGTGTGCTCGCCCATCTCGATAGCTTCCTGCTCGAGATAGCCGACCGTGGCTTCCTTGGCGAAGATGACCGAGCCCTCGTCGGGCTTCTGGATGCCAGCGATGATGTCGAGCAGGGTGGTCTTGCCCGCGCCATTAGGTCCTACCAGCGCGAACCGCTCGCGTGCGTTCACGCGGAACGACGCGTCCTCGAAGAGGGAACGCGAGCCGAATGACTTGGAAATCTTATCGAGAAGAAGAATCACAAATGTACTTTCTGAGAGGATGCGGACTGCGCAGCCATAAAGATTAACACAGCATTGTGCGGATTCCATGGCGTCGATTGTAGTGCGGGCCATTGGGGAACAGAATATGGGAGTACGTACAGTTCGCACTCGTCAAAGACTGAGAATGGAGCTGACCTACGATGTATGGATATGGAAACTACGGCGGCATGATGGGCAACTACGGCGGTGGTGGCTGGATCGCGATGTTCATCATCGGATTCCTCTGCATGGTGGCGGTCGTCGTCTTCGTCATCTGGCTTGCACGAGGCGCGTCGCATCACGGCCCGCATCACCCGAGCGTGATGTCTGAGGGACCGGCACCTCTGCCCCCTCTCGACAAGACACCGACTCCCATGGATGCGCACGAAGAGGCCGTGGCGATCGCGAAGAAACGTCTCGCTAACGGCGAAATCGACGCTACCGAGTACACCAGGATCATGGAAGCGCTTCATCAGGAGACCGTCGTCCGCTAGGTGGACCCGTCCTCTTCACGAAACCAGGCCCGTCACCGCACGTTGGTGGCGGGCTTTGTCATGTGCCTCGGACTGCGCCACCGTGCGGAAATGATTACTTCAGCAGCTAAACGGTAAGAATTCCTTCATGAGGACCACCCTGCACATAAACCGTCTCACTGAGCTCAACCTCTTCAGGTGGCTGATCGTCATCAATGTCGTCTTCCTGTCGCTCGCCGGCCTGTTCTACAGCGGGCATTTCTCCTTTGTCATCGACCCCATCAGCTACCTGGGCGGTGCGGCATCGACCTCGGGTGTCGACAACTCGACGTCCATGTACATCTACGGTCTCGACATGGCGCTGAGCGGCCTCGTCATGATTCTTCTCGCGGTGAGGAGCAGGTCCGCCGAAACGGGGGGACTCGAGCACTACAAGGCGTTGATCTACCTGCTGTGCGGGGTCGGTTTCCTCATCGCGTCTGTCTCCCCCGACGACAGCCTTCACAGATTCCACGTGCTGGGTTCGAGCATCGCTGTCGCCATGCTGTGGATTCTTGCGACCACCGGCATCAGCTCGAAAGGCACCGGGCTGACCACACGACGCTACCTTCTCCTGCAGGCCGTTCTTCAGATACCCGTACTGACGTATGCGGGTCTGTTCTTCGCGCGCATCGAGCCCCTCGCCTCGGCGATTCAGAAGCCCGCGCTTCTCGGGATCATGATCATCCTCGTATACAACGCAACGCCCGTCGAGTCGACAGAGGAGGAGGAATCAGAGGCCGGTGCGGAGACTACCTCGGCATTCCAGTCGAAGTAGCGCTCTTCGGATCTGAGTATCGGGTTCAGAGTAAATGGGTACATATGGGACAGACGGGGGGCTGCGTGATGGAGGTGCGGTCTCATGTCGATAATCACCATCAGGGAAGTGCATCCGCGCGAGCAGGGCAGAGTATCCCAGCTCATGACGAAGTCTGACTGGTGGGCAGCCGGTCTCGCGAGCTTCGCGGTGGTCGTCGCAACCGTAATGCTCATGTACATATTCTTGATTTTCACACGCTGATCATCGTGCACCCCGTTCGGTGCACCGCATGAGCGACTTGGCTGCGGGCAGCTCGCCTAGTGCGGGAACAGAGTCTCCGCGGCGCCCCAAATCAAGGCAAAGAGCCCGATGACCAAGGGTATCCAGAGGAGCATCGAGCGCTCCTTCTTCCACAGCATCGCTACCAGGGCCACTGCTCCGGCGAGAATCCAGCCGACAAAGATTCCCCTGAAACCGCCCGTGAAACGACGAGCGAAGATTCCGAGAAAAGCCAGGATCGCGATTGCGATGGATGTCCAACCGACCCACGACGTCGGCATCGCGAGGACTCTGTTCTTCGTGGTCTTCAGATCTGTCCCGTCTGACACATCGACCTCCCATGCGTAGGCTGGATCCTAAGAACCGCCTCCAGCGGAGAGATTACTCACTTATCTCTACTGTTCCCAATGATCGCGAGAGTGTACGCCCGTAATGGAATACGGGCTCGGGCCTGCGTTCAGCGTTGGCAGCATTGCATAGGCCCCCCAGGTTTCTCGAAATGAGTCCCGAAGGGCCTGTAGTGATAACTGGTGGGTGCTTGTCCTGTGCGTCTTCCAGATTCTCGCGAGTTAGATCCGGTGTCAAGATTTCCTGCCGCGTCGAACACCCGGCCTCTTGCTCCACAACAGCCGAGGCGTCCTTCCCGCAAACAGCACAAGCATCACCAATGGGAAGGTCGACAGAAAGGCCATGTACAGCATAGTCCCAAGAGACGGGAATATCTGAATCTGACTCAATTGCATACCGGCGTATGCGTTTAGTCCGGTGACCTCGGCCACAAACATCACGAACGGAAAGAACGTCAGCGTGACGAGCGCATACGCCATCTTTCGTCTCCAAGGGAACCCTCTGGCGGCAAGCATCACGGCGACAACCGGAACGGTGAACATGGAATCCGAAAGACTGTAGGAGCCACGGGAACCGAGCGGAATCGATATGTTCCAGAACAGCCAGCCCAGAACAACAGTCAAAGTGGCAAAAGCTAAGAAGAACTCAAGCTCCGCTCTTCTCTTATACATTGCGCCGGGCCCTAAACAAATAGTACGCCCACAGCGCGATCACAACAGCGACCATGTATACCTTGAATAAGTAGTCGTGCGCGAAGAAGAAAGCCTGATCCTCGAGCGGTCCAGACAACTGCGCCACGGCCAACAATCTAATGAAGTTGGCCACAATCAGTGTCGGTACCCCGACAGCGATGCCGAGCACCCGCGTTCTACGGCCCAGCG
>CAZMJV010000020.1:0-27358 GCA_964566905.1 uncultured Coriobacteriia bacterium | reverse complement strand
AAGAACGGGGCGAACGGCTCGGGGTTGTACGCGCAGGGACCGCCGCCGATCACCAGCGGGTCTCCTTCGACACGGTCGGCCGCGCGGATCGGGATGCCCGAGAGGTCGAGCGCCTCGATGATGTTGGTGCATGCGAGCTCGTGGGGCAGTGTGATGCCCACGAGGTCGAACTCCTTGACGGGAGCGCACGATTCAAGCGAGAACAGCGGGATATCGCGCTCGCGCATGATCGCCGAGAGGTCCTTCCACGGCACGAACGATCGCTCGCACGCGACGTCGTCGACCGAGTTGAGGATTGCGCCGAGCAACGCGACCGCCTGGTTCGCCTGGCCGATCTCGTAGGTGTCGGGATACATGAGCACCGCGTGATAGGCGGCGTCTGGCTTATGAGGCGCACCCCACTCGCGATCGATATAGCGGACCGGTCGCTCGACTTCGAGCAGAACGGGCTCCAGTAACGGCCAAAGGTCGGTCACTGGCGCTCCTGCCCCTCTGACAGGGTCGCGGAGTCGTCGGTGGGAGCGACTGACGTGAGATAGCGCGGAGCGGCCGTCTGATCGTCGGCAACCGCCGTGCGCTCAGTCCTGCGCGAGGTCAGACCCCGGCTCTTCTTAATGACGGAGTCCCGTGCGGCAACCGCGCGCTGCGCGAGGCCCTTCATATCGCCGCCGTTCTCGAAGTACTCGATCGCAGCGTGTCCCATGGCGAGGGTGCCGCTGTAACCGATGCCTGCCTTGATGGCCCAGCCCAGCCCGGGAACGAGTCCGACGATTTGTCGCGCTGCGGTCCTGAACGCGAACGCACCGCCCACGACGGCGGCGAGCTCCTTGATGCGCTCCTTGCCGAGAGGCTGCCCGTAGGCGGCCGCGATCTGCAGGAGCATCTTGGCCTGGTTGGCGGTCATGACGGGCATGTCCGCGCCGGGGATGAAGAGCAGTCCTCCGACGACGGCGTTCTGGAACGCGGTCGCTCGGACGGACTCGAGGGCGACCGCATGGCGCATGAAGAGGAAGTTCGCGGCGAGAGGCAGACGGTGCTTTTCGGCATGGTCGACCAGCCAGTCTCCGAGCTTCGCGACAAGGTCGGAAGGCTCCGGGTCGTGGATGAGGTTCGCGGTCGGTACCCCGGGAATCGGTGCATCGACCTGCGAGAGGACGACCACCGGAATGGCGTGCGCAGCGCTCTTCTCGACGATGCCCGCGACCGAGGCGGCGACGCCTGCAACCACGACGACGATGTCGGAGGTCGGCTCGACTTCGACGACTGTCCCGTCGGCGACGACCTCCACGTGGATGCGGCCCTGGACCGTCTCCGGAGTGAACGCGGCGCGCACGGCCTCGATGAGTGCATCTGAAGCGGTCGGATCGACGAACACGGCGACGCGGACCACCGCTCCGCGCTCCTCGAGCAACTTTCCCCCCGCGTTGATGACGTCCTTGACGTCGAACGGAACTCCCATGACTCCTCCTCCTAGACCCCTTGGCGACGAGTCCATACAGATAACAGAATACCCACAGCGATCATATTGGTGACCATGAACGACGAACCGAAGCTCATGAAGGGAAGCGGGATGCCGGTGATGGGCATGAGCCCGACGGTCATCCCGATGTTCTCGAGAATCTGGAAGGTCCACATCGAGATGATTCCGGTGACCACCAAGGACCCGAAGAGGTCCTTGGACCGGGTTCCCGCATCAAGCGCGATCACCAGCAATGCGAGGTACAGACCCAGGAGCAGGATGGCCCCCAAGAAGCCGAGTTCCTCACCGAGCACCGCGAAAATGAAGTCGGTCTGAGCCTCGGGGAGGAAGCGGAGGTTTCCCTGCGTTCCGGAACCGAGCCCCTTGCCCGAGAGCTCGCCCGAACCGATGGCGATCTTGGACTGCTTGAGGTTGTGACCCGCCCCCTGCGGATCGCGCGTCTCGTCGACGAACACGAGCAGTCGGTCGACCTGGTAGTCCTTAAGCAGGACATCTCGTCCCATACGGTTGTCCATGACCGGGTCGAGCATGAGGATCGCCGCGACCATCACGACGATGACCGCCGCCGAGACCAGCGCCCAGCGCGACTTGAGCCCGCCGATGAGCAGCATTCCCGAGCCGATGGCGAGGAACACGAGCCCGGTTCCGAGGTCTGGTTGGCTCAGGATCAGGCCGAACGGGATGAGGAGAGCTCCTGCCACCTTGATGAAGTCCCAACCGCTCTCGATGGAACCCTTGTAGCGCGCGATGACCGAGGCGAGCATGAGGATTGTCACGATCTTGGCGAGCTCCGAGGGCTGGAACTGCTGCCCGAAGATGATGATCCACGAGGTCGCGCCCTTGGCGGTGACGCCGATTCCCGGGATGCGCGGCGAGAGGATCAAGAACGCGTCGAGGAGCATGAGCGGAACGAACGCGTTGCGGAAGATGCGGTAGTCGACCTTCCAAGCGATGGCCAGCGGGATGAGCCCGACGAGAATGCCGAGCCCCTGTCGTCTCACCATCCCCGCCCCGCCTGCCATGCCGGCGGTCGCCGAGCGAACCATGAGCAGTCCATAGACGAGCAGCGCGATCACTACGATCACGAGGGGCCAGTTCACGAAATAGAGTCTCTTATGTTCTTTCATCGGGTCACCTCGAGAAGTCCTGGGACGTCGGGACGTATCCGGTGTCCAAGCCGAGCAGCGAGGAGAGAACCTTGCGCGCCGCCGAGCTGGCGACGGCTCCGCCGCCACCACCCTGTTCGATGACGACCGAGACGCTGTACTGCGGGTCGTCGTAAGGCGCGTATCCGACGTAGAGCGCGTAGTCCTCCTTGCCGGCGACCTGCGCCGTACCGGTCTTTCCGGCGGAGGGGACGCTCATGTTGCGGAACGCGGAGGCTCCGGTTCCGTTGGTGATCACGCGACGAAGCGCGCTCTGGAGTGTGGTGAGGTTGGCCGCGCTTACCTCGGGCGTCGCGAAGACCTCGGATTTCGCCTGGATGATGGGCGCGCCGTTGTCATCCACGGCTGCTTTGAACACGTGCGGGCGCATGAGCTTGCCGTCGTTCGCGATGCCCGCATAGCTGGCGGCGATCTGAAGCGGCGTGGCGAGTGCGTCGCCCTGTCCGATGGACATGTTCACCGTGTCACCGGGAAGCCACTTCTGGTATTCGGGGTAGTTCTTGTTGAAGTCCTTCTTCCACGCGATGTCGGGGACGCGTCCCGTCACCTCGCCGGGGAGGTCGATTCCGGTCTTTGATCCGTATCCCCAGCTGTTGATGTAGGCCTGAAGGCTCTCGTTGCCGGTGTTGTAGAACGCCTTGCCGACGTCGTAGAAGTACACGTCGCACGACTCGGCGATGGCACGCTCGAACGTGATCGCGCCGTGGCCCGAGTGCTTCCAGCACATCTTCTTCCACTGGGTGCCGAATCCCGTCCACGTCCCCTGGCAATTGGACGTGGTGCCCGGAGTGATGATGCCGTTCTGCAGGCCTGCGAGACCGACGAACGCCTTGAACGTCGACGCGGGCGCGTATCCGGAGGAGATCGCACGGTTGTTGAGCGGGTATCCCGACTCCTTTGAGGTGATGGAGTCCCACTCCTCGGTGGTGATGCCTCCCACGAACTTCTCGGGGGAGAAGGTCGGGGCGCTCGCCATTGCGAGCGTCTCCCCTGTCTTGACGTCCAAGGCGACCACCGAGCCGGCGTTGGCCTGCGGGAAACCGAGACCTGCGGCTGCGGAGAACGCCTGCTGGAGCGCCTCCTCGGCGACTCTCTGGGCGTTGATATCGATGGTGAGCATAACGTCGCGACCCGGTTCGGGCTCGATCTCGCTGATCACGCGTCTCACATGACCGACCGCGTCGACCTCGACCGTACGGACTCCGCGATCGCCTTGGAGGATCGATTCGAATTGCGCCTCGGCGCCGGTCTTGCCCACCACGTCGCCGGGATCGTAATCGATGAAGGTGTCGCTGGCGAGTTCGTCGTCCGAGATCCCACCGGCATACCCGAGGACATGCGCCGCGAGCGAGCCGAAGGGGTAGGTTCGGACGGTCCGCGGCTCGACCGAGATGCCGGGGAAAAGGTCGGGATGCTCGGCAAGGTACGAGACCACCCTGATGGGAGCATCAAGCATGACGGCATGCGGTGCCAGCGCGGCCTCGCGCGACGTGAGGATCCGCGACTCGATCGCAGTCGACGGGATTCCGATCAGATCGGCAAGGCGCTTGATGGTGGCCGCGTCATCGAGCACCGATCGCTCCGCGAGTACCGCGAGCGTAGCGCGGTTGTCGACGAGGACGACGCCGTTTCGGTCGAGTATCCGGCCGCGGGGAGCGACCGTCGTGACCTCGCGGATACGGTTCTGCTCGGCGAGCGTGACGTACTCCGCGCCGTTGATGACCTGCATCGTCCAAAGGCGGATGAGCAGGACGGCGAGCACGCCCGTGAAGATCGCGGCGAGTACCAGGAATCGAGGCCGAAGATTGTCCTTCAGAGCGGGCATGTCACCTCCTGACCGACCACGGGGGACGGGGGATCAGAATCGATTGGGGACCCTCATCGCCCGGGAACCCTGTTTGAGTGCCCTGGTGATCCAAGGGAAGATGAGAAGCGCGATGACGGTGTTGTACAGGGTTGCCGGGATCATCCGATAGAACACGGACGACCAAAACGAGATGTCGGTCCCGAGGATCTTGAGGACCAGACCGTAGATGAACTGGGACAGGAGCGTGCTTACCGAGAAGAGCGTGAGCGGAACCAGCCAGTTCTCGGCGAACATGTTTCGCTGCAGCGATCCGGCGAGGAAGCCGACGAGCGCGAACACCAGCGCTGAGGGACCCACAGGGCCTGATCCGATCAGGTCGAACACCAGTCCGAGCCCGAAACCGATGGAGGCTCCACGGGCGGGACCGTCCACCAGCGCTGCGATGATGACGACCAGGAACAGGAAGTTCGGGGCCGTCTCCGCGATGGCGATATTGGGAGCCACGGCGATCTGGAAGACCACCGCGACCACGATCAGTATCCATACGAATGCGCCGCGCCCGCTCATTGTGCCGCTCCCACGGGTGCGGTGACCGGGTTGACGATCACTATGACCTCCTCGATGCCGGACACCTTTGCAGCCGGCTCGATCTTGATCGACCGATAGACGCTCGACGAGTTGTCGTCGATCTCCGACACCTCACCGATGACGATTCCCTTGGGGAAGACGCCGCCGAGTCCCGAGGTGATGACCACGTCGCCGACGGTGACCGACGTTTCCTTGGAGATGAAGTCGAGGACGACCGTGTTGTCCACGGCGCCGTTGACAACACCCTCGGCGCGATTCGACTGAAGCATGGCCGCGACCCCGCTGCCCTCGTCTTGGATGAGACGGACGGTCGCGGAGTGAGGTCCGACCTCGATGGTCTGGCCGAGCAGGCCCTCGGCGCCGAGCACGGGCATCCCGACTTGGATGCCCTCGTCTGAGCCCTTGTCGATGACGATCGTGCGCGACCAGTTGTTGACCGAACCATGGATGACGCGCGCGCCGACTGAGTCCATCTCGAGCGCGTCCTTGATGCCCATGAGCTTACGAAGCCGCTCTGCCTCGAGCCTCGACTCCTCGAGCTGCATGACCCGGGCACGAAGCTCGGAGTTCTGCGAGCGAAGCGTCGAGATCTCGGAGCGATCCACGTTGAGGTTCGCGAAGAAGCGCGACACTGACCGCGCGGGTGTGAACGCCCACGAGCCCGCCTTCCCTATCGGGGTGGCGACCACGGTCACGCCCTTGCGCACGGAATGGAGCGGACCCGAATCTCCCTCGCGGTACCACACGGTGGTGATCACGAGCGCGATCACCAGCAGTATCGCAAGCAGAGGAAGCCCGCTGTTCTTTTTGTCTCTGTCCGGTATGCGTTCCACAGCTCGGGGCTATCGCCCGTTGTTCCCGGCACCCTGGAGGAGGCGGCGCAACGTGTCGATCTCCTCGAGAGCCTGAGCGGAACCGTCTACGACGTTGGTGAGCGCGGTCTCGGAAACATGGACCGGCATGCCGGTCTCGAGGCGAAGACGCTCGTCGAGTCCTTTGAGAAGTCCGCCGCCGCCGGTGAGCACGATGCCGTACTCCATGAGGTCGCTGGCGAGCTCCGGAGGAGTGTTCTCGAGTGAGAGCTTGACCGCCTGAACGATGGCGGCGATGGGCTCCTCGATCGCCTCGCGGATCTCCTCGGACTCGATGACGACGGTACGGGGAAGACCGGTGGAGAGGTCGCGTCCGCGCACCTCGACGTCGAGCTCCTCGAGCAACGGAGCGGCCGAGCCGATCTCCATCTTGATCTCTTCTGCGGTGCGCTCGCCGATCAGCACGTTGTAGACGCGCTTCACGTGGGCGATGATCGCGTCGTCGAACTCGTCTCCCGCGATGCGGATCGACTGTGCGTGGACGATACCGCCCAGCGAGATGACGGCGACCTCGGTGGTGCCGCCGCCGATGTCGATGACCATGGAACCTGTCGGCTCCTGAACAGGCAGTCCGGCACCGATAGCAGCAGCCATGGGCTCCTCGATGAGGAACGCCTGGCGGGCGCCGGCCTGGATCGTCGCCTCGAACACGGCGCGCTTCTCGACCGAGGTGACCCCGGACGGGACGCAGACGACGACGCGGGGCTTGGGCTGCCAGAAGAAGCGCTTCACGCGCGTCTTGTTGATGAAGTAGCGAAGCATCGCCTCGGTGATGTCGAAGTCGGCGATGACGCCGTCCTTGAGCGGCCTGATGGCGACGATGTTGCCGGGGGTGCGCCCGAGCATGCGCTTCGCCTCGGCGCCGACCGCCAGCACGCGACGCGTGTCGCTCTCGACCGCGACGACCGAAGGCTCGATCATGACGATTCCCTGGCCACGGACCGAGACCAGCGTGTTCGCCGTCCCGAGGTCGATGGCCATGTCCCCGCCCCACTGATTGAACATCATATCTACAAGCGACATGTCGCTCCGTTTCCTCTCGTATCGACGGCGAAGCCGTCGGACATTCACTACCCGTGCGAGCACACAAAACAAAGACCGATGCGTTCGGTCGTACCCGAGAGTTTAGCACAGGGAAGCTGGGGAGACGGGCGTTTAGGGCAGCGTCACCAAACCAACAACTAAGCGTTTTGGAGACGACCTTCCGCTCAGAGCAGACCGTTCTCGCAGAAGCTCGTCCATTCGTCTGCGTCGCCGATGACGATGTGGTCCACGACATCGATCCCGATAAGCTCCCCCACCTCCACGAGTCGGCGGGTGAGCCGGATGTCGGCCGACGACGGCGTCGCGTCGCCGCTCGGATGGTTGTGAACCAAAATCAGTGAGGAGGCGGACAAGCGTATCGCGTCCTTGAACAGCTCCCTCGGGTGCACGATCGATGCGTCCAGGGAGCCCATCGAGACCTCGATCGTCGCGATGATGTGGTTGCGGGTGTCCAGTGCCACGGCCCAGAACCGCTCGCGGTCGCATCCGCGGAACCTCGGGGCGCACACCGACACGACCTCCTGAGGAGAGCCGACCGTCGGACGGTCCCCCACCTTCCATGCGGGCGCGCGGCGGGAGACCTCCAGACAGGCAAGCACGCGCGCTACGGACTCCGGACGCATCCCGTCGAGTGCGAACAGGTCCTCGGGAGCCATCCTCCATATCCCCTCGGGGAGCGACCACGTGGAGATGAGCCGGTGCGCGGCTTCCAGGTCGTCGTCGAGCAGTACCGCGAAGAGCTCCGCATCCGAGAGCGCATGCGCGTCTCCGCCGAGCACGCGGCGACAGGGCGGGGACGCTGGTGCGAGGGCGATCGTTGGCATGGGCTCTCCGGATCTCGGGTCAGGGGCGAAGACGGCGCGCTGGACCAGATGCTCCGCCGGTCATCCGAGCTCGCACGAACCCGAGTCCAGACGCGGTCGAAACGGGACGGTGTTCTCCGGATACAAAACGACCCGCCAGGTGGCGGGTCGTCGGGAGTCCATTTGGAGAACGCTCTCTAGTGAACCGCGCAGGAGAGACAGGGGTCGTACGCACGGACCAGCTTCTCGACGGCGAGGATGAACTCCTCGCGCGGGAGATGCACGACGGTCGGTGCGAACGCGTGCATGTCCGCCTCGAGGTTCGCGAGGTTCTGCGCGGTGGGTGTGAGAACGTTGCCCGCAACGACGATGCCTTTGTCGTCGATTGCGAGGCTGTGATACACCGTGCCACGCGGGGCCTCGGTTGCGCCGGTTCCCTCTCCCGCCTTGACCTCGAAGTCGACCACGGCGGCCGAACCGGCGGTCTCGGCAAGCTCACGGCAGATCTGCGCGCAACGCTCGGCGACGTCGACGAGCTCGATAGCCTGACACATGTTGTTGCGGAAGGTGTTCTTGCACACCGGGCGCAGGCCGGCCTTCGCGGCGACGACGCGCGCAGAGGGCAGCAGCCTGTCCCACGAGTGGTTGACGCGCGCCAGGGCGCCCACCATGAACGTCGAACCATCCTCGAGAAGCGAGTACTTGGCGTTCGAGTGGCCGACGATGTGCTCTTTGACGAACTGGCGGTACTCGGATGCGGGACGCTTCCAACCCGCAGAGAGGGCCCCCACCTCGCCGTCGTAGATGGCGTAGTCGTCGGGCGAGACGAGCGCGAGAAGATCGCCGGCCGTCTCGAAATCGGGCACGTCGAACCCGGCGAAGAGGTCGCCGGTGTCGATGCAGTCACGCGCTGCCGCAGCGAGTCGATCGGCTATGTCGAGCAGCTCCTGAGGAGAGGGCTCGCTCGTGAAACCGCCGACGACCGCACGGATCGGATGTACCGATCGTCCGCCTACGACCGTGCAGAGCTCGTTGCCGAGCCTCTTGAGGCTCAGTGCGCGCCGGACGACATCAGGAGCGGTCTCGGCGAGCGGGAACACGCTCGCGGTGCCCGTGAAGTCCGGCACGACGAGCAGGTAGAGGTGGGTCGCGTGGTTCTGGAGGAACGATCCATAGACGAGGAGCTGACGAAGCTTCCTCGTGCGGTCGGAGACCTCGATGCCCATGGCCGCCTCGGTCGCCTTGATGGAGGTGACGGTGTGGCTCGGCGAGCAGATGCCGCAGATGCGGCTCGAGATATAGGAGGTCTCGTGATACGGACGACCGACGACCATGGCCTCGAACAGGCGGGCAGGCTCGACGATGTCCATATGGATGTCTTTGACCGCGCCGTCCTCGACCTCGATCGAGATGGTTCCGTGCCCCTCGATGCGGGCCACGTGATTGACGAGAAGTTCACTCATGGAGGGCCTCCCTGCAAGCATTGAAGAGCTCGATCGCGTTGTCCATGTCCTCGGGATTGAGGCCCTTGATCCCGAGCACCTTGCTCGCGTACTCGAGGTTGGCGTCGGCGGCCAAGCCGCGACACCCCTTGCACGGACGGTTCTTCGCGACGCAACGCGCCCCGCAACCGGCCGCGGTGATGAGACCGAGGCACACGTCGCCTCGATCGAAGAAGCATTCGGTCTCGTTGATCCTGCACGACCCGCACATGGTCTGGGCCGGAACGGTGTCGCGGATTCCCGCGAGGGCGTGCTGGAGGACCTTGACGAACTCCGCGGGCTCGATGGGGCATCCGGGGACTTCGTAGTCCACCTTCACGACGGAATGCACGGGCATCGGGCTCACTCGTCCCGCCGCGAACACGGGGATATCGGTTCCGTACACCGTCGAGACGGCCGTCTCGAAGTCACCGACCGACACGAGGCCGGGCAGTCCGCCGGTCATCGCGCAGGCGCCGACGGTGATGACGGTCTTAGCGCGCTTCCGACCCTCTTTGAGCGTGAGGATATGGTCCTCGGTGGTCACGGCACCCTCGACGACGAGGATGTCGTACTCATCGGGCATCTCGCCGCTGGAAGCGAGCTGCCAGTAAGCGAGTTCGAACTGACCGACGACGTCGAGGAGATGGTCCTCGATGTTGGTCATCTGGAGCTGGCATCCGAAGTCGGAGGCGAGCCCGATGACCGCGACGCGGGCTGCGTTGCGAGTTGCCATCTATATCGCCCCCTGCAGGTTCTTGGCTTCCCAGAAGTTGAAGACCGGTCCGTCGACGCATGCGTACTGGTGGCCGACACCGCAGTGCCCGCACTTGCCGATGCCGCACTTCATCCGGCGTTCGAACGAGACGTAGATGCGGTCGGCGTGCATGCCCTTCTTGCGCATCTCGTCGATGACGAACCGGTACATGACCGGCGGTCCGCACACGGCGCCGAAGGTGTTCTCGGGATCGACCTCGAGGCGGTCGAACAGCTTGGTGACAAGGCCGACCTCGCCGTCCCAGGTCTCGTCGGTCTCGTCGACGGTCATGATGAGGTCGAAGTCCTGGCGATGCTTCCACATCTCGAACTGCTGGCGGAACATGACCTCGGAGGGGTTGCGCGAGCCGTAGAGGATCGTGACCTTCCCGAAGTCGTGGCGCTCGTCGTGGATGTGGTTGATGAGCGATTTGAGGGGGGCGATTCCGAGCCCTCCGGCGACGAGGAGAATGTCGTGGCCCTTCATGTCCTCGAAGGGGAACCCGTGGCCGAACGGCCCGCGGATACCGACGATGTCGCCGCACTGCTTGTCATGAAGCGCACCGGTGACCGAACCTGCACGACGCACGCAGAGCTCGATGAATCCCTGCTTGGAGGGTGCCGAGGAGATGGAGATGGGTGCCTCCCCCACTCCGAAGATCGAGACCTCGACGAACTGCCCTGCTCCGTGCCCGAAGGCCGCACGCGCGACAGGATCGATGATCCTGATCTCGAAGAGCTTCTCAGTGGCCGTCAGCTCGGTGATCGACGTGATACGAGCCGGCCAGGGTCGATAGGGGTTGTCGACGAAGGTCTTGGTGACAAGACGGGACTCCATCAGCGCCCCCTTTCCTGAAGAGCGTCGATGACGACGCGCGGGTTGATGTCGGCCTTGCATGCGTTGACGCAGCGGCCACAACCGGTGCAGAGCACACGGTCGTGCTTGGTGAGATAACCGAGCAGCTTGTGATAGAAGCGGTTTCTCACACGCGATGCGCGCGACGAGCGGAAGTTGTGCCCGTGCGCGACCGATGCGAACTCGAGGTAGAGGCACGAGTCCCAGGAGCGCTCGCGGATCCCGCCCTTGCCGTCCATGTCGAGCTTGTCGTTGACGTCGAAGCAGTGACAGGTGGGGCAGACCATCGAGCAGGCGCCGCAGGAAAGACAGCGCTCGCCGAGTTCCTCCCACACCGCGTCGTCATAGAGAGCATCCATGAGGAGGGGCAGCTGCGACGTGTCGGGTGTGGGCTCGTGGAGCGCGTTGACCTCCGCGGTGATCCGCTGGAACTCCGCGGTGTCCTCCGGCGTGACGTCGCGCGTCTCGACGTAGTGGTCGAGAATCTCGGCGCCTTCGACCGATCGCACGGAAACGAGGTATCGGTCGCCGAGGTCGTGCAGGAAGAGGTCGTACCCCTGGTGCACCTCGTCGGTGCCCCACGCCTTGCAGAAGCACTCCGGGCGCGGACGGCAGCTGATCCCGACGATCATCGTCTCGTCGCGGCGCGCCTTGTAGTAGGGGTCCGGATTTCCGTCACCCAAGAAGACCGCGTCCATCAGCGAGAACGAGTTGATGTCGCACGCGTGCACGCCGAAGATGACCCGGGGGGTCACCTCGATGGAGTCGTCGACCAGCATGCTGTCGGTGGACTTGAAGCGCAGAAGCTCCTCCTTCGCTGGGAAGAAGTACTTCTTGGGAGGCAGCAGCGTCGTATCGAAATCAAGACGGAGCTGGGCGGGGTCGGTGATCGGGGCGTACGCGAACGAGTTTCCTCGTGCGACCGGCCCGACCACCTCCCGCTCCTGCGCCAACCCCTCGACGAGGTCGACGACGCGCTCCTTATCCATGATGCGGAAGAACATATTTGTTGTATCCCCTTACCCCCGGCTCACCGGGAAGGCTACCCGTCCGTCCGGCGATGCCGGCTCGCAAGGCGAAACTAGGCGCCGAAGAACAGTGCGATCTCGCGCGCGGCGGACTCGGGAGAGTCGGAACCGTGGATGACGTTCTCGTCCATCGTCAGGCCGAAATCGCCACGGATGGTGCCGGGAGCGGCGTCCGCGGGATTGGTGACGCCCATGAGCTTGCGGCACACCGCGACGGCGTTGTCGCCGGAGATGGCCATCTTGAGCACGGGGCCGGAGGTGATGTAGGAGACAAGACCCTCGTAGAACGGCTTGCCCTCGTGCTCGGCGTAGTTTGCGGCGGCCTGCTCGGCGGTGAGGGTGGCGAGCTCCATGCGCTCGACGACGAGTCCGGTGTTCTCGAAACGGCTGACGATCTGACCGATGAAGCCGCGGCGGACGGCATCGGGCTTGAGCATGACGTAGGTAGTCTGAATCATAGGTGGATCCTCTCTTGAGCGTATCGTCTAGTGGTGAGTGGCGCTATCAGATCACTTCGCGTCGTTGGAGACGAAGTAAGTCTCGATGTTGGAGACCTTCCAGCCCACGCCTTCGCGTGCGAAGGTCATCTTGTACCGCACAGGCGTGTCGTTTTCAAGTGTCAAAGTCACGATCGCGCTCGATTTGACCGCTCCACGTTCAATCGAATCGATTGAGAGGTTGGTCGAGGGCGGGACCGCCATCATCGAACGGATGATATCGACGCCGGGTGACGCGACCCAGAAGGAGTCCACGTCCTCCCCTGCCGCGTGGGCCGCGACGAGGTCCTTGGCCACGCTCTCCTGCGAGGGAAGTCCGTAACCGAGAAGGTACGCGCCTGCCGCCCCACCGCCGACGACGACGAAGGCGATGACGAACGCGACGAGCACCTTGATCCATGCGTGGCTCTTGCGTCGATGCTCGCGACGCTCCTCGCGATCCTTCACACGAAGCTCAGCCTCGGTGGCCGAGAAGAAATCGGTCTCGACCGCGACAGGGATGCCGCCGGTGGCGGCGAAGGACTGCGTGGCCGCGACGGGGGTCGGAGCCGGGTCGGGGACGACGGGAGCAGGTTCGGGTGCAGGCGCGGTTGCCACGGGCGCCGGAACAGGTTCGGCCACCGGGACGGGGGCCTCTACGGGAGCAGCAGTCGCGGTCGTCTCGACGGAGGGCGCGAACGCCTGGGTCGGGTCGACCTCGGGGACGGAGCCGGTCGACGGTCCCTCGACGGCGAGTCGGGCCTTCTCGAAATCGCGCTCCGCCGCAGGCGAGAGCTTCTGACTGTAGCGCTCGGTGGCCTGCTCGAAGGCGCGGAACGCCTCGCGCATGCGGCCAGCAGCGACGTACGCCTGACCGAGGTTGGCGCTCGCCTTGCCCTTGCCCGAGTAGCCCTCGATGCCCAGGGCGGCGCGATATGCGTCGGCCGCGTCGTTGGGGCGGTCGAGCGCCATGAAGCAGATTCCCAGGTTGACCAGCGCCTTGCCGGGATCGGTGTTGCCTTTCTCCCCTGCAGCCGCGCGGAACGCGAACGCGGCGTCCTTCGTGCGTCCGCATTTGAGCAGCGCGTTACCCATGCCGGAGTACGCCTTGTGGGGCGTGGAATAACTCGGGTCCTCGAGCGCGAGCTCGAACTCCTTGACGGCGTTGGTGTAGTCGCCCTGCGAGGTGAGTGCGACGCCGAGGTTCGCTCGGACGGCACCGGCCTTGTCGTAGGTCTCGTCGAGCAGGGCACGGCGATATGCCGTCTCAGCATCGGCGTGACGCCTCAGACGAAGCATGCAGTTGCCCGCCATATGGCAGGCGGGACCGTTGTCGCTGTGCTCGCGGTCGATCGACTCCAGAAAACCCTTAAGAGCCGAACGATAATCGCCCGACTCGTAGGCTTTCTGCGCCTCGTTGTACTTGGATCGGTTCATCAAACCCCTCCCCGCTACGTTACTGGGCGAGATTCTCTATGACGATCGACTCGATCTCGTCTCCCGCACGCAGCGAATGAATGACGTCCTGACCCTCGAGGGTCTGCCCGAAGACGGTGTAGTTGGGGTCGAGGAACGACTGCTCGCCGATGCAGAAGTAGAACTGCGATCCGGCGGAATCGGGGTGCTGCGAACGGGCCATGCCCAGTGCGCAGTCGAGGTGGCGGTTGTTGGGGTTGGTGGTGAACTCGCCCTGGATGTAGTAGCCGGGGCCGCCGGTGCCGAGACCCGAACGGGAGCCGGAGCTGGCAACCTCTTCACGGCTGAACGACACGCTCTGGGGGTCGCCGCCCTGGATCACGAAGTTGGGCTCGTAGCGGTGGAACTTGGTGTGGTCGTAGAAGCCCTTCTGGGCGAGCTCGACGAAGTTGCCGACGTGGATGGGAGTGTCGGTACCGGTGAGCTGCACGCGGACGACACCCTTGTTGGTGGTGATGACGGCGATCTCCTCGCCGGTGGGGACGTATGACGGCGTGTACATGGGCATGTGTCTCCTAACTCGATGATCGTGCGGACCTGACTGGTTACTGTACAGCGTTCTCGATGACGATGGAGTCGATGGTATCTCCCGCACGAAGCTTGGCGATGACGTCCTTACCCTCGAGCGTCTGACCGAAGACGGTGTAGTTGGGGTCGAGGAACGACTGGTCTCCGATGCAGAAGTAGAACTGGGATCCGCCCGAGTCCGGGGACTGCGAGCGCGCCATACCCAGCGCACCGTCGAGGTGATGGTTGTTGGGGTTGGTGGTGTACTCGCCCTTGATGAAGTATCCGGGTCCGCCCGTGCCGTATCCCGACTGTCCAGACTCGACCGCGGCGGCGAACGCCTCATCGGTGACACCCTTGGTGTTCGGGTCTCCGCCCTGGATCACGAAGTTCGGCTCGTAGCGGTGGAAGCGGGTTCCGTCGTAGAAACCCTTCTGCGCGAGCTCGATGAAGTTGCCGACGGTGATCGGGGCGTCCTTGCCGGCAAGCTGGGCGCGGATGACGCCCTGGCTCGTGGTGATGACGGCGATCTCGTCGCCGCTGGGGATGTACTTGGGGGTGTAGAGGCCGGAAGCAGGCTCGGTGGCAGCGGGGGTCTCCTCCGTCGCCTTGGGCTTTGATGCCGCGACCTTCTTGGCGGTGTCGTTCTTCACGCTGCAACCGGTGAGCGCGAAAGCGAGGACCGCAATCGCGACGAGTGCGAAAAGAGCCTTGCGTCGGGTCATTTGAGGTAGCCTTTCCATGAAAAGGTGCTCCGAGGACACTGCCCAAGAGCACTACTCCAACACGTCATTCCTGAGAACAATTACCACCTTCAGGGTGGTGGAAAACCGAAGATACAGGCATAGTATCCCATAAGGGTCCGCAAGGCGGACGTGCCTGCGGATAAATCACCCACTGCACATAATGTGCGTGGAAGATCCGAGGAGGCGATGTGTATGGGAGCGCCGAGTACCGACCGTGTGCGCAACGTAGTCCTAGTAGGACACGGCGGAGCGGGGAAAACCCCGCTTGCTGAAGCGATGCTCTACGAGTCCGGCGTCACCAAGCGGTTGGGGACCGTCGAAGGCGGCCACTCCAACCTCGACTACGAATCCGAAGAGATCCGTAGAGGAATCACCATCGGAACGTCTCTCGCACCAATCCCCTACAAGGACTACAAGATCAATATCATCGACACCCCCGGCGACCCGGATTTCATCGGCGACGTCATCGGCGGCATGGAGGCGGCCGAAATGGCGCTTTTCGTCGTAGATGCCGTGTCGGGACCCCAGGTCATGACCGAGCGGGTTTGGCACATCGCGGAGGACATGCAGATCGCACGCGCGGTCTTCGTCACCCGTATGGACAAGGAAACCGCCGACTTCGACGCGACCATGAAGACCCTCGAAGCCAAGTTCGGCCACCGCGTCGGAGCCGTTCAGATCCCCATGGGAACAGGTGAGGAGTTCAGGGGGATCATCGATATCATCCGCAAGAAGGCGTATCTGCTCAAAGGAGACAAAGAGGAGATCGCCGAGCTCCCCGAGGAGTACCGGGCGGCAGCCGAGGCGGCGCGCGAGAAGCTCCTCGAGCTCGTCGCGGAGGCCGACGACACCCTGATGGAGAAGTACCTCGACGGCGAGGAGAGCCTCTCCCAAGACGAGCTGCTCTTCCTGCTGGACAAGGCGATCGCCCAGGGAATCTTCATCCCCGTCTATCTGGGGAGCTCCATCAAGATGCTCGGCATCGAGGACCTGCTCGACGACATCGTGAGGTTCTTCCCCGAGCCCACGGCGCACGGACCCATCCCGATGGCCGATGGCACTGAGGCTCACGTTACAGTCGAGGGTGAACCTGCGGGATTCATCTTCAAGACCGTCTCCGACCCCTATGTGGGCCGGCTGAGCTTCGTGAAGATCATCTCGGGGACGTTCACCCCCAACATCGAACTGACCAACTCGCGCACCGGCAAGAAGGAGCGCATCCCCCACCTGCTGAAGATGACCGGCAAGGAGAGCGCCGACGTCGAGGCCGCACCCGCCGGCGACATCGTGGTCATCCCCAAGCTCCTCGGGGCGCTGACCGGCGACACGCTCTCGCTCTCGGGCAAGCTCGCCGTCGGCGAGTTCCCCTTCCCCAAGCCGCTGTATCCCGTAGCAGTCCAGGCGAAGACCAAGGCCGACGAGGACAAACTCGGCGAGCTACTTCATCGTGTCATCGAGGAGGATCCGACCCTCACGTTCCGTCGTGACGACGAGACGCATCAGTCGGTACTCACCGCCGTCGGTGAGACGCAGATCGACGTGGTGCTCTCGCGTATCAAGGAGCGTGGAAACGTCGCGGTCGACATCATCGACCTGCGCATCCCCTACCGCGAGACGATCCGCAAGACGGCCTCGGCACAGGGACGCCACAAGAAGCAGACTGGCGGATCGGGCCAGTTCGGCGATTGCTGGTTGCGCGTCGAGCCAAACACGGGCAACGGATTCGAGTTCGTCGACGAGATCGTCGGAGGCAAGATCCCCCGCAACTTCCTCCCCGCCATCGAGAAAGGCGTCATCGCCTCGATGGAGGAGGGCGTTCTCGCTGGGTACCCGATGGTGGACGTGAGGGTCGCCGTCTACGACGGCTCGTACCACGCGGTCGACTCGAACGAGATGGCGTTCAAGATGGCGGCGCGCATCGGATTCCGCGCGGCGTGCGAGAAGGCTGACATGGTTCTGCTTGAGCCGCTGTCCGAACTGGTCGTCTCTGTTCCCGAGGAGTACGCCGGTGCGGTCATGGGAGACTTCCCGACCCGCCGCGGGCGCGTACTCGGTATCGAGACCGACGAGCGTGGACGCACGGTCATCAAGGCCGTCGCCCCTTATGCTGAGGTCGTCCACTACTCGACCACGCTGCGCTCGCTCTCACACGGCACGGGCGAGTACACGATCGAGACCAAGAGCTACGAAGAGGTCCCGCACGACGCGGCTCAGAGGATCATCGCCGCCGCCGAGACCGAGAAGGCAAGCGGGCACTAGGAACCGAAGACGTCCAACAATGACAGAGGCCGGTCCCGAAAGGGGCCGGCCTCTTGGCACTACTCCATCTCCATGCCCAGGGCGACGAGCCTGCGGGTGGCCGCTTGTGCCATGCCATCGCGAAACGTGTCCGCGATGATGCCTTCACAGAAGCGATCCCCCCGCACCGCACGGGTGAGCGCCAGTCGCACCGATCCGAGGTCCGCGGTGTCAAGCAAACGGGGGTCGCACGAGAAATCATGGGCCAAGCCACTCGCCTCGTCGCTGAAGTGATTGCCGCGAGTGTCGATGATGTTGTGCTGATAGATTGCCTGAATCCATTCGCCCACGATCCGACTGGCGACCCAGTATCCGAGTTGAAATACTCCGGGTCGGACCTCCTTCATCTTGGCCCATTCACCCGCAATGAACCCCTCGCTGCCGAACGCATCGACGAACCGCTGGAACGATTCGAGGTCCTGCTTGTTCGGATCGCGTTGTTCGTTCACCTTGTCGACCTTTCGTCCATCTATCGTTTCGTACGACAGTAGACCCCCGCGCTGACAAGAAAACACCCGCCCACGCGATGTGGACGGGTGTCGGAACACGAGACTAATAAACTCCCTGACACCCTCATCCCTCAACCTCCACCTCAAATCCGCCATATGCCATTCTCGTCATGTCAGTGGGCATCGAAAAATCGCTTTGTTCTTGATACTTTTCAGCCATTTCATCCATCACTTTTTTGTTCACTTCATCGCGGTGCTGCTTCGAGTTGAAGACAATAAAGGAGAACCATACGTTCTCGTCACTTTTTGCGCCCGCCATTTCGGCAAAGGCTCGTGATTTTTCCTCTCCCATTTCCTGTTGTGCGAGATCATCGCCCCTGCATTCAAAGTATTCGAGCGCGCCATGCTTCATCCACGCATCTCGTCCCTCTTCCGCCATCTTCTTGTACTCACCTTCTTTATCTTTAGGCACTACAAGCACAAATCCATCAACATATTTCGCCATTGCGTTTACCTCCTTCTGATTGAAGTCACATTCCTAAATACCCAGCACGACATGCATGTAATCGGTTCATGTCTTCCCCTGCTCATCAGCCGCCTGCACGGTCCTGTTCAAATGTCTCGGCTGACTTGGATCTGCGCTTCCCGGTCAAAACAAATGAGCCCACTCGGTTGAGTGGGCTCATTGCCTCTGACTGATCAAACCATTGGACTGAGTGCCAAGTGGCGTTCCCTCATGTCCAGGGTTTGAGAAACGGACTATTGGTGCCCCTTGCAGGATTCGAACCTGCGACCTTCTGCTCCGGAGGCAGACGCTCTATCCCCTGAGCTAAAGAGGCGGGGACGTGCGAGAAAGAACGATAACACAATTACCCTGCGACGACCACGCTCACGAGCTTGCCGGGAACCACGACGACCTTCTTGATCTCCTTGCCTTCGACGTACGGAGCGACGACCTCGAGAGCTGCCGTCTTGACCTCGTCTTCCGAGGCGCCCGCCGCGACGACGACCTTGCCGCGCACCTTTCCGTTGACCTGCACCGCGAGTTCGATCTCGTCGGCTTTCGCCTGTTCAGGGTCGAAAACGGGCCAGGACTGCAGGTGAACAGAATTGGGCTTGCCGAGGACCGCGTGCCAGATTTCCTCCGCCCAGTGTGGCGCATAAGGCGAGAGCATGAGCACGAGCGCCTCCGCGACCTTACGCTGCAACTCGCGGTCGCGCTCCCCCGCCGCGACGCTGTGGCGGTAGTCGGAGAGCGCGTTGGTGAGCTCCATAAGCGCTGAGATCGCCGTGTTGAAGTTGAAGCGCTCGATGTCGCTCGCGACCTTGCCGATCACGCGGTGCATCTCGCGGTTGAGGGTCTTCTCGGCGGCAGTGTCTCCTGAACGACCTGCGGTCTCCGAGGTGACTTCCTCGACAAGACGCCAGACACGCGTGAGGAAGCGGAACATGCCGTCGAGACCCTCGAACGACCACTCGAGGTCCTTGTCCGGCGGCGCCATGAACAGGATGTAAGCGCGCAGCGTGTCGGCACCGTACTTGGCGATCATGTCCTCGGGCGCGACCACGTTGCCCTTTGACTTCGACATCGTCTCGCCGTCGAGCTTCACCATGCCCTGGGTGAGCAGGTTGGTGAACGGCTCGTCGAAGTTGACGAGACCGAGGTCGCGGAAGACCTTGGTGAAGAAGCGCGAGTACAGCAGGTGGAGGATGGCGTGCTCGATGCCGCCGATGTACTGGTCGACGGGCATCCAGTAGTCGGCCGCGTCCTTGCCGAAGACCTCCTGGGAGTTGCGCGGGTCGGTGTAGCGCAGGTAGTACCACGACGAGCAGGTGAACGTGTCCATCGTGTCGGTCTCGCGACGAGCGGGGCCGCCGCAGACGGGACACGTGACCTCGTAGAACTCGGGGTGGTCGGCGAGCGTCTCGCCCTTGGTGACGTCGACGTCGCGCGGGAGACGGACCGGCAGGTCGGCCTCGGGCACGGGGACGAGCCCACAGGCCTCGCACTTGATCATGGGAATGGGGTTGCCCCAATAGCGCTGGCGGCTGATGAGCCAATCGCGCAGGCGGAAGTTGATGGTCGGGCGGCCGATGCCCTTCTCGGCGAGCGCCTCGATGACGGCCTTGAGGCCCTCAGAGTTCTTGCCGCCGCGCATGCCGGTGAACCGACCGGACTGGACCATGACGCCCTCGCCCGCATATGAGACGTCCCAGGGCACATCATCCATGATGCGGTCCGAGACGCCCGCAAGGGTCGCGAGGAGCGGGTCGTTGTCGGCGAGGATGACCGGAGGGATAGGCAGGTCGTATTTGCGTGCGAACGCGAAGTCGCGGTCGTCTCCCGAGGGGACGGCCATGACAGCGCCGGTGCCGTACTCCATCATCACATAGTCCGAGATCCACACCGGGACCTTCTCGCCGTTGACGGGGTTGACCACGTAGCGGCCGGTGAACGCCCCGTTCTTCTCACGCTCCCCCATCGAGCGCTCGACGGCAGTCGCCTTCTTGGCGATGTCGACGACCCGATGGACGTCGTCAGCGTACGGCGTGCCGACGACGAGCTGCTCGACGAGCGGATGCTCGGGGGCGAGCAGGAAGAAGGAGCAGCCGAACAGCGTATCCGGGCGCGTGGTGAAGACGACGATCTTCTCGTCGGTGGGGTTGCCCTCGGGGTCGCAGAGGGTGAACTCGACCTCGGCGCCCTCGCTGCGGCCGATCCAGTTGGCCTGCATCTGCTTGACGCGGTCGGGCCAGCCGTCAAGCTGGTCGAGGTCGTCGAGGAGCTCCTGCGCGTAGTCGGTGATCTTGAAGTACCACTGCTCAAGCTCGCGCTTCTCGACGATGCTCTTGCAGCGCCAGCAATGGCCGTCGGAGCCCTCGACCTGCTCGTTCGCGAGCACGGTCATGCACGAGGGACACCAATTGACGGGCGAGGACTTGCGCTCGACGAGCCCGCGCTCCCACATCTTGAGGAAGATCCACTGACCCCATCGGTAGTACTCCTCGTCGCAGGTCGCGAGTGCGCGATCCCAGTCGTAGGAGAAGCCCATGCGCTTGAAGGAGGCCTTCTGTGTCTCGATGTTCGCGTAAGTCCAGACGGCGGGGTGCGAGTTGGACTTGATCGCCGCGTTCTCGGCCGGGAGGCCGAACGCGTCCCACCCGATGGGGTGCAGGACGGAGTAGCCGTTCATGCGGAAGTAGCGCGCGACGACGTCGCCGATCGTGTAGTTGCGGACATGCCCCATGTGGATGTCGCCCGAAGGGTACGGGAACATCTCGAGGATGTACTTCTTGGGCTTCTCGGAATCCGCGGTGACCTTGTAGAGGGAATCGGTCTCCCAGATCCCCTGCCACTTGGGTTCGATTGCATGCGGGTCGTATGCGTGGCTCACGTTCGCCTCCAGCGAGTATGTATTGATTTTCGTATCCGTACATAATAGCGGACGAGACCGCGCGTGCTCAGCCGTATCGTCGACGGCCTCGTGCGGCGGAGGAAGTACCATACTCTTAGAAACGGCTCCCGACCATAAGGAGAGCTCCGTGCCGGTCATACGAGTGGACCGCCTCACAAAGGACTACGGGAACAACCGCGGTGTCTTCGACGTCTCGTTCGCGATCGAGAAGGGCGAGGTTTTCGGCTTCCTCGGACCCAACGGCGCGGGAAAGACCACCGCGATCCGACACCTCCTGGGCTTCTCCCGACCGCAGAGCGGGAGCTGCGAGGTGGACGGCCTCGACTGCTGGAGAAAACCGGACATCATTCAGCGCGACTTGGGATACCTCCCCGGCGAAATCGCCTTTCCCGGAGATATGACGGGCACGCGTCTCATCGCGATGATGGCTGAGATGCGCGGTCTCGAGAGCATGGACAAGGCGAACCGTCTGATCGAGATGTTCGAACTCGACCCGACCGGCGACCTCAAGCGCATGTCCAAGGGGATGAAGCAGAAGATCGGAATCGTGTGCGCGTTCATGCACGACCCGATGGTTCTGATTCTCGACGAGCCGACCAGCGGACTCGACCCCCTCATGCAGCGGGTCTTCGTGGACCTGGTCGCCGAGGAGAAGGCGGGCGGCAAGACGATTCTGATGTCCTCGCATCAGTTCGAGGAGGTCGAGAACACCTGCGACCGCATCGCCATCATCAAAGAGGGCCGCATCATCTCTACGGTCGACTCCGCAGAGCTGCGCCACGCGAAGCAGAAGATCTTCGAGGTCGAACTGGCGGGAAATTCGGATTTCGAAGCGCTCAAGCGTGAAGCCCTCGATTTCGCGGAGGTCGACCCGACGCGCCTCACGGTGAAGGTCTCGGTGAACGCCGGGAACATCAACGACTTCATACAGACGCTCGCTCGCTACGACGTGCGCTCGATGAGCGAGATCCGGCATACGCTGGAGGAGTACTTCATGCGCTATTACGAGGATGAGGAGCGACGATGAGCTGGCCGCTTTTCAAGCAGATCGCCCGATCGAACTACCGGCTCTTCCTCATAATCACGCTGGTGCTCTCGGTATATCTCACCGTCGTCATCGCCGTGTTCACGCCCACGAACCTCGGTAATCTGACGAACATCGCCGCCAGCATCCCCGGCATCGGCGCCCTTCTCAGCGAGGCGACGAGCCTTCTGGGATTCATGTCCAAGGGGTTCTACACCATCATCGGGATCATCTTCCCGATGGTCTATTCCATCATCGTGGGAAACAAGCTCATCGCCGAGCAGGTGGACAAGGGTGGGATGGCCTTCTACCTCTCCACACCGACCAAAAGGACGAGGATCGCGCTCACGGGGGCGACGTACTTCGTGTTGTCGCTCGTCCTGATGTTCCTCATCGTCTCAGTCGTGGGGCTTGTCGCCGGTCGCACGTTCCAGCCGGATCAGCTGGATACGAGCACGTTCCTCACACTCAACCTCGGATGCTTCCTGTTGCACTTCGCCATCAGCGGCCTCACGTTCATGTCCTCGTGTGTCTTCAACCGCTCGAAGAACTCGATCGCGGTGGGCGCCGGCTTCCCGCTGGCATTCTTCATGTTCGAGCTGATGTCGCAGCTCGACCCGCAGCTCGAGTTCCTCAAGTACTTCTCACTCGACACGCTCTTCGACACCAAGGCGATTCTGAGCGGCGAGGGATATGCGTTCAGACTCGTGTTGCTCGCCGTCGTGGGAATCGTCCTCTACTCCGTAGGGATCAAGGTCTTCAAAGAGAAGGACCTGCCGCTCTAGCGTTCCAGATATTGAAATCGTGGGCGCGAGTTTCGGGTATATGGCTCATAGGTCCATCCATATGGAAGGAGAGCCATGGCAGCGCATTACGTCCTGACCAACTCGAGCGACGGGCACGTGTTGTTCAACCTGAAGGCGGCGAACGGGCAGATCATCCTGACGGGCCAGCGTTATGCGAGCAAGGTATACGCGAAGGATGGCATCGAGTCGGTCCGCAAGAACTCCCCCCTCGACGAGCGCTACGAGAGGCGCGAGAACTCGAAGGGCGAGCCCTACTTCATCCTGAAGGCCGGCAACTCCCAGGAGATCGGTCGCAGCGAGTACTACTCCACCAAGGCCGGCATGGAGAACGGCATCGAGTCGGTCAAGAAGAACGGCCCCATCGCCGAGATCGACGATCAGACCGAGTAGCCCCCGGCTTCCTCTGCAGCAATCCAGCTTTCCTCATCCGGTGCACCCGCCCCTCCGAGGGCGGGTCCCATCGGTCCGCTCGGCACCCCTCGGCGCAACCGCACACGCTGGCCTCCGGCGTCGGCGCGCACGACATAGGGGCGCACGTTGTCGGCGATGATCGCCAGCCCTCGCTCGCAATTGTTCTGCAGGACCCCGTCGACGACATAGGCGCGATGCTTGACGATATTCTCACCGACGCGGTTGAGCGTGTCTTGGAAGACCACGACGTCGAGAAGTCCGGTGGGATCCTCCAGCGTCAGGAAGCATGTGCGCTTGCCCGAACGCGTCCGCGGCGTCTGGGCACGCTCGCGCACACCCGCCACGCGGACGTGGGTGCGGTCCGGCAGCGCCGACAGGCTTCGCGCCCAGGTGACGCCGCGCGCCCGCAGGTCGTTTTGCGCGATCGTGAGCGGATGAGCGGTGAGCGAGAGCCCGGTGAGCTCGAGCTCCGCCGATATCCGCCTCGCGTGCGACCAGCCACTCACATGCGAGGGGTCCTCGACCGGACGGGTCGGTCCCGGTGCGAGGCAGAGCGTGTCATCGCCGACCACCCCCTCCCGCGCGAGCACCGCCTTGAGTTCGGGCAGCAGCGCCAGGAGCTCGTCGCGCGTGGGCGGGCGACCGACCTCCGTGACCCCGAGACCGTCGAGCGCGCCGACCCGGATGAGCGACTCGGCGGCGGGGGCCTCTGCGCGGGTGCGGCGCAGGAAGTCCGCGAGGTCGCGAAACGGCCTCACGGCGCGCTCGCTTTCAATCGCGCTCAAGAGACGCTGGTTCATCCGGTGGATGTCGCGAAGTCCGACTCGGATCGAGCGACCGTCAGGCCCGACGCTGTAACGCGTCCCGGACTCGTTGATGTGCGGTGTGAGGATCTCGATCCCATGACGACGAGCGTCGTTGATCACAAGGCGCGGCGTATAGAAGCCCATCGGCTCGTGGTTCATGATCGCCGCGGCGAACTCTGCCGGGTAGTACGTGCGCAACCAGGCGCTCGCGTAGGACACGACCGCGAAGCACGCCGCGTGCGCCTTGTTGAACCCGTATGCAGCGAAACCCTCGAGCTGCCGGAAGACCTCCTCCGCGACCGCCCTCGTCGTCCCGCGTCCCATCGCCCGCTCGATGAAGTGCCCGCGGATGCGCTCCATCTCCTCGCGGCTGCGGTCCTTTGTCATCGCACGGCGCAGCGAGTCCGCCTCGGCGAGGTCGAACCCGGCCACCTCTCGGGCGACAAGCAGCACCTGCTCCTGGTAGACGATGACGCCGTAGGAGTCGGCGAGCACCTTGGCCATCCCGGGATGCGGGACGACGACCGGCTCGAGACCGTGACGGCGGCGAATGAACGGCGTGATCATCTCAGCCTCGAGAGGGCCGGGACGGAAGAGCGATATCTGGGCGATGATGTCCTCGAAAGTGGACGATTTCAGGCGCTTGGAGAGGTTGCGTTGCCCGCTCGATTCGAGCTGGAACATCCCCACGGTGTCCGCCGAGGCCACCTGCTCGAAGACATGCGGGTCGTCCGGGACGAGGTCGAACGGCTCGGGCACCGCGTCCTCCCCCATCCGTTCGCGCGCCATCTCGACCGCGTCGCTGATCGCCGAGTGTATCCTCAGGCCCAGGATGTCCATCTTCACCAAGCCGAGCGCCTCGATGTCGTCTTTGTCGTATTGGGAGACGACCGTCCCCTTGGCCGCCCACTGCAACGGCATCCAACTCGCGATGGGTTCGCGGGTGATGATGAAGCCCCCGAGGTGGGTGCCGAGGTGCATAGGACAGTGGTCGAGCTCCTCGACGAGGTCGAGCAGGAGGCCGTACTCCCCCTCGTCGCGCAACGGGTGATGCACGCACTCCGGGTAGGTTTCGAGCACCTCGCGAATCTTTCGAGCGGAGACCCAGGGCAGATGCCGTGAAAGGCTGTTCACCTTCGCGATGGGGAACCCGAACGACCGCGCCACCGTGCGCACCGCGCTTCGCGCCGTCATCGTGTTCACCGTGGCGACCATCGCGACATGCTCGGCGCCGAAGCGTTTATAGATGAATTCGATGACCTCGTCGCGACGGGCGGAGTCGAAGTCCACGTCGATGTCGGGCATCTGGCGGCGCTCCGGGTTGAGGAACCGCTCGAAGAGCAGGTCGTACTTGATGGGGTCGGCATCGGTAATGCCCAGTGCGTGCGCGACGATCGAATCGCCCGCACTCCCCCGCCCCGAACAACGGATGCCGCGGCTCTTCGCGAAGTCGACGATCTCCTTGACCACGAGGAAGTACTCCGAGAAGCCCATCGAATCGATGAGCGTGAGCTCGTGATTCAGGCGTGCGATTGCATCCGGGATCATCGGGGTATAGCGCCGCTCAAGCCCTCGCCACGACTCTTTGGCGAGCACGGAATACGCAGTCTCGCCCTCGGGGATATCTGCACCCGGGAAGTGGAACTCGCCGAGCGGGAGCTCGAGGTTGCAGCGCTCCGCGATCTCGAGTGTGGAATCACACGCCTGCGGAAGACGGTCGAAGAGCCGTCGCATCTCAGCAGCCGGCTTGAACCAGAGCTCGGCATTGGGACGGTCGCACGGACCGGGGAGCCGCGCCTTCGCGCCGGCCGCCGAGAGCACATCGTGGATTCGATGGCTCTTCTCGTCGAGGTAGTGGACGTTGTTGGTCGCGACCATGGGAAGCGAGAGGCTCTCCGCGAGCGAGCAGAGTCCGCCGATCACACGCGGTCCGTCGGCGGTGAGCGGGTGCACGAGCTCCACATGGAAGTCGCCAGGCGCGAAGCACGAGGCCAGACGAACGAGCGCCTCACGCGCACGTCTGGGCTCACCCGCAAGCACCGCCGCGGCCGCCTCGCCGTTGCCGCAGCCCGAGAGTCCGATGAGACCCGCTGAATGGTCGGCGAGATCGCTCAGAAGCACGACGCTCTCCTCGAACGGTCCGCGCAGATGCGTCTTGGAGAGAAGCTGGCAGAGGTTGCGATACCCTGCGAGATCCTTGCACAGGAGGGTGAGGTGATAGCCCACGGCCGAGGCCCGGCCAAACCCTGCGCGCGGCGGCAGAACGAGACGCTTCGCAGGCGGGAGATCCCCTTCTTCTCCTTCGATGCCCGCGGTCTCGACGACCACCTCGCAGCCGATGATGGGTTTGATACCGACCTTCTGACACGCCTTGTAGAAGCGGATCGCGCCCGAGAGCCCCTGATGATCGGTGAGTGCGAGCGCGGGCATGCCCATCTGGGCGGCGCGCTCAACGAGCGCGGGCAACGGCGCGGCACCGTCCATGAAACTGAACTGCGAGTGCACATGCAGATGTACGAATCCGGAAGACACGGTTAGTCCTGAATCCCCACGAGGAACCAGCTGTCGTCGCGGCGATCGTAGACGAGGTCGAACACGCCGTTACGGGAGATGACGCGCCAGAAGCGCCGGGACACCCTGCGGCGCGGATCCCACCAGATGCGCTCGGCGGACCATGCCTGTGCAATCGTATCGACGCGATAGGCATGCTCCCCGCGTGAGAACGCGACGGGACACCGTGACTCGGGATCCCAGACGACCTCGACGGGCTCCTCGACCTGTTTGGTCGCGTACGCTCCGTCGGCCTTGAGAAGATCGGACGCGCGTCTGATCCACGGACTCCCGAGGAGTTCCGCGATGATCGGCATGCGCGAATGCCCGCCGTCGAACAGCTCGAGCGGTTGGTCCGCCGGAGTCGCTGTGAATCGTTTTATCGCCGTGTTGCTACCCATGAAACCTGTGCTCTCCTCTGCCGGACAACCTATCCCCGGAAGAATAGGTTACCCACTATATCGAACATATGTTCGATTGAGATAAGAAAACACAGGAGTGTGAAGTTAACG
>CAZMJV010000019.1:6288-27435 GCA_964566905.1 uncultured Coriobacteriia bacterium | reverse complement strand
CATGACCGTTTGCCGACCATCTGTGCCTCTTATGTGAATATAATCCCTATATATGGGGTCAGGATTAGAATCGAAGCGTCATTCAGGGGTATGAGGAGCGTGAATGAGTAAAGACGACCTCTCCGCACCGAAGCTGCCGGTAACAGCCGCGGTGCTTGCAGGAGGAAGATCGCTGCGCATGGGCGTCGATAAGACGCTCTTGCAAGTCGAGGGCGAACCGATGGTCGCGAGAGTCGTCGCGGCCGTATCGGAGGTCTGCGAACACACCGTCATCGTCACCAATCGACCCGAGTCGCTCGCACAGGTCGCCATGCCTGCCGAGGTGGGGATCTTCACCGACGAGGTCGCGTATCAGGGGCCGCTCGGGGGACTCTCGACCGCGCTTGCGATCGCCAACGACGACTGGGTGCTCGCCGTCGCGGCAGACATGCCGTGGCTGTCGGGAGACGTGGTCCGTACCCTCTGGGCCGCGCGGAACGGTCACGACGTGATCATCCCGATGACGCCCAAGGGTCCCGAGCCGCTGCTCGCCCTCTATCGTGTCGAGGCTGTTCTCCCAGCTGCTCGCGAAGTCCTCGCGACAGGGCGTCGCCGCATCGTGGCGATGTTCCCGAAGCTCGACGTGCTCGAACTCCCGATCGAGTCGCTCCGTGAGATCGATCCCTCGCTCGACTCGTTCTTCAATGTGAACACACCCGCTGACCTCGCCGAGGTCGAAGCGCGCACCGACGACGAGGGACAGGCGGTGTCGCCGACTGAGGTCGCCGAACCCGTGACGCCGCCGACCGAGGCGCCGGCCGAGAAACCCGCCCGCGCGGTGAAGGTCCTCCATGCGTCCGATCTCTCGACCGGCATGCCTTCCGAGCGCCCGATCACCATCTACCTCAACGACATCGAAGTGGCGACCGTTCAGGCCACCTCCGATTACCTCGAGGACATGGCGGTCGGATTCCTCGTCTCCGAGGGGCTGCTCCGAGACCGCGATGCCTTCACCGGAGTCGACTCGGACGCCAAGCGCGGCATCGTCTATGTGAACTCGACCGAAGAAGTGCCCGACGACCTGGTGCACAAAACGCGGTACGTCACGAGCGGGTGCGGGAAGGGAATCACCTTCTCCAGCGTGGGCCACGCCCGTGGTCTCTCACCGGTCACCACTCCGCTCTCTATCGATCCCGCAGACCTCCACGGCTGGGTCGCGGAGATGGCCCGCCGAAGCGACGAATATCGCGAGAAGGGCGGGTCGCACGCGTGCGGACTCGTGATCGACGGTGAACTCGTGGTCGTACGTGAGGACGTCGGGCGTCACAACGCGGCGGACAAGGTCCTCGGACACGCATGGCGCGACCGTCTTTCGGTCGACCGCGCGATCATGCTCTCGACGGGGCGCGTCTCCTACGAGATGACCGTCAAGGCCGCGAAGAGTCGCATCCCCATGGTGGCGTCCCGCAGCGCGGCGACCGACCTCTCCGCACAGATCGCCGACGAGCTCGGCATCACGCTCGTCGGGTACGCCCGAGGCGGCAAGATATTGGTCTACACACATCCCGAGAGAATCGTGGAAGGATAGACATGGACAAAGTCGAGGTCATGAGCGTCGAGGAGGCCAGGGAACTCGTCCTGGGGCTCGTCTCCAGGATGCCGGCCGAGGAGGTCGAGCTGCTCGACTCGCTCGGCCGCGTGCTCGCCGAGGACATGCGCAGCGACATCGACGTCGCACCCTTCGACAACTCGGCCATGGACGGGTTCGCCGTTCTCCGTGAAGACCTGCTCTCGGCCTCTCCCGAGGCCCCGGTCGTTCTCGAAGTCGTCGCGCACATCGGCGCGGGCGACGTCGCGGATATCGCAGTCGGTCACGGCCAGGTAATCCGCATCATGACCGGAGCCGCGATGCCCGCAGGCGCAGATGCCGTGGTCAAGGTCGAGGAGACGTCGGTCGTCTCAGGCGATGGGGGAGTGGGTTCGCGCATCGCCTTCACGAGGACGCCGGAGGAAGGCGAGCACGTCCGTCTCCGAGGCGAAGAGGTCCGCGCGGGCGAAGTCGTTTTGCAGGAGGGTGAGGTCATCGGACCCGCGGCCATCGGGCTGCTCGCATCGACCGGGCATCCGACCGTTCCGGTCTACCGACGTCCGCGGGTCGCCGTCATCGCCACCGGCAGCGAGCTCGTGGAGGTTTCCGAGACGCCGCCCCCGGGCAAGATTCGCAACTCCAACAGCTACTCCCTCGCGGCGCAGGTCCTGTCCGCGGGAGGCATTCCCGTCCGTTACCCGATCGTCTCGGACAACTATGAGGAGACCCGCGAGGTCTTCTCTCGCGCCGCGACGGAGTGCGATTTCCTCATCACGAGCGGTGGCGTCTCGGTCGGCGACTTCGACTTCGTGAAGCCGGTGCTCGAGGAGCTGGGCGAGATGCTCTTCTGCAAGGTGAACATGCGCCCGGGCAATCCCCAGACGCTCGGGAAGATCGGCGACGTCGCGTTCTTCGGGCTCCCGGGCAACCCGACCTCCACCTACGTGGGGTTCGAGATATTCGTCCGTCCCTCGCTGCGGAAGATGCAGGGGTATCGCGATCTCGACCGTCCCGTCACCCACGCGGTGCTGACCCACGAGTCGAAGAAGCGCCAGAGCAGACGCTACTACCTGAGAGGGAGGGTCGGTCCCTCGTCTGACGGAGGGTACGAGGTCGACCTCACAGGAAACCAGTCCTCGGCGCTGCTCACGTCTGCCCACCGCGGCAACTGCCTCGTCGTTCTTCCGGAGGGCATCGCGCCCATTCCGGCCGGCACTCTAGTAGATTGTGTTCGCCTCGATCAGGAAGAAGGTGCCCTATGAGCCCCAAGAAAGAGACCGACCCCAAGTGGATCGCCCAGGTGACCCCCGAGATCACCGACGCCGTCATCGCCAAGGCCGTCGACGGTAAACTCACCTGCGTCCGCGCTCGCGCTATCGCCGACGAGCTCGGCGTCCCCAACCGCGTCGTCGGCGCAGCCGCCGACCTCGCCGACCTCCGTGTCGAAAACTGCGACCTCGGTTGCTTCTAGGAGATTCTGAGGTAACGGTGAAACCGGTCAAGGCGCTTTCGATAGTAGGCAAGAGCGACTCGGGGAAGACCACCTTCCTCGAGAAGCTCATCGCCGAGCTCACTGCTCGCGGCGTCCGCGTCGCAACGGTGAAGCACCACGCACACGATTTCGAGATCGATGTTCCCGGTAAGGACTCTTGGCGGCACGCGCAGGCGGGGGCGGTGGTGGCGATGATCTCGTCGCCGACGAAATACGCGCTCGTGCGCACGGTCGATCGTGAACGCACGGTCGACGAGCTGCGCGAGGAGGCGGTTCGCGCAGGTTGCGACATCCTCCTCACCGAGGGGTTCAAGCTCGAAGGCGCCGAGAAGATCGAGCTCTCACGAATGGAACGAAGCGACCAGGCGGTGTGTGAACCCGATGCGATCATCGGTCTCATCACCGACAACGATGCGCTTGCGAAGGAGTATGGCGAGGGTGCGGGTCTCCCGGTGTGGGGGCTCGAGGACGTCACTGCCGTCGCCGATTTCATCTCGCAGCGCTTTCTCGAGGGGCGGTTTTAACATGGGCGTCGACAAAGAGGGACGACGCATCGACTATCTACGCATCTCGGTCACGGACCGATGCAATCTGCGCTGTATCTACTGCATGCCGGAGGAAGGCGTCGAGTGGAAGTCCCACGAGACGATCCTGTCCTACGAGGAGATGGTGCGGTTCGTCAAGATCGCTGCCAAGGAGGGCATCTCGCATATACGCCTGACCGGCGGAGAACCGCTCGTCCGAGCAGGTCTCGCGGGCTTCATATCCGAGCTCAACGCGATCGACGGGATCGAGAACATCTCGCTCACCACGAACGGGATTCTGTTGCCGCAGCATGCCGACGAGCTCAAAGCCGCCGGCCTCAAGCGTGTGAACATCTCGCTCGACACCTTGGACCCCGACGTGTTCCACTCGATCACGCGCCGGGGGGAGCTTAAGGACGTGCTGCACGCGATCGATGTCGCACTCGAGACCGGGTTCGAGCCCGTGAAGATCAACGCGGTCGTCGTGCGCTCCCTGAATCAGGACCTGCTGGGGTTCGCCAAGCTCTCGGTGGACCGTCCGCTGCACGTGCGCTTCATCGAGTACATGCCCGTGGGAGTCTCGAGCGGCACGCACGGCGAGGGTTGGGCGGCCGACGAGTCGGTGCCCTCCGACGAGGTGCTCGAGCGTATCTCCCGGGAGGGCGAGGCGGCCGGACTCGGCGCGCTGATCCCCGTATCGGCGAAGGACGCCCCCGGAGGCTCGGGACCGGCGAAGTACTATCGATTCGAGAACGCGCTCGGCACGATCGGGGTCATCTCGCCGCTGTCGCATCACTTCTGCGGCGAGTGCAATCGTCTTCGACTCACGGCAGACGGGGGACTGCGCCCGTGCCTCTTCTCGGACACCGAACTCGACGTCCGCTCGGTGCTTCGCAGCGCCGACGATGAGGCGGTACGTGACGTCGTGTTGCAGGCACTGCTCATCAAGCCCGTCGGACACGAGCATCGCATCGGCACCGATCGGCGCATGTCCCAGATAGGAGGGTGACCGTGGGAGACGACAAGCTCACACACCTCAACGCGGCGGGCGAGGCCCACATGGTCGACGTCGGAGCGAAGATGGAGACGGAGCGCGTGGCCACGGTCACCGGATTCGTCGAGATGAAGCCTGAGACGCTCGCCATGATCGTGGAGGGCGAGGCTCCGAAAGGCGACGTCATCGCCACCGCGCGCATCGCGGGGATCATGGCTGCGAAACGCACGTCGGACCTCATACCGCTGTGCCACCCCCTGGCGATCACCGCGGTGACGGTCGACCTTGAACCGCATCAGGGCGACCGGTGCGGCATCGGAATCACGGCTACGGTATCGACGCGCGGTCGTACCGGCGTCGAGATGGAAGCGCTCACGGCCGCCTCGGTCGCCGGGCTCACCATCTATGACATGTGCAAGGCGGTCGACCGATTCATGATGATCGGCGACCTGCGACTCATACATAAGCAAGGCGGCAAATCCGGCGACTGGAATTACGAAGGAGCATCCCGTGAGTGATATGACCGGCGTCATCACTTCGATCAACCTGTCCCCCCGCAAGACGATGCGCAAGACCCGCGGCACCGAGGGCACGCTCATCTTCGATCGCGGCTTCGAGAGCGACGCGCATGCGGACGACTGGCACCGCCAGGTCTCGCTCCTCGCCCAGGAATCCATCGACAAGATGGTGGAGAAGGGTCTCGACGTCCAAGCGGGCGACTTCGCCGAGAACATCACCACCCAGGGCATCGACCTCCTCGCACTCCCGATCGGTTCGGTCATCAAGGTCGGCGATTCGCTGCTCGAGGTAAGCCAGATCGGGAAGGTCTGCCACGCCAAGTGCGCCATCTACTACCAGGCAGGCGACTGCGTCATGCCGCGCGAGGGGATCTTCACTGTTGTGCGCAAAGCCGCCCACCTCAAGGTGGGGGACAAGATCGAGGTCGTCTCCCTCGGCGACGGCACCTGTGACCGCACCCCGCAGTCGGCGATCGACGAGTTCAAGCGCGAGAAAGAGGCCGAGGAGGCCGAGCTGCGCGCCAAGGCGGAAGCCGAGCGCGACGAGTCGAGCGAGCGATGAGCATCCGGTTCGCCATCGTCACCTGCTCAGACACGCGCACCCTCGCAGAGGACTCGGCGGGCGCCGCGCTGCGCTCGCTCATCGAGGCGGAGGGGTGGGAAGTCGCCTCGCACGTGGTGGTGACAGACGACCGCGAATCCGTCGCGAAAGCGATCGTCGAGGCAACCGATTCGCTCCGAGTGGACGTGGTCCTCACGTGTGGGGGGACCGGGTTCAGCCTCCGGGACGTCACGCCCGAGGCGACCATGGACGTCGCAGACCGGATGGCTCCCGGCATCGCTGAGGCGATTCGCTCGGCGTCGCTGGCTATCACACGGCGCGCCATGCTCTCACGTGCCACCTCGGCGTTGCGAGGCAGCTCGTTGGTCGTCAATCTGCCCGGCAGCGAAAAGGCCGCGAGAGAGTCGTTCTCGATCTTCTCCGACCAGATCGAGCATGCGGTCTCGATGATCTCCGGAGCCGGCCACTGAGGTCTGATTTTTCTGAATCGTCATATGGGCGGCGGTCTGAGGACCGCCGCCTTTTTCGTGCTCGAACGGCCGGGATACAGCGCCTCTGAGAGGCCGCATGTTTTTTACTAATATGTAGCATTGAGTCTTGCATGTTACGAATGCGTAAGGGTAAGGTTGGGACGTCATCATCACCCGGCAGTGACGACGATGCTGCGCCATGAGGTGCAGCAGGTACACGCAAGGAAAGGGGGGTCGGAAGACAGCCGGAGTTTGTACTGTTGGCTTCCGAAAGGGGTACACGTGGAATTGACACGTCGCGGCTTCCTGAAAGTCGCAGGCGCCTCCTTTGCTGCTAGCGCAATGGCCGAGCTCGTCGGCCCTGTGAGCGCATTTGCAGCGGACCAGGCACCGGAATACCGTCTCGAAGGGGCGACCGAAACCCCCACCGTCTGCGCGTTTTGCGGCGTTGGATGCGGTGCGATCTGCTCAGTCATCGACGGAGAGCTCGTCAACCTCGAAGGCGACCCTGACAACCCCCTCAACAAGGGCGGTATGTGCGCAAAGGGTACGTCCCAGTTCAACCTCCGCAACATCTACGATCCCGAGTCCGGCGAGGTCCGCCTCAACCCGGCTCGTCAGACCGTGGTCAAGTACCGCGCCCCGGGCGCTTCCGAGTGGGAAGAGAAGACCTGGGAGTGGGCGATGGCCGAGATCGCCAAGCGAGTCAAGAAGACCCGCGACGCGACCTTCGAGACCGTCAACGCCAAGGGCGTCACGGTCAACCGCACCACGGGAATCGCCTGGATGGGCGGTGCGGCCCTCGACAACGAGGAGTGCAGCATCCTCTCCAAGCTCGCCCGTGCGCTCGGTGTCGTCTATCTCGAGCATCAGGCCCGTATTTGACACAGCTCCACTGTTGCCGGTCTAGGCAACTCATTCGGTCGTGGCGCGATGACCAACCACTTCAGCGACGCTCAGAACTCCGACGTCGTCCTGGTCTGTGGCAGTAACAACGCCGAGAACCACCCCGCATCCATGCGGTGGATCAACAAGGCACGCGAGGTCGGTGCGAAGTACATCGTCGTCGACCCCCGCTTCACCCGAAGCGCTGCGGCCTCCGATCTCTACTCTCCCATCCGTTCCGGCACCGACATCGTCTTCTTCGGTGCACTGGTGAAGTACATCCTCGACAACGATCTCTGGAACCAGGACTACGTCAAGACGTATACCAACGCGACGTACCTGATCAATCCCGAGTTCGGCTTCGAAGACGGTATGTTCTCCGGCTGGGATGCCGAGAAGAAGAAGTACGACACCAAGACCTGGGGCTATCAGGTTGCGGAGGAGAAGGACTGGGACGTCACCCCCACAGGAGCGTTCTCCTGGGTCGCCAAGCCCAACACCCCCGTGTTCACGACCCCCAAGGTGAAGGTCGTCAAGAAGGATCCGACCCTCCAGGATCCCAACTGCGTCTTCCAGCTCATGAAGAAGCACTACGACCGCTACACCCCCGAGATGGTCGAGGCGATCTGCGGCATGCCGCGCGCCAAGTTCGACGAGATCGCGAAGATCTGGGGTGCCACCGGTGCCGCCGACAAGGCCGGCGTGTTCTTCTACGCCATGGGTCTCGCCCAGCACACCAAGGGCGCTCAGAACATCCGCGGTATCGCCCTCATGCAGACCCTTCTCGGAAACATCGGTCGTGCCGGCGGTGGAATCAACGCGCTTCGCGGTGAGTCCAACGTCCAGGGTTCGACCGACTGGGGTCTCCTCTCGGGCAACCTGCCTGCGTACCTGAACATCCCCAACGCAGACAAGCACACCAAGCTGGCCGACTACCTCTCCAAGGAGACCGTGTACGCGGGCTACAACACCAACATGCCCAAGTTCCTCATCTCCATGCTCAAGGAGTGGTACGGCGACGCGGCGAAGTTCGAGAACGACTTCTGCTTCGACTACCTCCCCAAGGTCGAGACCAAGGACTACACCCACATGTCCATCTTCGAGGACATGGCCAAGGGTATCGTCAAGGGCCTGTTCCTCTGGGGCCAGAACCCCGCTTGCGGCGGACCGAACGGCAACTTCGAGCGCAAGGCTCTCGAAGGCCTGGAGTGGATGGTCGCGGTCGACCTCTGGGAGACCGACACCGCACAGTTCTGGAAGGCGCCCGGCATCAAGCCCGAGGACATCAACACAGAGGTCTTCCTGCTCCCCGCCTGCGCGCACTTCGAGAAGCAGGGCACCATCGCCAACTCCGGACGCTGGATCCAGTGGCGCTACCAGGCAGTCGAGGCCCCCGGGGACGCTCGCGACGACGGTGAGATCATCTCGATGGTCTACGAGGCCGTCCGCGACATCTACGAGAAGGAAGGCGGCGTGTTCGCCGACCCGATCCTCAACCTCAACTGGCCCTACATGGTCGACGGCAAGTTCAGCGCCATCGAGTCGGCCAAGGGCAACAACGGCTACACCGTCGCAGACGGCAAGCTGGTCACCAACTTCACCAAGCTTGCTGCAGACGGCTCCACCGCTTGCGCAGGTTGGATCTACGCCGGCTACTTCAACAACAACGAGTCGGAAGATCCCGCCGACCAGCCCTGCGGCTCCCGTGACAACACGGACCCGACGGTCGATGGTCTCGAGGGTGGTCTGGCTCAGTTCGTGAAGTGGGCCTACGCATGGCCTCTCAACCGCCGAATCATCTACAACCGCGCATCTGCGGACTCGAAGGGCCAGCCCTACGACCCCAAGAAGCCGATCATGATGTGGAACGGCACCAAGTGGCTGCGCAACGACGTCCCCGACTTCGGCTTCCAGGCCGCGGATCCTGTCACCGGCCAGAACGTAGGCACCCCTCCCGAGAAGACCGTCGCATTCATGATGGCCACCGAGACGGTCGCCCGCTTCTTCGCCCCCGGCATGAAGGACGGCCCCTTCCCCGAGCACTACGAGCCCTACGAGTCGCCGACCGACAACGCGATGTCCGGCACGCAGAACAACCCCGCGGCGCTGGTATTCCCCGAGTCGTCCAAGTTCGGTACCGTCGACGAGTATCCGCTCGCCTGCACCACGTTCCGTCTCGTCGAGCACTGGCAGACCGGTACGATGACCCGCAACCTGCCGTGGGTTTCCCAGGCACAGCCCCACATGTTCGTGGAGCTTTCCGAGGAACTCGCGAAAGAGCGTGGCATCGAGAACGGCGATCGCGTCGAGGTCTTCAACAACCGCGGCAACATCGAGATGTTCGCCATGGTCACCAAGCGTCTCAAGCCCTTCCAGATCAACGGCAAGACGGTCCACCAGGTCGCGATGCCTTGGCACTGGGGCTTCAGCTCCAGCATCATCAAGGGAGCCAGCGCGAACGCTCTCACCCCGCACGTAGGTGACGCGAACACCTCGATTCCTGAGTACAAGGCGTTCCTCGTCGACATCAGGAAGGTGGCCGAATAATGACCGAGACAGCTATCTACTACGATGCGTCCCTGTGCACGGCCTGTAAGGGGTGCCAGATCGCCTGCAAGCAGTGGAACCAGCTTCCCGCCCCGCTCGACAACGTCGACGTCCCCTTCACGGGCTCGTTCGAGAACCCCGCGAGCAATGACGGCGACACGTTCCTCCGCATCACGTTCCACGAGGAGAACGGTGGCCCCGATGGCGTCGCCTGGTCGTTCAACCGCGACGCGTGCAACCACTGCACCGAAGCCGGTTGCGTCGAGGCCTGCCCGACGGGCGCTGCTCACCACAACGCAGACGGCGCAGTCGTCATCGATGCCGACAAGTGCATCGGATGCAAGTACTGCGTCTCCGCCTGCCCCTTCAGCGTTCCCAAGTTCAGCGAGCGCGAGCAGATCGTTCGCAAGTGCTGGCTCTGCCAGGACCGCCAGGGTGCCGGCCGCGAGCCCGCCTGCGTGAGCACCTGCCCGACCGAGGCGCTGCAGTTCGGTCCTCGTGCGGACATGGTCAAGATCGCCAACGAGCGCGTCTCCGCCATCAAGGAGCGCTTCCCGGACGCGGTCGTCTACGGCGACAAGGAGCTCGGTGGTCTTCACCTCATCTCGGTGCTGCCGTACGGCGCCGAGGCCCACGGCCTCCCCGTCGATCCCTCCGTGCCGCTCGAGACCAAGCTCTCCTCGCTCATCAAGCCGCTCACCGGTATCGGTGCACTCGGCATGATCGGCCTGGTCGGAGCGTCCTACATCGGCGGTCGCGGATACAAGCGCGCCGAGGACGAGCTTCGTTACGATCCCAAGCTCAAGGACACCGTGAAGAATGAGAAATACTCGAAAGGGGGTGAGTAATCATGGCTAAGGCTATCAAGCGCCACGATATCTACAAGCGTGTCTGGCACTGGACCAACCTGATCTCCGCGTTCGCCCTGATGCTCACCGGAGCGTTCCTGTTCATCCCGGGTCTGGGCGAGATGCTCGGCCAGGGTTTCCTCAACATGGAGCAGCTCCTGCACCGTATCTTCGCGGTCGTCTTCATCGGCGTGCCGGTCATCATCACGATCCTGAAGCCGAGCTCCTTCGGACACTCCTTCAAGCACATCCTCGCCCCTTGGGATGCGGATGATAAAGAGTTCATGAAGAAGTTCGTCCCGTACCTCTTCAATCCGAAGAAGGTACACATGCCCAAGCAGCAGTTCGTGAAGTCCGGTCAGCGAATCTCCGACGGCGTGCTCTACTTCCTGATGATCATCATCGCGATCACGGGTGTCATCCTCTGGATCGGCCCCGCAGGATTCCTGTTCCGTCTCGCACTGCTCGGCCACGACCTCGCGTTCTTCGGAATCACGCTCATCATGGTGATCCACCTCTATCTGGGCGGCGGTATCTTCCAGCCCTACAAGCGTTCCGCCAACCTCATGCTTGGCGACGGCTACGTCTCCGAGTCCGATGCCCTGTACCACTGGGGTCACTGGGCCGAGGAAGAGCTCGAGTCCGGTGAGAACGTCATCGAGCGCTAAGTAGTACGATGGGCCCGGTCGCCTCTGCTTCATGCGGAGACGGCCGGGCCTCTTCTTTTGCCTACCCTGTCGTCTTGAGGAGAATCATGGATTTCCCCCGTCTCGAAGCAGCGACTGCCAAATACCGCACCATCCTCGGCGACCAGCGAGTCGACTTCCTTCTCAACCTCTGGAAGGCCCAGTCCGAGATCTCGGTCGACATGCCTTGGAAGCCGAAGGACATCGAGAACATGCAGCGCACGTTCGGCGCTGGCAGCCCGATGCTCACCGCGGATGCTCCCGTCATCGATCGCGACCAGTTCGTCGCCGCGCTCGCCGTGGTCGCCGAAGCGCTCAAGAACCATCCCCAGGTCGACCCTGAGAACGTTCCCGCGGTACTCTCCGCGGATCTGAGCGTCGTCGAGCAGTCCGACCTCGAAGACGCGATCCTCGACCCGCGCTCGGTCACCGAGCGCATCGCCAAGCGACTCGGCATCGATTCCGAGTCGGGCCTCGAGATCATGTTCCTCTCCTCAATGGTCTATTTCGCGATCCAGCCCTTCGCAATCGAGGCGGCAGCGATCATCAAGGAGGCTGTTCCCTCTCAGGAGCTTCGCGCGAGTGGTACCTGCCCGGTCTGCGGCGCGCCCGCTGCCCTCGGCATGATCGCCGACGCCGGAGAGTTCACGGGCGGTGCACGCCAGCTCTGGTGCTCCACGTGCGAGACCGTCTGGGGGTATCCGCGCGTGAAGTGCGTGCGCTGCGGGGACACGAAGCCGCATCGGCTCCACTACTACTACGACGAGTCCGATCCCGGACACCGCATCCATGTCTGCGACACCTGCGGCGGCTCCATTCCTGTGGTCAACGAGAAGCTCGCGCGTATGCTCGAGCCCCGCGTTGAGGAACTCGCGATGTTGGACCTCAACGCAGCCGTGGTCGGGGACGAATCTGTTCGCGCCAACTTCGTCGAGGGGTCTGAGACCCCGGAGGCGTGATAAAATCTCGTCTATGACAATAGACATCTCCACACTCAACAACGCACAACGCGAAGCGGTCCTGACAACAGAGGGGCCGCTTCTCGTTCTGGCCGGTGCAGGCTCGGGCAAGACCCGCGTGCTCACCTTCCGCATCGCCCACATCGTCCAAGACCTCGGCGTCGAGCCCTACCAAGTGCTCGCGATCACCTTCACCAACAAGGCGGCGGCCGAGATGCGCGACCGACTCGGCAAGCTGATCGGATCGGGGGCTCGCGCGATGTGGGTCTCGACGTTCCACGCCATGTGCGTGCGGATCCTCCGAGCCGACGGCGATCGTCTGGGCTACACGCGCTCGTTCACTATCTATGACGATGACGATTCGAAGCGCCTCGTCAAAGACATCATGGAGGAGCTCGAGCTCGACCCCAAGCGGTATCCGATCAACGCGATCCGGGGGAAGATATCCTCCGCCAAGAGCGAGCTGATGGGACCCTCTGAGTTCGCCGCGAAGCTGATGCTGCCCATGGACAAGGCAGCGGGCCGTGTCTACACGCGGCTCCAGGAGCGACTCAAGCGCGCCAACGCCATGGACTTCGACGACCTTCTCATGAACACCTACCGACTCTTCGACGAGCACCCCGACATGCTCCGCTCCTACCAGGAGCGGTTCCGCTACATCCACGTCGACGAGTACCAGGACACCAACCACGCCCAGTACTCCATCACCAACCAGCTCGCCGCCTTGCACAAGAACCTGATGGTGGTGGGTGACGACGACCAGTCGATCTACTCGTGGCGCGGTGCCGACATCCGGAACATCCTTGAGTTCGAGCGGGACTACCCCGAGGCTGCGGTGGTGAAACTCGAGCAGAACTACCGCTCGACCGCCCGCATCCTCGCCGCGGCGAACGCGGTTGTCGCGAACAACCCCAATCGCAAGGACAAGAAGCTCTTCACGACGAACGCCGAGGGCGACAAGATATCGGTCTACCTTGCCAGCGACGAGCGCGACGAGGGCAGGTGGATCGCTTCCGAGATCGAGCGCATGCGGCGCGCGGGACGCGACTACTCGGACTTCGCGCTCTTCTATCGCACCAACGCGCAGTCTCGTGTCCTGGAGGACATGCTCCTCCGCGCAGGAATCCCGTACCGCATCGTCGGAGGCACGCGCTTCTTCGACCGGGCCGAGATTCGCGACGTGATGGCGTACCTCAAGACGATCGTCAATCCCTCGGACGATATGTCCCTCAAGCGCGTGATAAACACCCCCAAGCGCGGCATCGGCGAGGCGACGATCCAGAAGATCGAGCACGATGCGCGCGCAGCGAACATCACGTTCGAGCAGGCGTTGCGCGCCGCGCTCGAGGACGACGGATACGCGCTCAGGACCCGCATGAACCTCTCGACGTTCGTCGCCTTGGTCGACGAGCTCCGATCGCTTTCGGGGGGCCTGCGCGAGCTCGTGGAGGCCGTGGTGGATAAGAGCGGCCTCATCGACGCTCTCAAGCGGGAGAAAACCGACGATGCGGACGGCCGCATCGAAAACATCCGAGAGTTCTTCGGTGTCGCGGCGGAATTCTCCGAGACGCACGAGACCCCTGACCTGCCTAATTTCATGGAGTGGTTGGTTCTGAGGACCGATCTGGACAACCTCTCCGAGAGCGACTCCGCGATCACTATGATGACCGTGCACACCGCCAAGGGCCTCGAGTTCCCCGTCGTGTTCGTCGCCGGTATGGAGGACTCGATCTTCCCGCACTCCAACTCCATGTCCGACTCTGCGGGCCTGGAGGAAGAGCGCCGTCTCGCCTACGTTGCGATCACGCGCGCCCGAGAGGAGCTCTATCTCACCTGTGCGCACACGCGCTCGTTGTTCGGCTCGACGCAGGCAAACCCCCGCTCGCGGTTCATCGGCGAGATCCCCGAGGAGCACGTCACGACCGCCGGGGCAGGCTCGTCCGGGATGAGCGGCTTCGGCTGGGAGAAGCGCGGCGATCGAAGCGCCACGCTCGGCAGCGGAGGAGGGCGTTCCGGTGGCGGCCGCACCTTCGGCGGCGGCGGTTTCGACGCTGCCTCGCTGGGAAAGACGGCGGGCCCCCGCGACATCGCCGCCGACGAGACGTTCGTGCCCGGCGATATGGTCGATCACAAGACGTTTGGCCGAGGCGTGGTGCGCGAGGTCGCGGGAGACGCGCTCGTCATCGAGTTCTCCCGATCGGTCGGAACCAAGAAGCTCCTTCAGGGCTATGCGCCCATCGTGAAAATCAACACCGGCGCGTAGTCTGATACGATTCACACGACCCGTCGATCGGGCCATGCGCCCCCAGCTGTGAGGAGAACGCCGTGGGATCACCCGTCTTCGTCTTCGGACATAAGAACCCCGACAACGATTCGGTGGTCGCCGCGACCGCCTACGCACATCTGAAGAACGTCATCGACCCCGACGGGTGCTATGTCCCCGTGCGGCTCGGCGCGATGCCCAAGGAGGCCGCGGCGCTGTTCGAGCGCTACGGGGTCACGCCTCCCGAGCTCGCTCCTGAGAAGATGGAGCGTGTCATCCTCGTCGACCACAACGAGGTCGCGCAGTCCGCTCCCGGGATTCGCGACATGGATATACTCGAGATACTCGATCATCACCGCATCGGCGACATCCAGACCGCCGCGCCCATCTTCTTCCTCAACCTGCCGGTCGGCTCCACGGCGACCATCGTCGCCCAGCGCTACGACCATGCGGGGGTCGAGATCCCCCTGCCCATCGCGGCGATCCTGCTCTCTGCCGTGCTCACAGACACGGTCTTGCTGCGCTCACCTACCGCGACGCCGACCGACGAGAAGATCGTCGCACGCCTTGCCGAGCAGGTCGGGGTCGACCCGATGACGTTCGGCATGGAGGTTTTCTCCTCGCGAAACGCCGGCGTACCGTTCGATCCGGCGAAGGTCCTCTCGACCGACTCGAAGGAGTTCCACATCGGTGAGAAGGTCGCGCTCATCGCACAGTACGAGACCGTCGATATCGAGACGATCCGCCCGCACCTCGCCGAGCTTCGGGGCGAGGCCGAGCGCATCCTCGAGGCGAAGGGCTACGACGTCGTCGTAGCGATGCTCACCGACATCGTGCGCGAGGGGAGCGACATCCTCGCAGTGGGCGACGTCGGAATGGCCGAGAGGGCCCTTGGCATCGACCTCTCCGAGGGCTCCGTATGGATGCAGGGGGTCTTGTCGCGCAAGAAGCAGGTCGCTGCGAAGCTCGTCGCCTTGGGCGGATAGGGCATGGCGAAGGCCCCGCTGTTCCGCGTGCGATACGCACCGATGGTGCTTCTCGTGCTGTTCGGAATCCTGGCACTCGCGGTCGCCGCCGAACCACATTCGCTGGTGCTCATGAACGAGCAGGTTATGGCGTTCGTCGCATCGCTGAGGACCCCGACGCTCACCGTGTTCTTCAGAGCGGTCACGTTCGTCGCCGATCCAGCCGTCCTGGCCGTCCTCGCGACCGCTGCGACGCTCGTCTTCATCGGCCTCAAGCGTCCGGTCGACGCGGTGTTCGTCGGAGGGAGCACTGCTCTCACGTTCGGGCTCTCCGAGCTCTTCAAGTCGCTCGTCGCCTATCCGCGACCGACGTCCGGCTTTCTCACCAGCCTTCCCACGAGCAACTCGTTCCCGTCGGGGCACGCCATCTGTTCGCTGGTGTTCTTCGGAACGCTCGCGCTCGTCCTCACGATAGATCGCACAGACGCCAAGTCGCGCACGCGGGTGTACGCGGTCGCTGCAATCGCGGTGCTTCTGGTGGGGGTGTCGCGCCTGTACCTCGGCGTCCACTGGATCACCGATGTGAGCGGCTCGTGGCTCCTCGGCAGCGCGATCCTTCTTACGACGGCTGATACGTGGAAGCGCTTCCGCCGATAGCCCGGAGCTCGGCCAGGTGTTCCCGCGCCGCCGCCTCTCCGGCGTCGACGAGGCCGCGCCCCGAATCGAAGGCGAACTGAGTGAACCCTCTCACATCGGGGACGATGAACAAGTCCGCCTCGTCTCGGGCGAATCCCGCAAGCGCCACTCCCATCACATCGGTCGAGTTGAGCGCCATCTGCAGTTTCGAGGACACCGGGCCCAGTCGGCGGTGGTGTGTGTCGTTTTCTTTTCCGCTCCTGACGAGCACATCGCGCGGATAGACCATCGTGAGGGAGACGGCGATGATGTCGGTCGCACCCAGCTCGCGCGCGGCGAACACGGGGACCGGTTCCACCATGCCGCCGTCAGCCACGAGCATGCTCTCTGTCTCTATCGGCTCGAACAGCACGGGAATCGACGCACTTCCGTAGACCGCCTCGACAAGGTCGCCCTCGGTGGTGATGATCCGTTCCCCGGTCCTCAGGTCGCACGAGACGCAGGCGAACGGGATCTCGAGCTCCTCGAACGTCGCTTTGAGGTGGGGGCGCAGGAAGTCCTTCAGGGCGTCGCTTCTCACGAGCCCCGGACGAAGCGGCCTCAGATTCCCGAACATGTGACGCGCCTTCTTGAGGTCGAACTCGAGCACGAGGTCCTCGAGTTCGGCTGCGCTCATCCCGCCGCACCATGCCGCGCCGATGATCGCACCCATGCTGGTGCCGGTGACTATGTCGGGGACGATCAGCTCTTGCTCCAGTACCTTGAGGACGCCGATGTGCGCCCAACCCCGCACGCTGCCGCCGCCCAAGGCCAGAGCGAGCTTGCGGGGACGAGCCGGTTCGGGAACGGGCGAGGGACGGAATGCGCGCCTGATGGAGTCGAGCAGTCCCACGAATCCTCCTCGAGATGTCTCTTTGAGACTATCTACCCGAGAAGGACGGAAGCTACGTCGAGGGGCGTGCAGGAGGAGGTCGCTCTACTGCACGGTTCCGTAGATCCGACCCCAGCCGTGACCCATGAGGGCCGAGTTGATCTGGTCGCACATCTTCTGGCGCGTGTACATCCCGGGGGGCAGGAGTTCGACGATCTCCTGCAGGTCCTCGTTGAGATCATAGGATGTCGCCTGGATGATGGCGTCGAGTCGTGACACGCGGGTGTAGTCCCGGTAGAGAGAGTCGATCAGACGTTGCAGTGTGCCGTGTTCGGTATGCTGCATGGGGCAAAACCTCTCGGGACTGAGTCAGAGACGGGGGAGGCGCACGGTGAACGTGCTGCCCTTGTCCACTTCACTTTGAACCGAGATGGTACCACCTGCACGCTCGACCGCGTGCTTGACGAGCGAAAGTCCCAGACCCGTGCCGCCTGTGTCGCGCGAACGCGCCCGGTCGACCCGGTAGAAGCGCTCGAAGATGCGCGTGAGCTCGTCGGGGGCGATCCCGATTCCCGTGTCACTCACGGAGATGCGCACCCTTCTGTCATCTGCCGCGAGTACGACCGTCACTCCACCGTTCTCGGTGTAGTTGATCGCGTTGTCGAGCAGATTGTCGAGCACCAGGCGCAGGTCGGACGAGGACATTCCAACGCGGCAGGTGTCGACCAACCGGGCCTCGTCAACGACGGTTATGTCGAGTCCGCGCGCAAGCGCCCGAGCCATGCGGGTCTCCACGGATGAGGCGATCGCGGATCGCGCATCGGTCGTCTCGGAGAGTTGGGTCGGACCTTCGAGACGGGAGAGGTCGAGCAGGTCGGTGACGAGGTGCTGCATGCGGATCGCCTCCTCGTCGATGCGGCGCACGAACTCGCCCGCCGACTCGACATCGCCTTCGTCCATCAACGTCTCCGCAGTCTCGGCCAGCAGCCTGATGCCCGCAACCGGCGTCTTGAGCTCGTGGCTCGCGTTGGAGACGAAGTCGCTGCGTATCTTGGCGAGACGCTCGATGGGCCGGGCGGCATACGAGAGCGAGCGCCACGCGATGAACAATGCGACGACCAGCCCGATGCCCAAGAGCGCGAGACCCGCGTTGCGTACGTTGGCCGCCATCCCCGAGAGCACCGCGACCGACGTCGACACGCGCAAGACGAGCTTCTCGCCCCCGCGCGAGACGGGAACCGCGACGTAGAGCTGCTCGTTGCCCTCGGTGTCGGAGATGCGCTGGTCGTGGCCGACCTCGCCGCGAAGCGCGGCGGCGATCTCGGGTCGATTCGCGTGGTTCTCCATCGTCGAGGGGTCGCGGTCCGTGTCCGCGAGCACCGTGCCGTCGTTCGAGGTGATGGTGATGCGCAGGGAGGTCCGCGCGACGAGGCGCTGCGCGGTCACTTGGAGGTCGACGGAGGGATCGGCGACTGCGAGGGCTCCGGCCTGTGCGACTGCGGTGAGATTCTCGGCCTGCTGATCGATGAGCGTCGAGGTCACCGGCCCGAACAGTGCCCATGCACCGGCGACGCACAACACGGCGACGACGAGGGCGTACCCCATCATCGAGCGCATGCGCCATGAGGATGCGTCGGGGTAGGGCTTCACCGGAGGTCTGCTTTCGCCTCGGGATCGAAGCGGTATCCCATGCCGTGCACGGTGTGGATGTACTCGTACGCGGAGAGGGGGTCGATCGCGCTCCTCAGCCGGCGCACATGGACGTCGATCGTACGCGAGGTCGCCAGGAAATCCTCTCCCCATATCTCTCTGGAGAGTCGTTGCCTCGTAGCGAGGGCCCCGGGCTTCGAAGCGAGTGCGACGAGGAGGCTGTACTCCTTCGCCCTCAGCTTCACCTCGGTCCCGGCGACAGTCACGCGCGCCGAGTCGAGATCGATCTCGAGGTCGCCGAATTCGAGGCTGGCGCCGGCCTTATCGGAATCCGAGCTCTTCGCTCTACGAAGGTGTGCGCGCACGCGCGCGAGCAGCTCTTGGGTCGAGAAGGGCTTGGTGAGATAGTCGTCCGCCCCGGCGTCGAGTCCGCGCACCTTGTCGGCGTCCTCACTCAGGGCGGTGACCATGATGATGGGGGTCTGCTCGTCTTCGGCGCGGACCCGCTGAGCGAACTCGATCCCGGAGAGTCCGGGGATCATGAGGTCGAGGAGGATGAGGTCGGGCCGGACGTCTCGGTACTTCTCGAGTCCCTCGGGTCCGGTACCCGCGGTCATCACCGCATGGCCCTCCCGGGTGAGCGCGAATTCCATGGTCAACCGTATCGTCGGGTCGTCTTCAACCACAAGTATCGTCGCCATGCCCGCCCCTTAAAGGTGTGTGCCTACGTGCACATGATGACACGACGTAAGGATACCCCGAACCGTTTTACATAACGTTTACAACTCGCCGCGAGCATTCACATCGGTGCAACCACTCGACCCTCCGACCTCCGTAAAGTCTTACCTGCAACCTCCGCTGCCTGGAGGAACCCGACACCCGGGTCGGGAAGCACAGGGCAACCGCCCGAGAGGAAACACGAATGAAGGAGTGCTACGTGAAGGTTTCGAAGTGGATGGGAGTCGCGCTCGTCGGTGCGTTGGCCCTCGGCCTTGCCGGCTGCGGCGCCAAGTCTGCCGATACTGCGACGAACGACGGTACCGCCGAGCTTGCGGGCTCGGTAAACGTCGAGGGTTCTGACACGATGGTCAACCTTTCCGGCGCGTGGGCCGAGGCGTTTCAGACCGCCGAGCCCGGCGTCATGGTCTCGGTCAAGGGCGGCGGCTCCGGCGTGGGCATCGCATCGCTCATCAACGGGACCGTCGACTTCGCCAACGCTTCTCGTGAAATGAAGGACGAAGAGAAGACCCAGGTCGCCGACGGCGGCCGCACCGCGGTCGAGCACGAGGTAGCACGCGACGGCATCGCCGTCATCGTCAACCCCGGCAACGGCGTCGAGGCTCTGACCTCCGACCAGGTCGGCCAGATCTACCGTGGCGAGATCACCAACTGGAAAGAGGTCGGCGGCGCCGACAAGAAGATCGTCGTGCTCTCCCGCGACTCGTCTTCCGGCACCTATGAGTTCTTCAAGGAGGAGATGGTCGGCAAGGACAAGGAGATGGCCAAGTCGGCTCAGCTTCTCGCCTCCAACCAGGCCATCGTCGATGAGGTCTCCAAGAACGACGCCGCCATCGGTTACTGTGGCGTGGGCTACGTGACCAAGTCGGTCAAGGTCGCCCAGCTCGACGGAGTCGCGGCATCTGTCGCTACCGTGCTCGACGGAACCTACCCGCTTTCGCGTGGCCTGTACATGTACAGCGCGGACGAACTCTCCGCACCCATGAAGGCGTTCCTTGACTTCATCCTGAGCCCCGAGGGCCAGAAGATCGTGGAGGACGAGGGTTTCGTACCTCTCGCCAAGTAGCGTATGACGAAGCCTCTCCTTTCATCGAGGCCGCGCGACGGCCGCCCAGCGCACAAGCGCAGGGCGGCCGAAGCCGTGGTCAAGGGATTGATCGCGCTCTGCGGTTGGGTCGCCATCGGCGTCCTTGTCGCGATCGCGGTCTTTCTCGTCATCAATTCAGTGAAGGCGATCTCTGAGGTCGGCCTTCTCAAGATGCTCGGCGGTGCCGACTGGTATCCCACTTCCGGGGAAGCGAAGTTCGGCTTCCTCCCCGCGCTTTCGGGCTCGTTCTGGGTCACTTTCGTCGGGCTTGCACTGTCGGTCCCGCTCGGCGTGGGCACTGCGGTCTACCTCTCCGAATTCGCGGGTGACCGTATCCGCGAGGTGGGGAAGTCCATCATCGAGTTCATGGCCGCCATCCCCTCGGTGGTCTTCGGACTCATCGGCATGGTGCTGCTCGTCCAACCGATCCGGGAGTTGTTCCATCTCTCCAGCGGTCTCACGGGGTTCACCGCAGGTCTGGTCGTCGGGATCCTCTGCCTCCCCACGATTGTCTCGATCTCCGAGGATGCGCTGCACGCGGTCCCCGAGGAGATGCGCCACGGCTCCCTTGCGCTGGGCAGCTCGCGCTGGCAGACCACGTACCGCATCGTGCTGCCAGCGGCTGCGAGCGGCATCTTCGCCGCCGTGATGCTTGGCTTGGGACGGGCCATTGGCGAGACGATGGTGGTCCTCATGCTCGCCGGCAACTCGGGGCTCATCCCCACCGACCCGTTCATCGCGATGCGTACGCTCACCGGGACGATCGCAGGTGAGGCGGGCGAGGTCGTCCGCGGCGGGCTGCACTACTCGGCCCTGTTCACGATGGGTCTCGTCCTGTTCGTCATCACGTTCGTGATCAACCTCGCGGCCGACATGGTCCTCGAC
>CAZMJV010000019.1:0-6188 GCA_964566905.1 uncultured Coriobacteriia bacterium | reverse complement strand
GCGGTCGTGCTCCCCGCAGCCGCGCCGGGAATCGCAACCGGCTCGATCTTGGGCCTCTCCCGCGCCGCAGGTGAGACCGCCCCGATCATCCTCACGGCGGTGGCGTTCATGGCTCCCGTCGCCGACTCGCCCTTCCGCGAGACGATGGCGCTGCCGTACCACCTCTACATCATGGCAACCCAGGCGGTCCGCCCCTCCAACGATGTCATATGGGGTACCGCGCTCGTACTGGTCGCCGGAGTCTCGATCATCAATGTAATCATGGCCGCGTGGCGGTCTGCTCAAAGGAAGAAGGTCCGCTGGTGACCCAGGAGCACACAGGTGAATTCTCCCTGCGCGACGTCTCGGTGGCGTACGGTCGCGAGACCGCGCTCGAAGGCGTATCGTTTCAAATACCCGGCAGGTCGGTGACCGCGCTGATCGGGCCTTCCGGATGCGGCAAGTCGACCTTGCTGCGCTGTCTCAACCGCATGAACGACGAGCTCGCGCGAGTCACCGTCGGCGGCGAGATCCTGCTGGACGGCGAGGACATCTACGACAAGTCCGTTGATCCCGTCGGGCTCCGCATGCGCGTGGGGCAGGTCTTCCAGCGCCCCAACCCGTTTCCCATGTCCATCTACGACAACGTCGCGTTCGGGCCACGCACCCAGGGCATCCGCAACCGCAGCGACCTGGACAATCTCGTCGAGGACTCCCTCAAGCGTGCCGCCATCTGGAACGAGGTCAAGGACTCGCTCAAGAAGCACGCCTTCGAGCTCTCCGGCGGCCAGCAGCAGCGCCTGTGCATCGCCCGGGCCCTCGCGACCCGTCCCGAAGTGCTGCTCATGGACGAGCCCGCCTCGGCGCTCGACCCGATCTCGACCCAGATGATCGAGGACACCATCTCCGAGCTCAAGGAGTCGGTGACGATCGTGATCGTGACCCACTCGATGCAGCAGGCGGCGCGCATTTCGGATCAGACCGCGTTCCTCTTGCGCGAGTCGATGGAGAAGCCCGCCGGCCTGATCGAGATAGGGGACACGCGTGAGATGTTCACGCACCCTGCCGATCCGAGGACCGAGGCATATATCACGGGGCGCTTCGGCTAGGCCCCGCACGCCCTGACTGACACGGAAATCATCACTTCTCAAGGGCCCGCCTCGGCGGGTCCTTTTCTGTGTGGAGGTTGCGTGGCGTGATTGCGGCTGCCTTGTGGCGATGTTATATTTCTAAACCGTTGCATTACATTCCTCAACTCTGCATTAAGGAATGTTTTCGACTCATTCCCATGCTCCGAAAACAGGAGGAACGTCTATGTCTGACCAGGTTCCGATCCCGCTCGACTTCGATGAGGGGGTAGCGCCGATGTCCGACCTGCCCTCGACCGAGGCGGCCGTTCCTCCTCGCACCAAGAAGCGTTCGATCTTCGAGGACAGAGCCGTGCGGATCATGGGATTCGCATCACTGGGTCTCGTGCTCCTCTTCCTCGTTACCATCGTGTCCGCGCTCTTCCTAGGAATAGATGGCGGCAAGACCCAATTCCGAACCTCTGCCGAGAGGGACGTGGCGATCGCCGCTGCGCGTTTCGATCAGGACCCGACCGAGAAGACGGTCCTCGACTACGTTGCCGCTCTTGTCGCGGTCGGCCGCTACGGGACCGCGCAGGAGGTCATCGACCGCTCGATCGAGTCGGTCGATCAGAGCGCCTCGGGTTCCATCACCGCCGCACAGGCGAACCTCCTCTTCATCCAGAAGGATTACGCCGGCGCCCTCGAGGCGGCCGACGAATCCCGCAAGATCGCCCAGGCCTCATATGACGCACAGGTCAAGGCCGGCGGCGCGATGGGCTCGATCGCAGCCCTGCCTCCGACCTACTGGACCACGGTGCTGCTGCAGGCAAGATGCTGCGTGGAAACCGAGGAGTGGGGGAAGGCACTCGCCTTCTACGACGAATACCTGACCGAGAAGGCCACCGACGCGAACGCCCTCGTCGCCCGCGGGTACGTGAAGGCAGAACTGGGCGACACCGCGGGAGCCCGGGCTGATTTCGAGGGAGCCCTCGCGTTCGTGCCGGACTTTGAAGATGCGCAAGACGGACTCAAGAAGATCGGAGCCGAGTAATGAGCGACGTCGCAGCCATGAACGACCGAGGTGCCGCTACTCCGAAAAACAGAAAGTCGAGACGGGGCCGTAAGATCATGGCGCTCGTCCTCGCGGTCCTCGTCCTCTTGCTCCTGCTTTCATCCTTCCTCATCTTCAAGTTCCTGAAGCCTGCGGGAGAAGTCGCATCCGCGGAGGAGACAGGCGGTCTTGAGTGGGTGTTTTCGATCTACGGTACGAGCACCGCGCTCGGCGACCAGCTGAAAGGGCCGACGGCCGCTGCTGTCGGCCCCGACGGAACCATCTGGATCCCTAAGCCTTTCCAGGCGGAAATCGCCGGGTTCAACCCCGACGGCACATTCAAGACGCGAATCAACGGGGGAGGGACACTCACGGCCCCCACTGCAGTCGAGGTCGGTCCTGATGGGACGTTTTACGTCGCCGAGGCTTCCAAGGACGCCGTGCGGGTGATTTCCTCTGACGACAAGGCGATGGGCGAACCTCTCAAAATCGAGGGCCCCAACTGCATCGCAGTATCTGAGGAGCAGATCGTCATCGGTGGGCAGGGAGGGTTCGCCATCTTCCAGGAGGACGGCACCCTCGTCACCAAGGTGGGAAGCTTCGGCAAAGGCGAGGGCCAGTTCGACATGGTCAACGGCGTCGCCATCGGTGGGGACGGCACGATCTTCGTGTCCGACCAGTACAACAACCGAATCAGCGCCTACGAGCCTGACGGTACGCAGAAGTGGCTGGTCCAGTCCGGCGCTCCCGCGAACCAGCAGGAGATCACCAACACCACCGAGCCCATGTCCGATGCTCGACAGATGCAGCTCCCCATGCGACTCACCGTCGACGGGAACAACCGTCTTGTGGTGGTCGACCCCTTCGACTTCTCCCTCACGGTGCTCAGCACCAAGGACGGCTCGTTTATCGGCGAGTACGGATCCTTTGGTCGCGCTGACGGCGAGTTCAACTATCCGACCAGTGTCGACTACGACGCCGATCGCGACTGGTTCGTCGTGGCCGACACGATGAACAACCGCATTCAGGTCGTCAGGGTCCCGGACTCCTCGAATTCGACGGTGTTGTCGGCGGCGGTGCGCTTGCTTTCGGGCCCGCTGCGAGCGTGTCTTGTGCCGCTCCTCCTGCTCATCCTGACCCTGGTCGCCATGGCGGTCAGTCGCGCGCGGAGGAAGAAGCGTCAGGCGGTCTCCTCCGCTGTTCTGGAGCCCGTCGAGACCTCAGCGTAAGAAACTTAACCCAGTGTGAAAATAATTATGGCGTACCAGTTGTGAAGATGTTATGTTTCCTAATGGCGGTATTGCTTTTGTTAGCAGACTTCGAGCGTGGGCACGGTTCACCACCGGTTCAGAGCAAGAGGGAGACGCCAAATCCAATCTCGGTAGGGGGGTGTTTTACATGAAAGAGATGAACTCGAATAACAACAATCTTGGAGGTTCACACATGAAGAAGAAAGTAGCGCTTCTCGCGGGTCTTATGCTCGCATTCGCGGCCATCGTGCCGACCACCGCGCTCGCCGCATGGGTTGGCTGGGCCGAGACCCCCGGCGTCCCCATGAGCATCAACGAGGGTTCCCCCATGGGCCGCGAGTCCGGCGACTGGGGCGGCACCGTCGGTTACCTGATCTGGAGCTCGGACGACACCACCGACAACGCCGGCAGCAAGTCCGCGACCGACCAGCTCTATGTCGGTCAGCAGGGTAAGCTTCTCTCCAACGGCCTTGTTCCCGAGCAGGCGCTCGGACCGCACGGCAACTACGCAACGAACACCATCAAGTGCGCGACTTGCCACTCGGTCCACCTTGCTCCCGAGGACTCCTGGCTCCTCACCGAGGTCACTGACGGCTCCGGCTCGGCGAACACCGCCGAGGTCTGCGCCCTGTGCCACAACGCCCTCTCCGGCGTTTCCGATCTCCGCGTCTCGGTCGGCGTCAACGGCATCTCCGGCAACCACACCGCTGCCGGCTGCTCGAGCACCGAAGCCGGCCGTGCCTGCCACGGTGGCGTTCACGGCGCTGGTATGTCTTCCTACACCACGCTGGCCTCGAAGCTCCTCAACGTTGGCGCTGACACCTACGTCGCCAACGCCCTCGGCGTCGACCAGGCCCACACCGGCCTGACCGCCGACTACTTCGACGTCGCCTCGGCTGTTCCTGCCGTCGACAAGCAGTCCTTCGCAATCTCCTACACCTGCGCCATGTGCCACCAGGGTAGCGCGTTCGCCACGCTCGACGGTATGGCCATGAAGCTCGAGGATGCCGGTAACCACAAGACCCTCAGCGATGACGGCCCTCTCAGCGGCACGAAGGCTGGTTTCTTCTCCTCGCACCCGATGCTGAGCACCAACGCCACCGCTTCGTCGGATTGGTCTGAGGCCGGCGCTTCGTTCTCCGGTCAGATCGCCTACGCCCCTGCGGTCGGATGCGTTTCCTGCCACAGCAAGACGGACCCCTACACTGGCAACGCGATGTTCCCGCACGCCACGTGGACCGGTTCGACCGGCGACTTCACCGCCCTCACCGGCGATGACAAGAACATCCCCGGCGGCGCCGATGCCCAGGGTATCTGGCTCGAGACCGCTTCCTCCGCCGCTTCCACCGCTGTCGCTGTCAGCGTCTGGGACGCGACGTGGGCAATGCCTGCCGCGACCGGATACACGGGCGCCAACGGTATCCACTTCGGCTCCGCGCAGGACGGCGTCTGCCTCAACTGCCACCGCGGCACCGATACCACCGGTGTTGGCTTCGACTTCTAAATCGATCCATTCGGTTTAGTTCGATCCGGCACTATCACGGAGACCCGGCTCGTTTGAGCCGGGTCTCTTTGTGAATCCACACGGAAACCACTCGGTGTATACGCGTAGGGTTGGTATTATGGAACACAACAACCTCGTTATATTTATTTAGAACGACGTCCTCAATCTGAAACCGTCGTCCGTCGCCGTTGCGACGAGGGAGCGTCAACTATGTCCCAGGATAGGCATCGCGTACTGTCTGCCCCCCGCATCATCGCGGGGATCGTGGTGCTTATCGCGCTGCTTGTGGTCGCTGTAGTAGCGACTGCAGCGGTCAAGCTTCCCGGCTGTGACTCGTGTCATAAGGATGCGGATTTCAAGACTGAGACCGCCGCGACTGCGCACGCTGCCGTCCCGTGCGTCGACTGCCACGTGGCGACACAGGTGATCGAACGCATTCAATATGGCGCCCATGTGGTTTCTCTGCCGATCCAATCCCTCCTGCGCAGTGACTCCCGCGCTCTCGGTGCAGTCGATGACGGCTCGTGCCTCAGCTGTCACGAGGACGTCATGACCTCTACGGTCCAGGCGAGAGGGCTTCGGATAGACCACAAAGTGTGTGCTGTTGACGCCGCCTGCACCGACTGCCACTCGACGACAGCCCACGGCGACCAAGTCTCATGGAAGCGCGCCTCCAACATGGACGCCTGTCTTCGCTGCCATGGACAACAGGGCAAGCTCGTCGAATGCGATACGTGTCACGTCGCGCGAGAGTCGGGCGACAGACTGAAGAGCGGTCCTTGGGTGGTAACGCACGGACCCAATTGGAAGACGACCCACGGCATGGGCGACGCGTACACCTGTGCTGCGTGCCACCAGAGCGGATACTGCGACCGCTGTCACGGTGTCGGCTTGCCTCACGACGCGAACCTCATGGAGCAACATCCTGCTCTTGCCGCCGATCCCGGTGCACGCTGCACATCGTGCCACGAGGCCAAATTCTGCGACACATGCCACGGGATCGAGATGCCTCACCCTGCGAACTTCAAGCAGGGCCATTCGACCCTGGTCGAGGCGGAGGGCGACGATATGTGCCGGACCTGCCACGGCGCCTCAGACTGCGTCGAGTGCCACGTGATGCATATCCATCCGGGTGGGGCCAACGCCTCGTCGGGCGGGAGGTAGCACGTGGAAATATTGCTGAGCTACGATTTCAAGAAGGCCTTCGCAAGCATTCTGGAGGTTGCCTTCGATCCCGCGTCGAACCCGTTGGTCGCCATCCTGATCTTCGGCTCGATCGCCTGCGTGCTCGCGATCATCGTCGCGCTCGCCATCCTCGCCCTTATTGGTGATGA
>CAZMJV010000018.1:27057-28231 GCA_964566905.1 uncultured Coriobacteriia bacterium | reverse complement strand
CTCGCCGGCGGTATCTCGCGCAAAGATGCGTTTCGGAACCTCTCCGAGAGGACCGGCGTCCCGCACCTCGACGCATTCCTCCTCGCGATGCTCCAGGCCGATGTCTTCGGCGTGTCCGTGGGCAACGTCCTGCGCGTGCAGTCCGCGGAGATGCGGGTGCGCCGTCGTCAGGATGCCGAGGCGGCCGCACAGCGCGCTCCCGCGCTCATGACGTTCCCGCTCATCGCGTGCATCCTCCCCGCGACGCTCATCGTGCTCATCACCCCGGCGATCCTTTCCATCATTCAGGTGTTCGCCGCGATGGGACGGTAGTGCGCGAATCGATTCGGAGCGATGCCTTGCGCCCCTGCAAACGTGCCGTTTGTGTTACAAATCCGTTCCCGTCGGTCTCCTTCGGTACAATCAAGTCACGCCCGCAACCGCGGGTGCGGGTATGTGTCGGAGGCGACTATGGATCGTGAGAAGATCGAGCAGGGCGTGCGTTTGATTCTCGAGGGAGTCGGCGAGGACCTGAATCGTGAGGGTCTGCTCGACACCCCCAAGCGGGTCGCTGCGATGTATGAGGAGATATTCGCCGGCCTCGCGGAGAACCCCGCCGAGCATTTCAAGGTGATGTTTAACGAGGGACACCGCGAGATGATCCTCGTCCGCGACATCCCGGTCTATTCCGTGTGCGAGCACCACTTGGTCCCCTTCATCGGGCGCGCGCACGTCGCGTACATTCCCGGCGATGACGGACGGATATGCGGTCTCTCGAAGATCACCCGCGTGGTCGATGTCTTCGCACGCCGTCCCCAGGTGCAAGAACGGCTGACCTCTCAGATCGCGGAGACGATCGTCGAGTATCTCGACCCCGCCGGAGTCATGGTGGTCATCGAGGCCGAGCACCTCTGCATGTCGATGCGGGGTGTCCGCAAGGCCGGAACGACCACCACCACGTCAGCGGTCCGCGGCGTCTTCCAGAAAAACGCGGCGACGCGCTCAGAGGCGCTGTCCCTCATCCACGGCAGATAGCGATGACGGAACCTGCGCGCATATGGCGTTGTGGCGCCCAAACGCTTTCACTCGATACCCCGCTGACCATGGGGATACTCAACGTCACGCCTGATTCCTTCTCGGACGGCGGATCGTATTCGACCATGGAGGACGCGATTTCCCGCGGTCTCCAGATGGT
>CAZMJV010000018.1:22471-26957 GCA_964566905.1 uncultured Coriobacteriia bacterium | reverse complement strand
CTACGAGGACGTCTTCACCGAGGTTCGCGATTACCTTCTCACGCAGGCGGCCACGCTCGTGGCAGCAGGCGTCGACCCCGAGCGCATCTGTTTGGATCCGGGATTCGGGTTCGCCAAGACCGACGAGCACAACCTCGAGGTCCTGCGTCGGACCCGTGACTTCGTCGAGACCGGCTTCCCCGTGATGGTCGCGGTGTCGCGCAAGCGCACCATAGGGGCGGTCACGGGAGTCGAGGTCCCTTCAGAGAGGGACGCGGGATCGATCGCCGCGGCACTGTTCGCCGTCGAGCGCGGGGCAACGGTCGTCCGCGCCCACGATGTGGAACACACGGTTCAGGCGCTGCGCGTCTACAGCGCTTTGTCGAAAGGAACTCTTCATGAATGAATCGGTGTACCTCGCCCTCGGGTCCAACCTCGGTGATCGCGTCGCGACACTCAAAGAGGCCCTCGCGCGGATCGCAACTATTCCGGAGACTCAGATTCGCGCGGCGTCGAGCATCTACGACACCGTGCCGGCATATCACGACGACCAGCCCGCATTCGCCAACATGGTGATTCGGATCGAGACGGGCCTCGATCCCATCGAGCTCTTCACCCGACTCACCATGATCGAGTCCGATCTGGGTAGACGCAGGGAGTTCCCCAACTCGCCGAGGACGCTGGACATCGACATCCTGCTCTACGGCGACCAGGTCATCGAGAGCGACCTCCTCGTCGTCCCGCATCGGCGCATGCGCGAGCGCGACTTCGTGTTCACTCCGCTGAGCGAGATCGCGCCGGGACTCGTCCTCCCCGATGGGGGGCCGCTCGACCGTGATGACGTGACGGTCGGCCAGTGCGTAGGCGTCCTCGCAGATGCAGGCTCTATACCCCTGACCTGCTATACTTCGATTCCCTCGTAAGGGACCGCAGGGACCGCGCAGAAGGCGTGGCCGTGACGGTGAATACATGGGAGGAATAATGAGCTCACAGGTTTCAGGTCGCGGAAACGTGACCACACGAACGTTCCTCGAGGCCAAGTCGGTCTCACGCCCCCTTGTCATGATCACGGCCTACGACTTCAACTCGGCGCGCCTCGCGGAGGAAGCCGGCGTCGACGCCATCCTCGTCGGTGACTCGCTCGGCATGGTGATGCTCGGGTTCGACTCGACGCTGCCCGTGACGGTCGAGGACATGGTGCGCCACACGGCTGCGGTCTCACGCGGAGTCTCGCACGCGATGGTAGTCGCGGACATGCCGTTCCTCACGATGCACACCGGCTACGACGAGGCCATACGCGTCGCCGGACGGTTGATGGTCGAGGGCGGCGCCGGAGCGGTAAAGGTCGAAGGCGGCTCGCCCCAGATCCTCGACGCGGTCGAGGGAATGGTCGAGGCGGGCATTCCCGTCATGGGCCACGTCGGCCTCACGCCCCAGTCGGTCCATGCTCTCGGAGGCTTCCGCATGCAGGGCACCGCGCCCGAGGCGGCCGCCCGCATCATCGCCGAGTGCGAGGATTTGCAGGCAGCGGGAGCGTTCGCAATCACCCTCGAGTGTGTCCCGGCACAGTTGGCCGAGGAGATATCCTCACGGCTGCACATCCCCACCATCGGCATCGGCGCGGGCGTCGGATGCGACGGCCAGGTCCAGGTCTTCCACGACCTCCTCGGACTGGGGACCTTCACTCCCAAACACGCGAAGAGATATGCGTCGATCGGTGACGCGATGGTCGAAGCCATCAGCGCCTACGCAGACGACGTGAGACGAAAGACGTTCCCCGGAGACGAACAGTCGACCCAGGCCGCTCCCGACCTGGTGGCCGAAGCGGCCAAACTGCTCGGCGAGGGCGACTGTTGATAAGGAGACGACCATGATCGAGAGAATCGCACACAAGGCGAACATGCGCGCGGCCATCGCAGAGGTGCGTCGCAAGGGAATGACGGTGGCCCTGGTCCCCACCATGGGGGCGCTGCACGAGGGCCATCTCACGCTCATGCGCGCCGCCTGCGCGCGTGCGGACGTCGTCGTGGTCTCCATCTTCGTAAACCCGCTGCAGTTCGGCGAGGGCGAGGACTTCGAGAGCTACCCGCGCAGAGCGGAGGCCGATCGCGACCTCCTGCGCTCGGTGGGAGTCGACTTCCTGTTCGTTCCCACGGTCGAGGAGATGTACGGTCCCGACATGGACACCACGGTCGTCCCGGGGCGCATCGCGTCGCGCTGGGAGGGTGAGCGTCGACCAGGTCACTTCGAGGGCGTCACGACGGTCCTCTCCAAACTCTTCAACATCGTCCGTCCCGACCTCGCGTTCTTCGGCGAGAAGGACTTCCAGCAGGTCGCGGTCACGAAGCGTCTCAGCGACGACCTCGACCTCGGCGTGAAGATCGTCACCGTCCCCATCGTCCGCGACTCGGACGGACTCGCGCTCTCCAGCCGCAACGTCTACCTCTCCAAAGAGGAGCGCGCGAGCGCCCTCACGATTCCCCGCGCCATCGATGCGGCGCGCGCGGCGGTCGCCATGGGTCAGCGTGACATGCTCGCGCTTGTCGAGAAGACCATCGCGTGCCTCGAGGCAGGCGGGGTCGACCCCGACTACGTCGCAATCGTGGACTCGGACACGCTCGAGCCGATCGACGAACTCGTCGACACCGCGCGGCTGCTCATAGCCGGCCGGGTGGGCGCCACCCGACTCATCGACAACTGCGCGCTGGTGGTCGGCTAGGTGGAGCCGCTCGGGATACCCTTCGTCGACTGGATCCTGAACCTCATGGACTCGTGGGGTTACCTTGTCACGTTCCTCGGAAGCGTTCTCGAGAACATCGCCTTCCTGGGAGCGATGACACCCGGCGACGTCATCGTCGTCACGGCGGCGTTTGTCGCCTCGAAGGGGCATCTCTCCATCCTTGCGATCGGACTCCTCTCCACGCTCGGCACGATCGTGGGAAACAACATCACCTTCTTCTTCTTTCGCCAGAAGGGGAGGGGCGCGTTCCTCTCGTTCGCGGCTCGAGCGGAGAAGACCCGCCTCGGCAGGTGGATCGGCATCAGCGACGAGTCGCTTCTGGGCGCCGAGCGCTACTTCGACATCCACGGGGCGAAGACCGTCTTCATGGCGCGGTTCGCCACCGGAGTAAAGGGCTACGTGATCGCGATCGCTGGCACCTGCCGCATGTCGATCTTCTGGTTCGAGCTCTACACGGTCATATCCGCCGTCACCTACGCCACCATCATGTGCGTGGTCGGCTGGTTCGTGGGAGCCAACATCGACAAGGCCCTCTCCATCGTCTCGGGTGTCGGCTACATCGGCCTGGGCGTCTTCGCCTTGTTCCTGACGGTCGTGGTATTCGGCGGCCGGTTCGCCCTCCATCGCAGGAGCTCTGCGAAGCTCGAGGACCTGGGTGAAGAGATCGAGGCAGAACTCGAGGCGACCGAGGAGCCCGTGCTTGCAGGAGAGACCGAAGTCTACGGCGACGACCGCACGTCGGGATCGAGCTCCCTATGAGTACCCGCGCGCTTATTCTCGCTGCATTGCGCGAAGCCCCCGAAGGAATCTCCGGCGAGGAGATCGGCCTCGGGCTCGATATCAGCAGGGCAGCCGTCTCCAAGCATGTGACGGCGTTGCGAGCGATGGGGTACGTCATCTCGGGCGAGGCGGGCAGAGGATATCGTCTCGTCTCCGCACCCGACGCGCTGACCCCGCTCGAGGTCGGGTCGTATCTCGACGATCCCGCGTTCCAGCTGCACGGCGGCGGCGTCACGGTCTCCACCAACGACGATGCGCGCGCTCTGGCGCGACTCGGCGCCCCCGAGTACACCGTCGCGCTCGCCTCAGGGCAGACCGGGGGCAGAGGGCGTCTCGGGCGGACGTGGTCGTCACCCGAGGGCGGCGTCTACCTCTCCATCGTCCTGCGACCCACCGTGTCCCCCGCGAAGATCCCCTCGCTGAGCCTCGTCGTCGGACTCGCGGTCGTTCGCGCGTTGGCGACCTTCGGTATCCCGGCGACGCTCAAATGGCCCAACGACGTGCGCGTGGCGACGGGCAAGGTGGCCGGCATCTCCCTCGAGATGTCGGCGGAGATCGACCGCGTCGAGCGCGTGGTCGTCGGGCTGGGAATCAACGTTGCCCGCGGCGAGCATTCCGAGAAGACCGCGGGGTACCTCTCCGACATCGCGAAGGAACCGGCGCCTCGGCTCGCGCAGGTGGCAGCGGCGGTGCTCGCCGAGATCAAGTCGGCCTACGAGGTCTGGCGCAGTGAGGGATTCGCACCCTTCGTCGAGGAGTTCTCACGCTTCCACGACATCCTCGGCGACGAGGTCGTGGTCCGCTCAGGCGACGGCGAGACGCTCGCGGCGGGAACCGTTGCAGGTGTCGACTCCGACGGGCGACTCGTCCTCTCGTCTCATGGTGCCGAGGTAGCCGTGGCTTCAGGGGAAGTGACCCTCCGCGTCCAGTGACCGGCTCCGCTGTTTGCTGTAAACTATCAAACACTTAATGGTTTACAGCCCTCCA
>CAZMJV010000018.1:2294-22371 GCA_964566905.1 uncultured Coriobacteriia bacterium | reverse complement strand
CGGGAGGCAATTCCGGACTGGGCGTCTTGGTAGGCCCCACCGGCGGGTTCCTCATCGGATTCTTGGTCGGAGCGGTCCTCGGGTCCCTCGTGAGGCGCCTTCTCGAGACGCGAGGCGTATCGCACGTCGCGAGCGATATCGTCGCGTCCGCGGTCGTCCTCATCTGTGCCTATCTTCTGGGTTGGGTTCAGCTCGCGCTGGTAGCCGGGCTCTCGCCCTGGGCCGCGTTCCTCGCGGGAATCGCACCCTTCGTCGTCTTCGACGTCGCCAAGGCCGCGCTCGCTATCGCGGTCGTTCGTCCTATCCGCATGGCGGTTCTCAGAAGCTGAAGGGGTCCTTGGGCTCGGACACGGCTTCGGGGAGTGCCGGCAGTCGCACGGTGAAGCACGCGCCGCCTTCCGGCAGACTCCTGGCCTCGACGGTTCCGCCGTGGGCGCCCACGATAGCCTTCACGATTGCCAGTCCCAGCCCGGTGCCTCCGCTCGCGCGGGTGCGGCTGAGGTCTCCTCGGTAGAATCGGTCGAAGAGGCGAGAGGGGTCGTCCATCTTCAGTCCCGGGCCGTCGTCGATCACCGCGACCACCGATTGATCGCCCACGCCGGCGAGCTCCACGCGCACATGGCCGCCCTCCCCGACGAAGCGGCTCGCGTTGTCCACGAGGTTCGAAAGCACCTGGTGGAGGCGGTCGGGGTCTCCCAGGACCGGTGGCGCGTACCCGGTGACGACCAACTCAACCTTGCGTTCGTCGAGTAGGGGCTCGAGTATCGAGGCGACCCCGTTCGCGACCGAGCGCAAATCGACGCGGCGCAGGGGCAGCTCGCCCGTCGCACCTTCTATGCGCTGCAGCGCGAGCAGATCGTTCGCGAGCCTGGTGAGCCGCGTCGCCTCGGAGCAGATCGTGGTCAGGAACCGCTGCTGGTCCTCAGGGTCGACGTCTCCGTCCAGCAGCGTCTCGGCTGCTCCTCGGATTGCGGTGAGCGGGGTGCGGATCTCGTGGGAGACGTCTGAGACGAACTGTATCTGACGCTGCTCCTCGGTCTTGAGGCCCTCCATGGTCTCGGCGACCATGTCGCCCATCTCGTTGAGTGTCTGGGCGATGAGCTGCACTTCCTGCGGGCCGTCGGTCACGAACCTCACCGAGTAGTCGCCCTCCGAGAACCGCTTCGTGTCCTGCGCGAGGCGCTCCAGCGGCTCGGTGAACGCCTTGGACGTCAGCCGCACGGCGAGCCAGGAACCGACGACGACCGGCAGCAGAGCGAGGAGCAGTCCCCACGCGGTCTCGTCGGTGAAGACGACCACGAGAACGATGAGCACCGCCCCGAGGAGCGCCGCCAAGCCGAGCGAGAACGAGAGGTACGTGCTGAGGTTGTGGCGTCTGAAGAGCCGGCGTCTCGGCATCGTCAGTTCGTCTTGAATCGGTAGCCGTAGCCGCGGACCGTCTCGACCAATGCCGGATCGATGCCCGCAGCCTCGAGCTTGTCACGCAGGCGCTTCACGTGCGTGTCGACCGTCTTCGTCTCGACGAGGTACTCCCAGCCCCAGGCGTCGCGAAGGAGCTGTTCGCGGGAGAGGACCTTTCCGCCGTAGCGCATGAGGCACGCGAGAAGCTCGAATTCACGGGGGGTGAGGTCGATGGTGCCGGACTCGGACGTCGCGGTGTGGGCGCCCTCGTCCAAGCGGATCCCACTCGCCTCGAACACCTCTCCGGCCATGGACGCCTCGATACCTTCGCGCCCACCTGCGGGCGCCCGGCGAAGCAACGCCTTCACGCGCGCGATGAGCTCGCGGACGCCGAAGGGCTTGGCGAGGTAGTCGTCTCCGCCGATCTCGAGTCCGACCACCTTGTCGAGCTCGGTATCCCGGGCCGAGAGGAACAGTACGGGGACCGAGCTCTTCGCTCGGATGCGACGGCAGACCTCGTAGCCGTCCATGCCGGGAAGCATGACGTCGAGGATGATGAGGTCGAAGGGCTCGCGGTCGGCAGCTGCCAGCGCGGCGTCGCCATCGGCGGCGATCTCTACCGAGTGGCCTTCCTTGCGGAGGTTGTACGAGACGAACTCTGTAATCGACGGTTCGTCGTCGACGATGAGTATTCGTGCGGATGATTCGCTCACGGCGGATTCCTCTCCCTTTCGCAGGCAGGGCCGGACATCGCATTGCGCATCTCGCCTACAATCGAAGATGATAGCACCGTCCACGGGACGCCTCCCAAGCGCGTCACCGACACGTCACCTGCCCTCCGGAGGTCCGATGCTGCTCGCAGTCGATGTAGGAAACACCCAGACCGTCCTCGGACTCTTCGCGGGTGATGAGCTGCGCGCCTCGTGGAGAATGGCCACCGACACCACCATCACCTCGGACGAGCTCCATGTGAAGCTCGACGGGCTGTTCGGGCTTCGCGGACGCGAGTGGGGCGAGATCTCCGACGTCGCGATCTCCTCGGTCGTTCCGAGTCTTACCGAAGCATGGGACGACGTCTCTCTGGCTGCATGCGGCAAGCACGCGATGGTCATCGGTCCGGGCGTGAAGACCGGGCTGCGAATCCTCGTCGACAATCCTTCGGAAGTCGGCGCCGACCGCATCGCCAACGCAGTGGCCGCTATCGCCCGCTACGGCGCCCCGGTCATCGTCGCCGACTTCGGTACGGCGACGACACTCGACGTCATCGATGCGGACGGCAACTATCTGGGCGGGACGATCTCCCCGGGCGTCGAGACCTCGGCCGAAGCGCTGTTCTCCCGCGCCGCGCGCCTCTCCAAAGTCGACCTCGAGCTTCCCGACCGCGCGATCGGGACCAACACCCGTGCGTCGATCCAGGCCGGAATCATGCTGGGCGAGGCTGCCCGCGTCGACGGTCTGGTGAGCCGGATCCGCAAGGAGATGGGTGTCGAGACACGAGTTGTCGCCACGGGCGGACTTGCGGAGAGGATCGCCCCCGCAAGCGAGGTCATCAGCGCAATCGACCCCGACCTGACGCTGGCCGGGATACTTCTCATCTATCGGCGCACCCGCCCTTAAAACAGAAGCTCCGAAGGTCGGACCTCGGCTCCCCCGCGAGCGCTATACTCGCTTGTATACAATCTGTGTACAAACGGGTTTGAGCAGAGTACCGTTCGGAAAGATGCGCCGATCGAGGCGCCGGGGGAGGCGGACATGAGGCTGTATCGCATAGGCGGCAAGGTCGTGAGCGAGGACAAGCTCTTCGAGTCCGTCTCAGCGATACTCGCGGACCGCGAGGCGGGAGCCACCCAAGAGGAGGCCGCCCGCACTCACGGGGTCCAGCGCTCGTTCGTGTCGTTCCTCGAGACGCTCGGGGAGATCCGTCGCGGCGAGAGGATCGCGCTCGTCGCGTTCCCCGTGGCCAACGCCGAAGCGCTCAAAGAACTCGCCGCGAAGTACTCCGTCGACCTCGTCTTGGTCCTCTCGCAGTCCCAAAGAGAGGGCGTCGAGCACGAGAGCGGTCGCGAGATATTCAACACACTCATCGACACCATGGCGGAACTCGCAGGATTCGACACGATCGTCCTGTGCGCGAGCGACAAGCGCATCGAGACATTCGCGAGGATATTCGATCGCGAGGTGGTGGGAGTCCCCATCGGGACCTCGCCGATCCGCGAGGACGTGGAAGTCGACATCGCTGAGATCGAGGCGGTGCTCCAAGGCATCGCTTCGGCGAAGCATCCGGGAAGAATCAAGGGTCGCATGAGCACGGCGCTCGGCCGTGCGGGCGATCTCGTCAGGAGGTGGGAGCGATAAACCAGCACATCGAGGATGAGGTCGTGGCCGGCACGACAGCGGCAGATCTGCCCGTCAAGCGTGTGGTCAGTGTCTCGATCGGGTCGTCGAAGCGCGACCATGCGGTCGAGTTGGTATTGGAGGGCACGCGGTTCCTGATCTCCCGCGAGGGGCAGGACGGCGACCTGGATAAGGCCGCCGCACGCATCCGCGAACTCGACGGCACGATCGACGCCTTCGGCATGGGCGGGATCGACATGTACCTCCGAGCAGACGGACGGAAGTACTACTTCCGAGAAGCTCGCAAGCTCGGAGCGAACGCGAAGAAGACTCCGATCGTCGACGGTTCGGGCCTCAAGGGACCCATCGAGAAGGCGACCGTCGAGTTCATGGTCGACGAGCTGGGACTCACCCTTAAGGGGAAGAAGGCGCTCATCACGTCCGCGGTCGACCGATGGGGGATGGCCGAGGGCCTGCGCGAGGCGGGATGCGACCTCTATGTCGGCGACCTCCCGTACACGCTGGGAGTCCCGTACATGATCCGCTCGTGGGGCTTGCTGAGGGTGCTCGTCAGGATCGTCGCACCCATCGCCGCCCAGCTGCCCTTCTCCTGGCTCTACCCCACGGGGAGCGCCCAGGACAAGGAGCCGGAGCCCAACGCGCTGATGGAGCGGGTCTACACCGAGTGCGACATCATCTCCGGCGACTGGCAGTTCGTGAAGAAGTACCTGCTCCCCGACATGTCGGGCAAGTGGATCATCACCAACACCACGACCGCCGAAGACGTCGAGCTCTGCCGCAGCCGTGGAGTGGAGCTTCTCGTGACCTCGACGCCCCGCCTCGAAGGCCGTTCGTTCGGCACCAACGTGATCGAGGCGACGATGGTCGCGCTCGACGGCGCATCGGGCGAGCTGTCTCCGGATAGATATCGTGAACTGCTGGATAGGGTCGGCTTCAAGCCGGACGTGCTTTGGCTTCAAAAACCCAGTTAAACCCACTCGTGTCCGAGTCGTGTAGACCGTGTGGACTGACTGGTTCTGATTTGTTACAAGATGGCTACGATGCTAATATCCACATGTTCAGGCAAGTTCGTTTCGGCGCGCGTTTCCGTTCGTAATCAGTATGCGGAAAACAAGTGGATAGCCGACGCGTGCGCGCATGCGCGCGTCGTCGTTGAACAGGAGAAACAATGAACAAGCGTGCACGGATGCGACTCATCGGAGTCACCGCGATCATCGTCATCGTGATCGGCGTGATCCTCGCGAGCATGGGCAGCGACGGTATGTCCGCCTACACGACCGTCGCAAAGGCGGTCAAAGACCCCGAGCTCGTCGGACAGCGCGTTCAGATCGGCGGCCAGGTCATCGCCGGCTCGTACGACCCCACCAAGCTTCCCATGGAGTTCGACATCCGCGACGAGGCGGACAACGATGACTCGGGCGACTCGCTCCACGTCATCTACGAAGGCGGAGTCCCCTCGACCTTCGGTGACGGCGTCGTCGCCATCGTGACCGGCAAGCTCGACTCGAACGGCACCATCACCGCCGACGAGATGATCACCAAGTGCCCCTCCAAGTACGAGTCCGCCGAAGGCGCTATGACGCCCAAGACGCTTCGCGCATCGGGCACCTCGATGGTCGGCAAGACCACCAAGCTCGCCGGCGCGGTCGTGGCCGGATCCATCAAGGCTGTCGGAGAAGGCGATCGTTTCGTGATCCACTCCGAGGGCGAGGAGATGGCCATCGTGTTTGCGGGTGTGCTCCCCGAGGGAATGAAGGATGAGTCTTCACTGGTCATCACCGGTGCGCTCAACAAGGACGGTAAGTTCGAGGCGACTGAGGTCGCCATCGAGGAAGTGAAGTAGTCTAGTAGGGGAGCGCCCCAACTCGGCGCTCCGCCCACCCGCCCACGACCCCGAACGGAGATCTCAGGATGGTTGTTTTCGGACAGGTTTGTCTCCGCATCGCGTTCGCCGCGACGCTCCTGGCAATCGGCTCGTTCCTTGTAGGACGCTCGCAGGGTCCCAAGAACGGGAAGGGCGCGACTGACCTCGGCTACTATGCGACCTTCGCCGCCGCAGGTCTCTACACCGTGTGTATCGCGCTGCTCACCATCGGGTTCTTCAGTTCGAACTTCCAGTTCGAGTACGTCGCGCTCAACATGCCCTATGACACTTCGTCGCTCGAGTGGCTCTACAAGCTCTCCGGCGTGTGGGCTGGACGCGAGGGCTCGCTGCTGCTCTGGGCGTGGCTCATCTCGCTCTTCAACGCGTGGATCGGCTACCGTCGCTTCAAGATCGCCGACGAGCTCTCCAACGTCGGCGTCATGATCACCAACATCGTGCTCGCCATCTTCTCGGCGGCGATGATCTTCTCGAAGCTCAACGACCCGTTCAAGATCACCGACCCGCTGTTCCTGGACGCGGCAGGCAAGCTTATCGGTCAGGCGACCTCTTGGGGCATGAACCCGCTGCTTCAGCACTGGGCGATGACCGCTCACCCGCCGACGCTCTTCATCGGTTACGCCGGTCTCACCATCCCGTTCGCCTTCGCGGTTGCCGCGATCATCGTCAACGACGGTTCCAAGCTCTGGGTCGAGATCGTCAACCGCGTCACCGTGTTCTCGTGGCTCCTTCTGGGAATCGGCATCGGTCTGGGCTCGGTCTGGGCGTACGTCGTCCTCGGATGGGGCGGCTACTGGGCATGGGATCCGGTCGAGAACGCATCGCTGCTTCCCTGGCTCATCGGCGTCGGCCTGCTGCACAGCTTCACCCTCTACCGCCGTCGCGACCGCTTCAAGAAGTGGGCGATCGTCAACGCGTGCATCACCTTCTCGATGGTCATCCTCGGCACGTTCATCACGCGCTCCGGCGTCGTGCAGTCCGTCCACGCATTCCAGGGCGACCCGGTCTCGCTGTGGCTCTTCCTCTCGATGGTCGTCATCCCGATCATCATCGCGATCGTGGCGGTTCGTGTCCGCAAGGAGACGTTCGCCTCGGCCGACGACTTCGACTCGCTGACCTCAAAGGAAGCCGCGTACTACTTCAACAACGTCATCATGCTCGTCGCGAGCGTTCTGATCGCCTACCTGACCATCTCGTCGGCGCTTCCCAAGTGGATGCCGTTCGGCGGTATGGCGATCGCGGCGTCGACCTATAACTCGGTCGCCCGCCCCGTCGGCATCCTCTACATCGCGATCATCGCGGTCTGCCCGCTCCTCGCATGGGGCAAGGCGGCCGGACGCGACTTCCTCAACCGCATCAAGTGGCCTGCCGTTGCCGGTCTCGTGGTCTTCGCACTCCTCATGTGGGAGTACGTCTCAAACCTGCTCCCCAACTACAATGAGACGCTGAGACTCGGCGGCGCAGGCGCCCGTGCGCTCCAGTCGTTCGGTCCGTCCTGGTACTACAACGGCCTCGCGGTCCTCGGCTTCGCGGTCGCCTCGCTCGCGTTCTGCACGACCCTGTTCCTCTTCATCAACGGCGCCCGCACCCGTGCCGCCGCCAAGGGCGAGTCGGTCGGTGCCTCGCTCGCGCACATCTTCATGAAGACGCGCACGCAGTCGGGTGGATACCTCGCCCACATCGGAATGGCGATCATCCTCGTCGGCCTCATCGGCTCGAACATGTACGTGCTCGACAAGGACTACCGAGTCCCGCTGACCGCAGGATCGACCATCGAGATCTCCAACTACTCGCTCACCTACAAGTCCGTGCGCGACTACGCCTTGGACAACGGCGACCAGGTCAAGGAAGTCGTGTTCGACGTCTCTAAGGACGGCAAGGTTGTCGGCGAGGCTCGCCCCAACCTGCAGGCCTTCTCGCGTCAGGGTCAGACCAAGCAGAACGTCTACGTGTCGGTCGAGCCTCTCCGCGACATCTTCGTCGCTGCGGGCAACATCGACGAGGAGAACGGCTTCGTCGACCTCAACGTCAAGATCAACCCGCTCATCAGCTGGGCATGGGTCGGTTTCCTCATCCTCACCCTTGGTTCCGTGCTCGCAGCATGGCCCTCGAAGAAGGACGAGCCCCTTCCCTCAGCATCTGTTCGCGCCAAGGCAGCGGCCAAGCGCGCGAAGCGATAGAATCTAGTACTGCCGCAACGAGCGGCGAATCTGTCGACCGACGGGGGTCTCGTGACCGACACCGCTCATAACGAACTTGCTCTGGAGGTCCGGGGACTGTCCCGGACCTTCGGTGTGCGCAAAGCGCTCGACGACGTTTCCTTCGAGCTTCCTCGGGGGGCGTTCCTCTCGGTATTCGGGCCCAACGGCGCGGGTAAGACCACCATGCTCAAGATCCTCTCGACCCTGGCGCCTCCCACCAAGGGCGACATCAAGGTCCTCGGGTTCGATCTGGTCAAGGATGCCGTCGAGCTGCGGGAGAACATCGGCTTCATCAGCCACAACCCGCTGCTCTACATGGACCTCACCGCGGAGGAGAACCTCATGTTCTTCGCGAAGCTCTACTGCATCCCGGAGCCTGAGAAGCGCGTGCGCGAGCTGCTGTTCTCCGTGGAGCTCGAGCATCGCCGCTTCGACCTCGTCCGCACCTTCTCGCGCGGCATGGTCCAGCGACTCTCGATCGCCCGCGCGCTGATCCACAGTCCCGAGCTGCTCTTCCTCGACGAGCCCTACTCGGGTCTCGACCCGCATGCGATGGATATCCTCGATACCCTCATCGCACAGATCCGCGACCAGCACACCTTCGTGATGATCAGCCACGACCTGCAGAAGGGTCTCGACCACTGCACCCACGCGCTCATCCTCGCGAAGGGCAAGGTCGTCATGTTCGAGGAGAAGAAGGACATCGACCCCGAGGTGTTCGCCGCCACCTACCGCGCAACTGTGGGAATGGGGGTGGCATGATGGCCCGTCCGAAGATCTCATCGTGGGCGCAGTTCAAGGCGATCCTGCACAAGGACATCGTCATGGAACTGCGCACCAAGGAGATGCTCACCTCCATGGGCCTGTACTCCCTGCTCGTGCTCGTGGTCTACGCCACGGCGCTTTCGCAGACGGGCGACGGGTTCACCATCCTGCGCATCGCCGGCGGCCTTCTCTGGGTCGCGATCATCTTCACCTCGCTCCTGGGGCTCAACCGCTCGATGGTCCATGAGCAGGATCAGGGGTGCCTCGACGCGCTGCTGCTCTCGCCGATCGACCGACCGGTCATCTTCTTCGGCAAGGCCGTCGGCAACATGCTCTTCCTGCTCATCGTCGAAGTCATCGTGGTTCCGTTGTTCTACTTCTTCTTCCTCACGGGAGTGGATCTCGGCGGATCGGCGGCGCTCATCCTGCTCCCCGTACTCGTGGGGACGATCGGAATCGCCGGCGTCGGCACGCTGCTCGCAACGATGACGGTCAATACCCGCGGCAAGGACTTCATCCTCGCCATCCTGTTCATCCCGGCTATGTTCCCCCTGCTCTACGCGGTCGTCGGAGCCACTTCGGCGGTCATCATCGGCAACCCGGGGTTCATAGATGTGTTCTGGAAGGCCATCGCGCTTGGGGCTGGGTACGACGCGATCATGATCATGGCCGCGTACGCCCTTTACGAGTTCATAATCGGCGCGTAGCCGAAGCATGCATCTGACCGTCGGGGCGCGCCGCGTCTCGACAGGAGACTAGGAAGGTAGGGAAACGTGACCGAGTACACCGCCGGCCCGAAGAAGTTCCTCGGGCTCACCTCGCAGGGATGGGCATATCTCCTGCTCGCCCTCGGAACGGTACTCACGACCATCGACTTCCTGATGGCGTTCTTCGTAGCGCCTCTGGTGCTGGGCGCCGGGGTCGGGGCGACCGCCGACATCGGCGGCGTCGTCGTGGGCAACAAGCTGCTCTTCTCGCAGAAGATCTTCTACTTCCACGTGCCCGTCGCGCTCGCGTCGTTCCTCGTCTTCTTCTTCACGGCCTTCTACGGGGTGCGTTTCCTCATGACGAAGGAGAAGAAGTACGACACCAAGGCGCGCATCGCCACCGAGGTCACCCTGCTGTTCGTCATCCTCACCCTCGTCACGGGCGACCTCTGGACCCGCTTCGAGTGGGGCAAGTGGTGGGTCTGGGAGCCGCGCCTGACCACGTACTTCATCATGACGCTGCTCGTCATCGCCTATTTCGTCCTGCGCAACTCGATCGAGGACGAGGAGCGCCGCGCGACCTACGCCGCGGTCTTCGGCATCATCGCGTTCCTCGACGCGCCGTTGTCGTTCCTCATCACCCGCCTGATCCCATCCTCGGTGCACCCGGTCGTGCTGCGCTCGGGCGGCGGTCTGCTCCCGACCCAGCTCATCCCGTTCCTGCTGGGACTCTTCGGGATGCTCATGATCGGCTGGTCGGTCTACCAGATCCGCCTGCGTGAAGAGATGGTCCACGAGCGTCTCGAGGCGGCGAAGGCCGCTCTCGAGGAGTAGTCCTCAAACATCGCGTCGTATCGCCCTCGACATCAGTTCGCATACCGACAGGAGATAGAACATGACTCTCGATCCCGTACTCCAGGCAATCTACTCGACCGTCTTCGACGCCGCCCCCTTCGTCATCGCGGCCTACGCGCTGCTGTGGGTCGGTCTGATGGGCTACGTCGCCCTGACCATGCGCCGCGTCGGCCAGGTCGAGAAGCAGCTCACGGTCCTCGAGGACGCCATTGAGCGTCGCAACATCAAGGACAAGGCGTAACCGACCCGATCGCGAAACGGCTCGTGCGTGAGCTCGGACGTATAATGGCCTCACATCGACGTTAGGATGGCAGACGTGTCCGTTGCATCAGTCATATTCTTCTGGCTCGCGTTCGCTGCGTACTGCAGCGCATCGGTCGGATACGGCTATCAGTTCATTCTGAGAAAACCGGCCCTCGGACGGCATGCCCGCGCGATGGTGGGCATCGGGTTCATCTCCCAGACGCTGTCGATCGGCGCCCACTCGATCGTGCTTCAGGGCACGCCGCTTTCGGGCCCCAACGTCTTGATGCTCGCGTCGTGGGTCGCGGTGCTCGTCTACTTCATCTTCGAGCACGTGCTCAAGGTGAAGGCGTACGGCGCCTTCTTCATCCCCATCGCGCTCGCCCTCATGACCATCGCCCGCGTGCTCGGGGCAGGTGCCGCCGACGCCGTGACCAACCAGGTCTACTACTCGTGGCCGCTCCTGATCGTCCACCTCGTGCTCATCTTCGTGGCGTCCGCCGCCTTCATCATCGGAGGCGTAGCGGCAGGGTTGCTCATCTTCCAGGAGAACCAGCTCAAGAACCACAAGAGCAGCTCCATCGGCCGTCGCATGCCGTCTCTCTCCGCCCTCAAGCAGGCCTCTCGTCGCGCCATCGTCTTCGGCTTCCCGCTCATCACACTCGGCATGCTCATCGGAGCCGTCCGTGCGATCGGTCTGGGCGCCGAGAACTGGTACTTCGAGGTCCGCATCGTCCTGACCGCCGCGGTCTGGTGGGTGTACGCCGTCTACCTCATGCAGGTCTATCGCACGGGGGCGACGGTGCGCGCGTCCTCCTACGTCGCCGTGATCGGCGCGGCCGTGACGATCGTGCTCATCATCATGGCGGGCATTCGTCCGCACGCCTTCGTATTCTAAGGATCGCCCTGTGGCTAACGACTACTCCCGGTGCTACTACCCGGTCTACCTCGACTTGCACGGACGCCGTTCGGTGGTCGTCGGAGGGGGAGGGGTCGGCGAGCGCAAGATCAAGACGCTGCTCGAGTACGGCGCCTCCGTCGAGGTGATCTCGCCCCAGGTGAGCGACGACGTTCGCAAACTTGCGGAGGAGGGCGCGGTCGTCTGGCACCAGCGCCCGTACCGCGAGGGCGACCTCGAGGGTGCGTTCCTGGTCATCTGCGCGACCGACGACAACGACGTCAACCGTGCCGTGTTCGCCGAGGGCGAGTCGCGCGGCATCATGGTCAACATCGTCGACGTCCCGCCGCTGTGCAACTTCATCGTCCCGTCGATCGTGCGCCGCGGACCGCTGCAGATCGCCATCTCGACCGGCGGCGCCGCGCCGATGGTCGCGAAGGGCATCCGCAAGGAGCTTCAGCAGCAGTTCGGCGATGAGTGGGCCGCCTACGTCGCCCTTCTCGGAGAAGTGCGCGGGCTCGTGATGGAGCGCGTTCCCGGTGGGGAAGTGGTACGCAAGCCCATCTTCGCCGCGATCGCAGGCTCCGACCTCTTCGAGCGCCTGGGCCGAGGCGAGTATCCCACCGCGGAGGAGCTCTTCGAGGAGTTCGTGCCTGCGGAGCTCGTCGACGACACAGCGAACTGCGTCGAGGACGACGAGGCCGACGCCTGCAACCTCCCCGATTCGACTTCAGAGTCGCTGTGAGCCGCACCCGCGTGACAGCCTCTTCGAAGGTCGCGGTGACCGGAGGATCCTCGGGCATCGGGCTCGCATGCGCTCTCGAGTACGTGAAGCGCGGCTGCGACGTCGCCATCATCGCCCGCGACTCGGAGAAGCTTGAGGCCGCACGCCAGACACTCCTCGCTGCGCGTAAGAACCGCGACTCTCGGGTGCTGGTCGCATCGGCGGACCTCACCGACGAGGATGCGTGTGCTGCGGCATTCGCCGCCCTCAGGGATCAGGACTTCGATCCCGACGTGCTCATCAACTCCGCCGGCATCATCAACCCCGGCGAGTTCTGCACCATGTCGTCGAAGGATTTCTCAGACAACCTCGACTACGGGTTCTGGACCGTGGTCAACCCGTGTCGCGTCGTCGCCCCTCGCATGAGGGAGCGGGGGAGCGGCTACATCGTGAACGTGTCCTCGGTCGCCGGCTACATGGGCGTCTACGGGTACACCGGCTATTCGGCCGCCAAGTTCGCGACCATGGGGTTCACCGAGTCGCTGCGCTGCGAGCTTGCTGCCGACGGCGTTTCGGTGAGCGTCGTCTGCCCTCCCGACACCGACACCCCGGCGCTTGCCCGGGAGCGCACCATGCGGCCCGCCGAGACCGACGCGATCGCCGGAAACCTCAAGGCGGTCACGCCCGAGGCCATCGCAAAAGCGGTGGTGGCGGGCGTGGACAAGGGGGCCTACCTCATCATCCCGGGGATGGTTTCCAAGCTCTATTTCCGCATCAAGGGGCTCTTCCCCGAGGTCGTGTTCGCGGTGGTTGACTCCGACGTACGCAAAACCCGGAAAAAAACACGGAACGCGACCCGCTAATAAGGCTTTCGGACATTGTTTCGAGGGCGTGTCGGTAGTACTATGTCGAGGTTCAGGTTTATGCAGGAAGCGCGCTTTGGGCTCTGCTTCCCCATGCTCCATATATCGCCCCTGCCGGGCCTGCTTGCCTGAACAACAACGCGCCTCCCGGCAGGGGCGAACCTATGCGCCTTTGTTGTGAAACGGTAGTGATGCGTGATGCACCTTACGGTAGTTGGACTCAGCCATAAGACTGCTCCAGTCGCCATTCGCGAGCAGCTCACATTCCCCTCGCACGTTCAGGCGGATGCTCTTTCGCTTCTCTGCGCGAAGGACGAGGTCGCCGAGGCGGTCATCGTCTCCACGTGCAACCGCACCGAGATCTATGCGGTCACCCGTGACGCGTGCGACGGGTTCCAGGTCGTCGCCGACTTCATGGCCGAGTATCGCGATCTCGACAAGTTCGATCTTCGTCGCTACCTCTATCACCGCCAGGACATGGCGATGGTGCATCACCTCTTCCGCGTCGTCTCCTCGCTCGAATCGATGGTCCTCGGAGAGGCGCAGATCCTCGGGCAGGTCAAAGAGGCCTACGAGCACTCCTTCAACAACGACACCACCGACCGCATCCTCAACAAGTTGTTCCGCAACGCGTTCGAGGTTGGCAAGCGTGTGCGCACCGAGACGGGGATCGGCGAGAACGCGGTCTCCATCAGCTACGCCGCGGTCGAGTTGGCCAAGCGGGTCTTCGACACGCTCGAGGGCCGCACCATCCTGGTGGTCGGAGCCGGCAAGATGTCCGAGCTCACCGCCAAGCATCTCGTCTCCCAGGGGGTCAAGTCGGTACTGGTTGCGAACCGCACCTACGACCGCGCGGTCGAGCTCGCCGAGAAGTTCAACGGCGAGGCGATCCGCTACGACGACCTCTTCTCACGCATGGCCGACGCCGACATCGTGATCTCCTCCACGGCGGCTACCGGGTGCGTCATCACGCGCGATCAGGTCGCTCAGGCCCGCGCGGGTCGACGCGGCCGTCCGCTCTTCCTCATCGACATCGCCATGCCCCGCGACATCGAGCCCGCCGTAAACGAGCTCGACGACGTCTACCTCTACGATATCGACGACCTCTCCGGAGTCGTCGACTCGAACCTCGAGGAGCGCGAGCGCGAGGCCGTTCGTGCCGAGGCGATCGTCAGCGAGGAGATGTCCGCATTCTCGCGCTGGATCCAGACGCTCGTGGTCGAGCCCACCGTCGCAGAGATGCGCATCAAGGGCGAGAAGTTCCGCGACGCGGAGCTGGCCAAGGCTATGAAGCACTTGGGCAACCTCTCCGACAAGGACCGCGCGACCGTCGAGGCTATGGCGAACGCGATCATGAACAAGATGCTCCACGGGCCGACGGTCCGTCTCAAGCAGATCTCCGGCGATCCGGAGGGTTACGACTACGTGGAGGCGGCTCGCTTCCTCTATGGACTCGACACCAATCCCGAGGGCAGGCCTCCGCACCGCGGTCTGATCCGCAACCTGCTCGGATTGAACATCGGCACCCCCAACGTCAACAACACGCATACCAAGTGCGCGGGACGTCCCGCGGACGAGATGGGAGAACCCCTTGGCAACTAAGCGCGATAAGCTGGTCATAGGCACCCGCGGCAGCAAGCTCGCCCTCTGGCAGGCCGAGTACATCAAGTCGCGCGTCGAGGAGACCACCGGCGCCGAAGTCGAGATCAAGATCATCAAGACCACCGGGGACAAGATCCTCGATGTTCCGCTCGCCAAGGTGGGCGGCAAGGGTCTGTTCACCAAGGAGCTCGAGGTCGAGCTCATGGCTGGCACGGTCGATCTCTGCGTTCACTCGATGAAGGACGTCCCCACGATGCTTCCCGAGGGACTCGTCATCGCCGCCATGCCCGCCCGCGTCGACCCGCGCGACGCGATCGTCGCCCGCGAGACCGGCGACCTCATGTCGCTTCCCCAGGGCGCTCGCGTAGGCACCAGCTCGCTGCGCCGTCGCGCGCAGATCGCCGCCATCCGTCCGGACCTCGAGCTCATCGACGTCCGGGGCAACCTCGACACCCGCATGCGCAAGGCTGAGGACGGCGAGGTGGCCGCGGTCATCCTCGCATCCGCCGGCATCACCCGCATGGGTTGGGCCGAGCGCATCACCGGTTACATCCCCACGGAGCAGATGATCTCCGCAGTCGGACAGGGCGCGATCGGAATCGAGATCCGCGAGGACGACGAGTACATGCAGGAGGTCTGCGCTGCCATCGCCGACCAGGACACCATGACCTGCGTCTCGGCGGAGCGCGTCGTCATGCGCGACCTCGACGGCGGTTGCCAGGTGCCGATCGGCGCCTATGCCCGCATCGAGAACGGCGAGCTCGTCATGGACGCCCTCGTGGCCTCCCTCGACGGCGAGCGTCTGCTCAAGGTCCACGCCACCGGCTCGGTGGAGAACCCCAAGGAGCTCGGCAAGCGCGTCGTCGCCGACCTTCTCGACCAAGGTGCCTCGCAGGTCCTCGCAGAGGTCCGCGCGCTTTCAGAGGCTGCGGGCGGCGGGGTAGAGGTCCTGTACTAATCACGAGAATCTAGTTTTGCGGACCTTTGGCCCGCATGTGTCCGAATTCGTCCACTGGAGGTATGTCCGTGACTAAGCCGCTCGTCTACCTGATAGGTGCCGGCCCGGGAGATCCCGGCCTCATGACCCTCAAGGGGTTCGATTGCCTTGAGCGCGCCGACGTCGTCATCTACGACTACCTGGCGAACCCTCGGTTCCTCGCATCCGCACGTGCCGACGCAGAGCTCATCTACGTGGGGAAGAAGGGATTCTCCAAGCATGTGACGCAGGAGGAGATCAACGCCCTCATCGTCGAGAAGGCCCTCGAGGACGGCGGCAAGATGGTCGCCCGTCTCAAGGGTGGAGACCCCTTCATCTTCGGACGCGGCGGCGAAGAGGCCCTCGCGCTCGTTGAGCACGGCATCAAGTTCGAGGTCGTCCCGGGCATCAGCTCCGGCTACTCGGCCCCGGCTTACGCCGGCATCCCCGTCACACATCGCGGCCTCACGACCGACATGGCGTTCGTCACCGGCCATGAGGATCCCACGAAGCCCGAGACCGACATCAACTGGGAGAAGCTCGCGACCGCCATCGGCACGATCTGCTTCTATATGGGCATCAAGAACCTGCCCACGATCTCCTCGCGCCTCATCCAGTACGGCCGCAGCCCCGAGACCCCCGTCGCGCTCATCCGCTGGGGCACCACCCCGCGCCAGGAGGTTCTCGTCGGCACGCTCGCGGACATCGCCGAGAAGGCCGCTGCAGCCAAGTTCAAGGCCCCTGCGATCACCATCGTGGGCGACGTCGTATCCCTGCGTGAGAAGCTCAAGTGGTTCGAGGACCGCGAGCTCTTCGGCAAGACCGTCGTCGTCACCCGTTCGCGCACCCAGGCGAGCGAGCTCACCGACCGTCTCGCAGAGCTCGGCGCAGAAGCGCTCGAGTTCCCGACGATCCGCGTGATCGAGCCCGAGGAGTGGACCGAGGTCGACGCCGCGATCGCCAAGGTCGAGGGCTACGACTGGGTCGTCTTCACCAGCGTCAACGCGGTCGACTACTTCTTCAACCGTCTCGCCGAGCAGGGCAAGGACGTTCGCTCCCTCGCCGGCGCACAGATCGCCGCCGTCGGTCCCGCGACCGCCGAGCGCTGCCGCGCACGCGGCGTCAACCCCGACTACATCCCCTCCGAGTACCGCGCCGAAGGCGTCCTCGAGGGATTCATCGAGCGCGGAGTGGGCGAGGGCACCAAGGTGCTGTTCCCGCGTGCCGCTGCTGCCCGCGAGGTCCTTCCCGACACGCTGCGTGAGCGCGGCGCCGAGGTCGATGTGGTGACCGTCTACCGCACCGTCATGGGCCAGGGAGAGGCGAGCGTCATCGAGCGCCTCACGAACGGCGACGTCGACGTGGTCACCTTTACGTCCTCCTCGACGGTCAAGAACTTCTTCGACCTGCTTGCCGCAGGCTTGCCTGAGGGACTCTCGGTCGAGGAGGCCATGAAGGACGTCAAGCTCGCATCCATCGGCCCCATCACGAGCGACACGATCCGCGAGATGGGTCATGTCGTCGACATCGAGGCCGAGGAGTACACTATCCCGGGTCTTGTCGCTGCAGTGGAGAAGTTGCTCCTCTAGTTTTGTTGTGAATCGGTACTGATCACGCTCAAGCGTGCGTAAAGTGAGAGTCGCCTTGGGCGACACGAGGACGGGGAGCCGTCCCAATCGAAAGGGAGTACGTAGATGATCGGAATCTCAAAGCTCTACTGCGGATCGGTCGAAGCTGCAGACGTCCTGCGCTACAACCGTAACTCGGCAGAACTGCCCAGCGAGCTTCTTCAGTTCTCCGCGGACAAGAAGCCCGTCGTCGTCTGGAACTGTACCCAGCGCTGCAACCTCAAGTGCGTCCACTGCTACGCGCAGTCCGAGGACCGCAACTACGGTGGCGAGATGAACACCGAAGAGGCAAAGGCCATGATCGACGACCTCGCCGCATGGGGCGCCCCCGTCCTGCTGTTCTCGGGTGGCGAGCCCACGATGCGCAAGGACCTCCTCGAGCTCATGCAGTACGCCAAGGACAAGGGCATGCGCGTCGTCATCTCCACCAACGGCACCCTCATCACCCCTGAGCTGGCCCAGGCTTTCGCCAAGATCGGCCTCTCTTACGTCGGAATCTCGCTCGACGGTGGACCCGAGACCCACGACAAGTTCCGTGGAATCCCCGGCTCGTTCGACAAGGCCATCCAGGGTGTCCGCAACGCCATGGACGCCGGCATCAAGGTCGGCCTGCGCATGACCATCAACAAGCGCAACTGGCAGGACATCAACGACGTCTTCGACGTTCTTGAGAAGGAGGGCATCCCCCGCGCCTGCTTCTACCACCTCGTCTACACCGGACGTGGTTCCGAGCTCATCAAGGAGGACCTGGACCACGAGGAGACTCGTAAGGCCGTCCGCCTGATCATGGACCGCACCAAGGCGATGTTCGACAAGGGCCTCGCCCCCGAGATCCTCACCGTCGACAACCACGCAGACGGCCCCCTCGTCTACATGGAGCTCCTCAAGGAGGACCCCGAGCGCGCCGAGGAGGTCCTGCAGCTCCTCGAGTGGAACCAGGGCAACTCGACCGGAAACGGCATCGGCTGCGTCTCCTGGAACGGCGAGGTCTACGCCGACCAGTTCTGGCGTCACTTCTCGTTCGGCAACGTGCGCGAGCGTCCGTTCTCCGAGATCTGGACCGACACCTCGCGTGAGACCGAAGAGTCCGAGCTCATGTTCCGCCTCAAGGACAAGCGTCCCTTCGTCACCGGCCGCTGCGCCGAGTGCCGTTGGCTCGACATCTGCGGAGGCAACTTCCGCGTCCGTTCCGAGGCTGCAACCGGAGACCTCTGGGGCCCCGATCCCGCGTGTTATCTCACCGATGAGGAGATCGCCAAGCCTCAGGCTTAAGTTTGACAATACGCCCCGTTACTGCGAGAATATCGCGTGCTCTCTCGGGTGATTAATCCGCAGAGAGATCAACGTGGGGATGTGGCTCAGCTGGGAGAGCGCTGCCTTCGCAAGGCAGAGGTCGTCGGTTCGAATCCGATCATCTCCACCAACGACTTACGCATCGGGGCGGCCTGCACACAGGTCGCCCCGATTGTTCTTATCTGAGGATCCACAACCAAGGACCGCGCAGGGCGCAGGTCCGGACGAGGAGCTGGGATGCTGGTCGAATGGTTCGCCACGTACGGACAGGTCGCCGTCTATCTCACGCAGATGCTCTACTGGTTGCTCATCGCTGGCGCTGCGGTCTTCGCCGCCCTCCAGTACAAGCGCCTCGTGGACGTCAAGGTCGAGAAGGCCGAGCGCAAGGCCGACGAGGAGCTGCGCAAGTTCTCCAAGAAGGCTGACAAAGAAGCTTCCAGGGCCGCCGAGAAGTACGCTGACAGCCTGGAGACCGACGACCACATCGACGTGGAGAAGTTCGTCGACTAGCGCCTCGTCCGCTGACCGTCCTCCATCCTCACTACTCCGACGTTAGGAGATTTCGATGCAGTACCCCGAATACCGCATGCGCCGTCTGCGTGCCAACGAGACGATCCGTTCGATGGTCCGCGAGACCTCGGTCTCGACCAACGACTTCATCTACCCGTTGTTCGTGAAGCGCGGCACCGGTCGTCGTGACGAGATCTCGTCGATGCCGGGCGTCTTCCAGCTCTCACTCGACATGCTCCCCGCCGAGATCGACGAGCTCAAGGCCCTGGGCATTCCGGCGCTCATCCTCTTCGGTATTCCCGCTGAGAAGGACGAGGTCGGCTCGGACGCGTACTGCGACCACGGAATCATCCAGGACGCCATCCGCGCGATCAAGGCGTACGACCCCGACTTCTACGTCATCACCGACGTCTGCCTCTGCGAGTACACGAGCCACGGCCACTGCGGCGTGCTCGACGACAAGGGCTACGTGCTCAACGACCCGACCCTCGAGCTGCTCGGAGCCGAGGCGGTCTCGCACGCGAAGGCCGGCGCAGACATGGTCGCCCCCTCGGACTTCATGGACGGACGCGTCGGCGCGATCCGCGCTGCGCTCGACGAGGCCGGGTTCATCAACGTCCCGATCATGTCCTACTCGACCAAGTACGCGTCGGGCTATTACGGCCCGTTCCGCGAGGCGGCCGACTCCACTCCCACGTTCGGCGACCGCCGTTCGTACCAGATGGACCCCGCCAACGCCGACGAGGGTGTGCGTGAGACCGCTCTCGACATCGCGGAGGGCGCCGACCTCGTCATGGTCAAGCCCGCACTCGCGTACCTCGACGTGCTGCGCCGCATCAAGGACGAGTTCGCATATCCCACCGTCGCCTACAACGTCTCCGGCGAGTACGCGATGGTCAAGGCGGCGGCCGAGAAGGGCTGGATCGACGAGGAGCGCGTCGTGCTCGAGACGATGATCGCCTTCAAGCGCGCCGGTGCGGACCTCATCATCACCTACCACGCAAAAGACGCGGCCCGCTGGATGAACGCGGCCCGCTAGTCACCCGAGAGGAACCAGATGTTCAACGACGAGAACGAGAACGTGAATCCCGCCGATTTTGAGCAGCAGATGGCCGACGTCGAGGCCGGTTGCGGCCAGGTAGGCATCGGCATCCCCTTGGGGCATCCGGCAGGG
>CAZMJV010000018.1:0-2194 GCA_964566905.1 uncultured Coriobacteriia bacterium | reverse complement strand
GGCGTTCCCATGGGCGGCGGCCATCCCGGCGCGACCCAGCGCCACGGCGGCGCGCGCTCGATGGGCTTCCGTCCGGGCGGGGGAGAGGCCGCTAAGGCCTACGAGGAGCGCACGGGCATCAAGGCCCCGCGCATCATCGCGTGGGAGATCACCCGCTCATGCAACCTCTCGTGTGCGCACTGTCGTGCAGCCGCCGAGTTCGGCCACTATCACGGCGAGCTCTCGCTTGACCAGATCAAGGCGACGATCGACGACATCGTGACCATCACGAACCCGATCATCATCCTCACCGGCGGCGAGCCGCTCATGCGCCCCGACATCTGGGAGATCGCCGACTACGCGTGGGAGAAGGGCGCGATGCCGGTCATCGGCACCAACGCCACCCTCATCACCGAGGAGATCGCGCAGAAGATGGTCGAGCACCGCATCCCGCGCATCTCGGTGTCGGTCGACTTCCCCACGGCCGAGGAGCATGACAAGTTCCGCGGCATCGAGGGCTGCTTCGACGACACGATCAACGGCATCAAGATCGCCAAGGCCCATGGCATCGGCGTCCAGATCAACACCACCGTCACTAAGCTCAACCACACACGCCTCGAGGAGATGCACGCGCTCGCGCTCGAACTGGGCGTCGACGCGTTCCACATCTTCATGCTCGTCCCCACGGGACGCGGCGAGGACCTGCGTGAGGTCGAGCTGACCCCCGACGAGTACGAGAACGCGCTGGTGTGGGCCTACGAGCGTCAGAAGACCTCGCCGCTCCACTTCAAGCCCACCGACTCGCCCCAGTACTACCGCATCATCCGCCAGAAGGCCAAGGAGGAAGGCCGCGAGGTCAACGCCGCCGAGTACGGCCTGGACGCGATGACCCGTGGATGCCTGGGCGGCATCACCTTCTGTTTCATCTCCCACACCGGAGACGTGCAGCCCTGCGGTTACTTCGACATGCAGCTGGGCAACGTCAAGGAGCAGCCGTTCTCGCAGATATGGACCGAGTCCAACGTCTTCAACGACCTGCGCGACTACAGCAAGCTCAAGGGTAAGTGCGGCGCGTGCGAGTTCCGCGGTGTCTGCGGCGGATGCCGCGCACGTGCGCTCGCGAACACGGGCGACTACATGCAGGAGGAGCCGTACTGCGCGTACGTGCCCAAGAAGCTTCGCGACAAGGAGTAAACATAGTGGCATCCATGGAACTCACCGACATACAGAAGCGCGTCCTTTCTCAGATCCAGGCGAAGATGCCTGTCGTCCACCGTCCCTACGCGCAGATCGGTGAGACGATCGGCGCCACGGAGGACGAGGTCATGGCCGCAGTTGCCGAGCTTCGCGAGTCCGGGGTCATCCGCCGCATCGGCGCGATCTTCGACTCGTACCGTCTCGGCTACCGCTCCACCCTCTGCGCTATCGCGGTGCCGGAGGAGAGGGTCGAGGAGGTCGCAGCTCTCATCAGCGCGTTCCCCAACGTCACCCACAACTACCTGCGCGAGGACCGCTACAACATCTGGTTCACGCTCATCGCCCCGACATCCCAGCGCATCGAGGAGATCCTTGCCGAGATCGCGGAGAAGAGCGGCATCGACGACATCCTCAACCTGCCGGCCACGCACCTCTTCAAGATCCGCGTGGACTTCGACTTCACCGGTGACCGCGCGTCGCGTTCCGAGGAGATGCAGGTCGTCCACCCCAACGAGACCGAGTCGGTCAGCCTGGACGACGCGCAGATCGCTCTGGTCAAGGTGCTTCAGACCGACCTCTCCGCGTCCGCGACCCCGTTCGCAGACGTGGCGGAGAAGGTAAAGGCCCTGGGCTTCGACGTCGATGAGGACTGGGTCATCGCAAACACGGCCGAGTGGGTCGAGAACAGCGTCATCCGCCGCTTCGGTGCAGCCATCAAGCATCACAAGACCGGCTACACGCACAACGCCATGGGCGTGTGGACCGTTCCTGCAGACCGTCTCGACGAGCTGGGCCCCGTCATGGCCTCCTTCAAGGAGGTCAGCCACGGCTACGCCCGCCCCTCGTTCCCCACGTGGCCTGCGAACACGTACACGATGATCCACGGCAAGTCACGCGAGGATTGCGAGGCCGTCGCTCACAAGATTCAGGAGGCGACCGGGCTGCCCGAGCCGCGACTGCTGTACTCCACGAAGGAGTTCAAGAAGATCTCCATGAAGTACTTCATGGAAGGGCTGTA
>CAZMJV010000017.1:26406-28232 GCA_964566905.1 uncultured Coriobacteriia bacterium | reverse complement strand
CGCCTGCTGTCCCGCACCACACGCTCCGTCAGGCCCAACTCGGTGATCGACGAGTCGACCGGCCTCTTCTCACAGCAGCATTTCTTCAAGATGGTCGAGATCGAGCTGGGTCGCGCCGGCAGGTTCGGGCAGGCGGCACATCTCCTCGTCCTCGACATCGACGATTTCGGGCAGTTCAACAGGCAGTTCGGAATCGACACGGGCGACGAGATCATCAAGCGCATCGCCGACGCCCTCGTCGATGAGGTTCGTCATGCAGGAGGACGCGACGGATCGTCCAACCTCGTGGCGAGGCTCGGTGGGGAGGAGTTCGCGATCCTGTACTCCGAGGCGCTCGAGTCCGAGGAAGCCCCCGATTCGGAGGACGCCGCGATACTCGCCGAGAGCATCCGTTCGACCATCGAGGGCATCCGGGTCGACGACGTCGGCGTCACCGTCTCGATCGGCATCGCTTCGTTCCCGGACGACGGTATGGAGCTCGACCATCTTCGCAACGAGGCCGATGCGGCCCTCGCTCGTGCGGTCTCCTTCGGAGGAAACCGCATTCAGCAGTCCGGCGCCTTCTCGCCCTCAGTCGACGACGACGAATTCGTCCCGTTCTTCGACTCCTCCGAGCATGAGTAGGACGCTGCTGGGTATTCTCCTCGCGGCCTCCATCGCGCTCTCGACTGTGGGAGTCGGGCTCGTCCCGGAGATGCTCCCGCAGACGACACGGGCGTTGTCAGCCCGCTACTCCCTGAGCGAGGATGCAGGAATCTCGCCCGCCGATATGGCGCGAGTCGCGTCGGATATCCACGGGTTCACCGTGTTCGGCCGACCCTCCCAGCTTCCCGAGACGGTCGCCGGCCGACCCGGATTCGACGCGGAGGCGGTCTCGCATCTCGTCGATGTGAGGATCGTCATCTGGAAGGCGGCCGCGGCGTTGGCTGTCGCGTTGGCCCTCGCCGCATCATGCGCGTACGTCCTCTGGCGCAGGCGCGACTACAAGGCACTGACCTGCGCCTTTGTAGCGGGGGGCGTGCTTCCCTTGGTGCTCTTCGGCGCAGGCGCGCTGTGGGCGACGGCGGATTTCGACGCGTTCTTCGCGTTCTTCCACTCGCTCTTCTTCTCAGCAGGGACATGGCAGTTCGCTGCCGACGACCTGCTGATCCTCTGCCTGCCGGAGCCGTTCTGGGTCGCGATGGGGGTCCTATGGGCATCCTGCACCACCGCCATCGCGCTTCTGGTCGTCGCGTCGGGGGTTGTTCTGCACCGTTTCGGGCGTCGCGCGCAGCACGGGCAAATCACACCCAGAGCGTGACAAACGTGCTTACTCGTGTATCATTTTCACGGGAAACGGCATCGGCCGCTTTTCATGTTGCCCCGTCACCGCCTGCCCGGGTACGGAAACGGGGATCTATTTCACCTACAAGGAGGTGACTGCGAATGGCTATCGAAGGCTACTGCGTCAAGTGCAAGGCCAAGCGGGAGATCAAGGACGCCACCGAAATCACGATGAAGAATGGTCGTCCTGCTACCCAGGGCCTGTGCCCCACCTGCGGAACCAAGATCTTCAAGATCGGCTCCACCAAGAAGGACTAAAGAGGTTTCGCCTCTTTTCAGAACGCCGCCGGAGTCCGGCGGCGTTTTGTGTTGGTATCCGGCACGGCGGGTCGGTACCAAACTCGCCGGTGTCGTGCTAGAATCCCTCACGTGCGGGCGTAGCCAAGTGGTAAGGCAATGGCTTCCCAAGCCATCATCCGCGGGTTCGAGTCCCGTCGCCCGCTCCAGCACAACGCACACGGTCGTCGGATAACCCCGACGGCCGTTTTCAATTTCCGTTCGGA
>CAZMJV010000017.1:7540-26306 GCA_964566905.1 uncultured Coriobacteriia bacterium | reverse complement strand
GCAGGCGAGGGGGTCACCCAGGTGGCTGTCTCGCTCCTCCTCGACACCGGGGAGACTCTCTCGCTGATGCCGTTCGATCAAGTCGCCGCCGAGCGTGGCGCGCGCGTCTCGGAGGGGCAGAGGCTCGGCACCTTGGCCGCGACGGGTGATCGTTCCTCTACCGAACAGCATCTTCACGTGGGCCTGCGCAGGGGCTCGCTCTACCTCGACCCGCTGACGCTTCTCAGCCCTCCTGCCGCTGGAGACGAGTCCATCGCCGAGCCGGAGCCGGCTGAAGAGACGGTCGCGCAGTCCGAGGCCCCCGTGCCTGCGTCGACGGAGGTAGCCGACCCGATTCCGGCGATCACGATCGAAGCAGCCGCCTCGCCTGAGACGAATCCTGCCACCGCCTACTCGACCGCCCCCGTATCTGCGACGAGTGTGAGCCGCATCCCCGAGATCGCCCCATCTGCCGGTCGTCGCGGCGCAGATTCCCTCAGTGTCTCCGCGTACGGTGGAGATGTGAAGTTGCTCGAGGGCATCAAGCATGTGCTCGGCTCGCGCGTCTCCCCGAGCGCGGTTCTCATGACGCTGTTTTGCGCACTCACGGGTCTCCTCGCCTGCTTCCGAGCGGTGAGGGCGATGGCCCGTCGTACGACGCCGGATGAATCTCCGAACGACACTCCCGCGAGAAAGGTTGCAGCCGCGGCGGGACGATGGTAGACTTCGGGGGTTCATTTCCTGCTTCGGGCATTCGCCTTCATGGTCCCGAAGCCAATTAGCCCAGGGGAGGTGACAACATGAAGGCTTACGAACTTTTGGTTCTATTGAACCCTACTCTCGATGACGAGACCCGTACGGCAGCCCTGGACAAGATCCAGGAGGTTATCACCGCCGACGGGGGCGTTGTGGACGGCGTTGACTCGTGGGGCAAGCGCAAGCTCGCCTACGAGATCGCAAAGCTCACCGAGGGAGATTACATCCTCATCGACTTCCATACTGCCCCGTCCGCAATTGCGGAGCTCGATCGCGTGCTGCACATCGCAGATGCTGTTGTGCGTTACATGATCGTGCAGCGTGAGGACCGCGACTAGTCTCGGTCCGAACGGTAACGGACTACAGCTCCAGTAAACGTCCGTAACATCGGAAGGTGGTTGGAAAGATGAGTATCAACCGAGTCGTCATAAGTGGGAACCTGACCCGCGATCCCGAGCTTCGCTCAACCGCAGGCGGCATGTCCGTGCTGTCGTTGGGTGTGGCCGTCAACGATCGTCGCAAGGACCCTCAGACCGGCGAGTGGAAAGACTTCCCGAACTTCATCGACTGCACCATGTTCGGTTCTCGAGCCGAGAGCGTCTCGAAGTACCTGGCAAAGGGTAGCAAGGTCATGATCGAGGGCAAGCTCCGCTGGTCCTCATGGGAGAAGGACGGACAGAAGCGCAACAAGCTTGAGGTCATCGTCGACGACCTCGAGTTCGCAGGCGCCCGTCCCGAAGGTGGGGCACAGCGCTCGGACCACTCGTCCGGCGGCTACTCCGCTCCCACCGCTCCGTCGATTCCCGCCCCGAGCGCCTATGAGGAGGACATTCCCTTCTAGGCGTCAGCGCACCGAGAGGTGCATCTACCAGATTCCCGCGAAGAGAAATCGCGGAAGGAGGTCAACATGTCGGAATTCAAGCGTCAGCCCCGTCGTAAGTACTGCCAGTTCTGCCACGACAAGGTCGAGTACATCGACTACAAGGATGTGCAGATGCTTCGCAAGTACATGACCGACCGTGGCAAGATCAAGCCGCGTCGCGTCACCGGTACCTGTGCGCAGCACCAGCACCGCCTTTCCATGGCCATCAAGCGTTCGCGTGAGATGGCACTTGTCCCGTACACCGTGCCGGTTGTCAGCGGCTCGACCGGTCGCAGGGGCAGGTAGTTTTTCGTGAACTCCCAGGCATCGGCAAACCGGATCGGGATCACCCTTCTTCTGTCATGTGCAGTAGGGGTGGTGCTTCTCGTGGCGGCTCCGCTCGTCGGGGCTCCGCTGGTCGCCGCTTCTGTCGCAGCGCTCGTTTACACGGACCGGAAGCTCGGCGCGATCGGCGCGGCGCTTTTCGGAATCGCGTATACGGCGTTCGCGTCGCCTGGGAACGTCCTGTTCGTCGCTGTGTCCGTGTTCGCGCTCTACCTCGCCGTCCTCGCTTTGAGGTCACGGTCGACCCTCGGTGTATCGACGGTCCTCGCAGGGGTGTTCACTCTTGCAGCCGTCGCGAACGACTCTATCGGCGCCATGCTCGGCGGGACCACGGTTAAGGCGCTGCTCACGCAGTTGGCCTCCGAGGTGTCCGACGCGGTGGTGGCCGCATACGGGTCGTCGGCGAGCACCGCGGCCACCAAGGCCATCGAGGCGGCCGTTTCGTCGGTCGTCGATGTCTGGCCCTCTCTGTACTTCGCCCAGGGCGTGCTCTTGGCGGGACTGAGTATCGGAGCGGTGGCGTGGACGGTCAAGCGTATCGGGGCCAAGGTTGAAGTCACGCCAATCGCGCGGCTCGATCTCTCGCCCCATGCTCTCTGGCCGATGATCGTTGGTCTTCTCGCAATGGCGCTGTCTTCCTTCTCCGTTCCGGGTAAGGAGACGATATCGCTGGTAGCGAGCAACCTGCTCGTGTGCGCCCGAATCATATTCGTGGTGCAGGCGGTCGGGGTCGCGGGGCATTTCGCCGACAAGTATCGGTTCGGCTCGTTCAGCCGCGTGGCGGGACTCGTTCTCGTCGTCTGGCTCGAGTCGGCGTTCTGGATCGCGAGTGTGGTCGGGTTGGCAGATTTCTGGACCAACTTCCGACGTCTCCCGCGAGGGACGGACATCACAGGACCGGCACAGCAAGAATCGGGACGATAACGGAAACACCTGTTCGGGCGGAAACGCCCGACCGTAGAAGGAGAAACAATGAAAGTCATTCTGTTGGAGGAGCTCAAGGGTAGAGGAGGCGAAGGAGACGTCATCGACGTCGCGCACGGCTTCGCAGTCAACTTCCTCCTTCCCCGAAAGATCGCCGTTCAGGCTACTGATGGAAACCTCAAGCAGCTCGAGCAGCGTAAGCACAACATCCTCAAGCGCGAGGAGACCCGCGTCACCGACTCGGGCTCGCTCAGCGCTGCGTTGGACGGCAAGCTCGTCACGATCGAGGCCAAGGTCGGTGAGCACGGACACCTGTTCGGCTCCGTCACCACTGCCATGATCGGCGATGCCATCGCTTCCCAGCTCGGCGTCGAGGTCGACCGCAAGAAGCTCGACACGCACGGCCCCATCAAGGATGCCGGCGTGCACAACGTAACCATCGCGATCTACCGCGAGATCAAGGCCGAGCTCGTCGTCAACGTTGTTGACGAGGGTAGCCAGGCCGTAGCGGTCGAGGAGCCGGTCGTCGAGACCGTCGTCGAAGAGGCCGAGGTTGCCGTCGAGGCGGCCGAGGAAGAGGCTCCTGAGGAGTAATCGCATACTCCGCGCGTTTTGGCGAGTAATCCACAGCGCCGTCCCGATTGGGACGGCGCTCGTGTATTAATAGCCGTTTAACTGCGGAAACGTCGCTACACAGTCCCCACCGCAAAAAGACTCGAATCTGTGGACAGTGTGGATAACTCCTGCGAGCGCAGGTAGGCGTGCATAAATCTTCCACGGGGTCCTGTGTGTATCGAACAGGAGCGATTTATTGCTCAGGCCAATGGTCTAGTATTGCTCTGAATCGTAGGGTGAGACGGGAGTTCGAGATGGCAGATCCGCGCGACAGAGAGTTCACGACCCGAGCGAGGGGTGAGCGAATCGCGCCCCAGAACATAGACGCGGAGCGCTCCGTCCTAGCCGCAGCCATGCTCAAACCGGAGCTGGTCGAGGAGATCGTGGCGAAGCTCACCGCCGACGAATTCTACCGCCCGGCGCATCAGAAGATATTCACTGCGATCACGGAGCTGTACCAGGCGAACATCCCGGTCGACCAGCTTTCCATCGCAGCACGACTCGAGTCCAAGAAGGAGCTCAAGGAGGTCGGCGGCAAGCCGTACCTCACCGATGTGGCGAGCGACGCACTGGCGATCGCGCACTGGTTCAACCACGCTGACATCGTCAAGCGCACCTACATGCTCAGGGAGCTCATCAAGGCCTCGACCGAGATCACCGCCCTCGGGTATGACGCCCCCGACGACTTGGACGGAGTCGTCGAGGAGGCTGAGAAGCTGATCTTCCAGGTCACCAACCGCCGCGTCTCGAGTAACTTCCGGGGCATGTCCGAGCTCCTCCTCGAATCGTTCGAGCAGCTCGAGCTTCTCGCTGAGCGCCAGGAACACGTCGTCGGAGTGCCGACGGGTTTCAGGGACCTCGACTCGAAGCTCGCGGGACTGCGCGGAGGCGACCTTGTGATCCTGGCGGCGCGGCCCGCCGTCGGCAAGACGGCGTTCGCGCTCAACGTCGCGGTGAACGCGGCGAAGAAGGGCACGTCGGTCGCGGTCTTCTCCCTCGAGATGGGCGCGGACCAGCTCGTACAACGTGTTCTGTGCTCGGAGGCCCGAGTCAACCTCGCGGCGGTCCGCTCGGGCTCGCTCACGAGCGAGGACTGGGTGAAGATCCACACCGCCGCAGGCGACCTGTCTTCTCTGGACCTCTGGGTCGACGACACCTCGTCGATCTCCATCCTCGAGATCCGTGCCAAGGCTCGCCGTCAGCTCAGAAACGCCGAGGGCAAGGGCCTCATCATCGTCGACTATTTGCAGCTCATGCAGCCGCAGGGCCGTCGTACCGAGAACCGACAGGTCGAGATCGCCGAGATCTCGCGAGGACTCAAGATCCTTGCGAAAGAGCTCGGCGTTCCCGTCATCGCCCTTTCTCAGCTCAGCCGAGCCGTCGAGTCTCGCGCGGGGAAGCGCCCCATGCTCTCCGATCTTCGAGAGTCCGGCGCCATCGAGCAGGACGCCGACATCGTCATGTTCATCGACCGTAACACCGACTCGCGCGACGACAACGAAGAGGATCGCCCGGGTGCGGGCATGGCGGAGGTCATCATCGCAAAGCACCGTAACGGACCGACCGGCTCGGTCGACCTGGTGTTCCTCGACCGCTACACCAAGTTCTCCGACCACATCGACCGAGTGTGATCGGCATGAGCGGTGAGGTGACGTTCATCCACACGGCGGACCTGCATCTGGGCAGGGCGTTCGCCGGTCTCGCGTCGACGTCGTCTGAGTTGGGGGGCGAGCTTCTCGAGGCGCTCTCGAACTCGTTTCGAAAGGTCATCGATCTGGCCATCGAGCGCAGTGTCGACTTCGTCGTGATCGCCGGCGACGTTTTCGACAGCGCGGACATCTCGTACAGCACGCACCGCGAGTTCATCGAGGCGATGAAGCGCCTTGAGAAGGCGGGGATACGTGTGTACCTCAACACCGGGAACCACGACCCGATGCTCGGGTGGTCTCGTCGAATCGATCTTCTACCCGCAAACGTCAGTGTGTTCCCCACCTCGGAGGTGGGTCGCTTCTCCCACGTACGCGACGGCGTCGAGGTCGCGGTCCTCTATGGTCGCGGGTTCAACGAGAGCGTAGAGGTGGAGAACTTCGCGCTCGGATACCGAAGGGCGCCTTCCGATCCGATAGCGATCGGGGTCCTGCACTCCGACACTTCGGGCGACGCGAGCTACGCACCTTGCACTCCGGGCGATCTGGTCGCCGCGGGCATGGACTATTGGGCGCTCGGGCACATCCATAAGACCCAGGTCGTCCTCGCGTCTCCTCCGGCGATCTACTCGGGGAGCCCACAGGGACTCAACATCAACGAGAACAGCGATCACGGATGTTACGTCGTGTCCATCGAACCGGGGGCACCCGCGAGGCACACCTTCGTCAAGACCGGGCAAGTCGCTTGGGAGCGCTTCGAGGTCGACATCGCCGGTATCGACTCACTCGACGTTCTCGAGAGAACAATCGCCGAGAACGGTCGCGCGCTCGTCACGCGGCACGGCACCCCCGTCTGCGCGCGAGTGGTTCTGTCCGGTCGTGGCAACGTGCATGCGGAAGTGACCAAGGCGGGCACGCTCGGCGAACTCGCCGATGCGGTGAATTCACACTACACGTCTCCAGGTGAGTGGTTGCGAATCGACGCGATCGAGGATCGCACCTCAGCTTTTCTCGACGAGGCTTCTCTGCGAGAGAACGGGATGTTCCCCGGGGTCGTGCTCGAGACTGTCGATGAGCTGTCCGTGCGCGACGGCCTTCTCGCCGAGATCGATGAGGAAGCCCGCCGTCTCTTCGGGATGGGAGTCGACGCGTCCGCGGATCCCGTCTCGATGCTCGAACACGCGAAGGTCCGTGCTCTCGACGCACTGATGGGAGGTCGCTCATGAGCGAGCAGATCCCCCGTCTCTCACGCATCAAGATGGAACGCTTCGGCCGTTTCTCCAACGAATCGATCGGGCCTCTCGACGAGGGGCTCACCGTGTTGTCGGGCAAGAACGAGGCGGGCAAATCGACCACGACGAGCTTCGTTTCGCAACTCCTCTACGGCTGGAACCGGAAGGGGTCGTCCGGGGGCCACTACGGCATGGACGGGGCTCGAAAAGGCTCGCTCTTCTTCGCGTCCGAGGATGGGGAGTGGGAACTCTCCCGCACAGAGGGAAACTCCCAGCGCCCGCTCGGCGTGGTCAGCCACCGCGGGGCGATGTGGGATGACGCGTACGACGAGCTAACCTCAGGAGTCGACAAGGAGACGTTTGCGAGCATCTTCGCCTTCGATTCCGAGCAGCTCCGCGGTATCGCAGGGGGCAAGGACGATGTGACGAGCAAGCTCATCACCGCCGAGTCGGCGACGCCCGTCTCGCCCGTCGACGCTCGATCCGCGATCCAGACCGAGATGCAGGGATACACCAGCTCAGCAGTGTCGGCGACCAACTCGATCCCTCTGGTCACCAAGAGGATCCTCGAGTTGAAGGGACTCATTGCAGAGTTAAAAGCCGAAGAGCGTGGGCGTATCGAGGCCCGTCTCGAGATGCAGGTGCTCGAGGAGGACGTGGCAGCACTGCGCGAACGGATCGCGCAGGGTGAGACACTGACCGCCGAGCTCGCCGCACGCAGCGCCGAGTTGGAGTCGCTGAGGGATCGGTATCGCGAGGCCCGAGACGAGCGCGATGCGGCGGCCGAGGAACTGGAGCACAGGCTCACCCTGAAATCGCAGGTGGAGCGCGATGCACCGGCGGCGCTGTGCGCCGACGAGGTAGCAGTGCTGGAAGCAGGACTCCCCGGCGCTCGGACGCTCATCAGCGACACCGAGTCGGAGCGTGCGAATGTCGCTGCGCTGGCGGCCGAAGTCGGTCGAATGACGTGCCTCGGTTGCGCAGTCGACGCCTCGGTGAAGGCGGGGATCTCGGAGCGGCGCGACTCGCTTGTGCGCCTCGAGGGAGATGTCGCGATCCGCAGGCGAGCGCTTGAGACGGCTGTCACCGAAGAGAGTGGCGCGCGAGCGAGGTCCGAGCAACTCGTCGATACCGCCGACGCGAAGACTCCCGTCTTGGCAAAAGGTGTCCTTGCGATTGCCGCAGCCGCCGCGCTGGTGGCCATCCTCGGGCTCGCACTCTCTCAGCAAGCCATCGCCATCGTCGGGCTCGTCGGCGTGCTCGTCGCTCTCGCGTTCCTCGCCGTCAAGTCGTCGGGTATCGGCGCTCCTCGCGCCGCCCAAGGGGCGGATGCACAGCGCGAGGTCCTCGCAGCGGAGCTTCGCGGCGCCGTCGGCCGTCGTGCCGAGGCGGAGACCGCGCTCGCGCTGAGCGAGGGCGCACTTGTAGAATTCAGATCGGAGATCCGGTCGTATCTCGATGCCCGCGGGCTTGGAGACTCCGGAGACGATCCCGACATCGCGCTGTCGCTCCTCGGCAACGAGGAGCGGGTCATCGCCCGCAAGCAGGACTTGGAGGACGCCCGCACCCGCCTGCACGTGCACGAACAGCGGTTGGAGGACTGGGCCGCGTCGGCGCGTGCTGCGCTGGCAGGACTCGAGCCTCTTTCTGAGGACGCATCGCCGTCCGAGATCGCAGTGGCGGTCACCCGTGCATCGGCGAGATGTCGCGCAGCGCTTGAGTCAGAGCAGGCTGCGGTCGCGCGCGAACAGGAGGTCGCTGCGGCCCGCGAGCGTCTGGATCGCGCCGAGCGTCAGGTCGGCACCTTGGTCGAGCGGATAACCGCTCTTGTGAAGATCGACGCCGAGGCGGTCGACATTCCCGCGCTTGAAGGCATGCTCGCCTCCATGCGCAGCGAGTTGGACAAGCAAAGGGCGGAGATCGGGTCGCTCGACTTGGAGCGCGATGAGAAGTCAGCGAGGAGCAACGAGATCCGAGGAGAGCTGGGAGCCGTCGAGCGCGACCGCAGGCTCCAGGAGGCCGAGGCCGATCTCGCTCAGCAGGAGGTGCTCCGTGCGGGATACATCGCCCGCTACGCAGAATTGTTGCTGGCAAAGAAGATCCTCGAGGAGTCGATATCCCGCTGGGAGGCCGTCAAGCAGCCTGAGATATACCGTCAGGCGAGCGCCCTGTTCAAGAGGATGACCAACGGACAGTGGGTCGAGGTCCGGGCAGGCGAGAAGAGCGGCGAATTCGTCGTGGTGGACAGCGACTACTCTCTCAAGAAGCCCGGCGAACTCTCGACGGGAACGGTCCAGCAGCTCTACCTCGCGCTGCGCATGGCGTTGCTCGACGTCAACCCGGAGGTCGGCAGATCACTGCCGGTCGTCATGGACGACCCTCTCGTGCATTTCGACCCAGAACGTCGGGCTGAGGCGGCTCGCGCCATCGCCGAGTTCTCCGTGCGCAGACAGGTCCTCTTCTTCACATGCGACCCGGACACTGCGGACTTGTTCACCGAGTTCATGCCCGACCACACACGTATCGCCCTCTAAGTGAGCACATCCCCGGGCGTTCGCTGTGGCATACTAAAGAGGCGCCCGTCGATGTAAACGGGCCTTTGTGACGAACAATTCCAGAAAGAAGGAAATCCATGCCTGGGATAGTGCTGGTGGGAGCCCAATGGGGCGACGAGGGTAAGGGCAAGATCACCGACCTCATCGCCGACGACTTCGACTACGTCGTACGTTTCCAGGGGGGTAACAACGCGGGGCACACGGTCATCCACGAAGGCCGCACGCTCAAGCTCCACCTGATTCCCTCGGGCATCATGTACCCCAACATCACGCCGGTCATCGGCAACGGGTGCGTCATCGACCCGCGCGTCCTCCTCGATGAGATCGACAGCCTCGAGGCAGACGGTTTCTCCACCCATCGCCTCATCATCAGCGGCAACGCGCACGTGATCATGCCCTACCATCTCGACCTCGACGGTGCATCCGAGCACCGTCTTGGCAAGAACCTGATCGGGACCACGCGTCGAGGAATCGGGCCCGCCTATCAGGACAAGGCCTCGCGTCTCGGAATCCGAATCCAGGACCTCACCGACGAGCACATCTTCCGCGAGAAGGTCGCGGCTGCGCTTATCGAGAAGAACGACATCCTGTCGAAGATCTACGGTCTCCCGACCTACACGGTCGACCAGATCTGCGAGGAATACCTCCCCATGGCCGAACGTATCAAGCCGATGATCGCCGAGACCAGCCAGGTCATCAATGCTGCGTTGCGCGCAGACCAGTGGGTTCTGTTCGAGGGCGCGCAGGGAACGCTTCTGGACCTCGACCACGGAACCTATCCCTTCGTGACCTCCAGTTCCCCCACCGCAGGCGGCGCCTGCACAGGTGCGGGAGTCGGTCCCAAGTGCATCGACCGGGTGCTCGGAATCGCCAAGGCGTACATCACGCGCGTGGGTTCCGGGCCCTTCCCCACGGAGCTCGACGGCGAGATCGGCGACCTGCTCACCACGGTAGGCGGCGAGTATGGTACGACCACGGGTCGTCAGCGCCGGTGCGGCTGGTACGACGCGGTCATCGTCCGCTATGCGGCCGAGGTCAACGGCCTTACCGACCTCTGCATCACCAAGCTCGACGTCCTCTCTGCCGTCGACACCATCAAGGTTTGCGTCGCCTACGAACACGAGGGCCGCATCTACAAGACGGTCCCGGGACATCAGACCGCTTTCCACCACGCGAAGCCGATCTACGAGGAGCTTCCGGGTTGGAAGACCGACATCACGTGGTGCCGCACCTTCGAGGAGCTTCCCAAGGAAGCGCGCGACTACATCACCTTCATCGAGGACCTCGCGGAGGTGCCGGTCTCGATGATCGCCGTCGGCCCGAGCCGCGAGCAGACCATCATGCGCCGCTGGGAACCGAGACTCTGATGCGGGTACTCGTCCTCGGCGGCGGAGGCCGCGAACACGCCATCGTCAAGGCGCTCGCCGAATCCCCCCGCGTGGACGCGGTATACGCCGCCCCCGGAAACGGCGGGACAGCGTCGATTGCCCAGAATGTCTCTCTCGAAGTCGAGAACGGCGACGCGGTCGTCGCGTTCGCGCGCGCTCACGACGTCGGACTCGTAGTGATCGGACCCGAGGCACCTCTGGTCGCGGGGGTGGGGGACGTCGTGCGTGAGGCGGGTATCGCCTGCTTCGGCCCCGGGGCGTCGGGAGCCCGCATGGAGGGCAGCAAGTCGTTCTCCAAGGACCTGATGGTCAAATACGGCATCCCGACCGCCGCTTACGGAACCTTCACCGACCGCGCCGCCGCCCTCGAGTATCTCGAGAAGGTCGGCGCCCCGGTCGTGGTCAAGGCCGACGGGCTCGCGGCCGGCAAGGGCGTCATCATCGCTGCCACGCTCGATGAAGCACGCGAGGGTGTCGAGGAGTGCTTCTCCGGGAGATTCGGCGATGCCGGTTCGACCGTCGTGATCGAGGAGTTCCTCACCGGCCCTGAGTGCTCGCTGCTGGTTTTCACGGACGGGCAGACCGTCCTTCCGATGGCGACGGCCCAGGATCACAAGCGCGCGCTCGAGGGCGACCTCGGCCCGAACACGGGAGGAATGGGCGTCTACTCGCCGGTCCCGATCGTCACGGCGGCGGAGTACGACGAGATGATCGCCTTGATGGAGCGGACCGTCGCAGGGCTGCGTGCCGAGGGCATCGACTACCGCGGCGTTCTCTACGGTGGATTCATGCTCACACCCGCAGGTCCCAAGGTGCTCGAATTCAACGCACGTTTCGGCGATCCGGAGACCCAAGTCATCCTCCCGCGCCTTCAGACCGACCTGCTTGAGGTCATGCTCGCGACCGCCGAGCGACGGCTCTCCGAGATCGAGCTCTCCTGGAGCGACCGCTGGGCCGTCTCCGTCGTGCTCGCCTCGGGCGGCTATCCCGGCAGCTATCGTTCGGGGCTTCCCATCACGGGCATCGAACAGGCAGCAGCCATCGAGGGGGTCACCGTCTACCATGCGGGGACCGCTGTCGATTCCGACGGACGTCTCGTCACAGCCGGGGGCCGCGTCCTCAACGTGACCGCGCTTGGCGACGATTTCTCCTCCGCTCGAGACCGCGCCTACGAGGCGACCGCGCTCATCGACTTCGAGGGGAAGTACCTGCGCACCGACATCGGCGCCCGCGCGCTGCGTGGTCGCGCGGCGTGGGACACGCCGAATGTCTGACGAGAGTCATCTGACCGAGAAGACCCTCTCGACGTCGATCGTCTACGACGGTGATTTTCTGCGCATGGAGCGGCTCGTCGTCGAGCTGCCCAACGGTGCGACCTCGACGCGCGACATCGTCCGCCACCCTGGCGCCGTAGGTGTCTTCGCGATCGACCAACACGACAACGTCCTTCTGGTCCGTCAGTACCGGGCGGCGCTGGGGCGCACGATGCTTGAGATTCCCGCGGGCAAGCTCGAAACAGGGGAGGACCCTCTTGTCGCGGCAGGGCGCGAACTCTCCGAGGAGACCGGCTGCAGCGCCGGTTCGCTTACTCGCCTCGTCCCCGTCGCGACGGCCGCGGGCTTCTGCGACGAGGTGATCGAGCTCTTTCTCGCCACCGATCTCACAATCGGCGAGGCACACGCCGATGAGGACGAGTTCGTCGAGGTCGAATGGATGCCTCTGGCGCAACTCCTCGAGGAGATCGCGGCGGGACGGGTCGAGGATTCGAAGACCATGGTCGCGACGCTTCTCTACCATTACTTCAGGGGATAAAAAAGGCCCCCTCCGTGGAGGGGGCCGGTATCCATTTCTCTTGCAGGGCAGATTACGACTTGGGCTGCCATTTGCATCTGACCGGGGACTCTATCTCGCCGCTCTTCTTTAGATCTGCCATCACCTTGTCGATGACTTTACGGTCAAGTCCGCATCTTTCGGCAACTTGGCCCGCGGAGAGAGGCTCACCGGCAGCCTTCATCGCTTCGAGGACGTGCTGTTCGTTGTCCACTGGAATCACCCGCTCCCGAATCGAGGTCCTTGTACCTCGGATGGTACGCCCATCTACGGTAAACGGAAGAGCCTCCTCGCAGAATTCACAACTTCCCGAAGTTCGGCCGATTGCGCACGACGGTCGGCGTCTCGCTCCTCCCGCCGACAGTGGCGATCCCGCTACGACTCCTCACCGCGTGCGGCTGCGATACAATCAGAGGCGCTCGATCAGGACCATTCCAACCATCACACCAGCGATGAGTCAGGTGACCCCCATGCTGTCAGAACGTATGCTCTCCAACGCGGTGAAGTTCTTCAACGGTCAGTACATGAACCTCGAGGATCTCGGGGTCAACTCGCTCCCGGCTGCGCAGCCGGGCAAGGGGTACATGCTCTACGCACACATCCCGTTCTGCGAGCGGCTCTGCCCGTACTGCTCCTTCAACCGTTTCCCCTTCTCGGAGAAGCGCGCCGTTCCCTACTTCGTGCAGCTCCGCAAGGAGATGCACATGCTCAAGGACCTCGGCTACGACTTCGAGTCGCTCTACCTCGGCGGCGGGACCCCGACGGTCATGATCGACGAGCTCTGCGAGACCATCGACCTGGCCCGCGAGCTCTTCTCGATCAAGGAGGTCTCGAGCGAGACGAACCCCAACCATCTGATCCCCGAGTACGTCGACAAGCTCACGGACCGCGTGCAGCGCCTGAGCGTCGGGGTCCAGTCGTTTGACGACGGGCTGCTCAAGCAGATGCAGCGTTACGAGAAGTACGGCTCCTCGGCCGAGATCTTCGAGCGCATCCAGTGGGCGTCCCCGAAGTTCCACTCGCTCAACGTCGATATGATCTTCAACTTCCCCTCCCAGACTGAGGAGATGCTGCGTCACGACGTCGAGATGCTCAAGGCATGCGGCTCAAACCAGACGACGTTCTACCCGCTCATGGCTTCTCCCGCTGTGGCCGCTTCGCTCAAGCGAACGGTCGGCGAGGTGAGCTACTCGCGTGAGGCGGACTTCTACAAGATCATCTCCGAGGGACTTTCGGATACCTTCGAGCCGGCGAGCGCGTGGACGTTCTCCCGCACGGGCGGCGGGATGATCGACGAGTACATCGTCGACTACGAGGAGTATGCCGGCATCGGATCGGGCGCGTTCTCGTTCCTTGGAGGCAAGCTCTACTCAAACACCTTCTCGCTGCAGGAGTACGGCCAGCTCATCGACGCGGGCAAGATGTCGGTCGTCGCCGGGCGCAACTTCTCCAAGTACGGGATCATGCGCTACCGTTTCATGATGCAGCTCTTCGGACTCCGCTTGGACAAGAAGCAGTTCCGCAAGGACTTCGGCGTCAGCGTCGAGGCGGGCCTTCCGTTCGAGACGATGTTCATGCGCACCGTCGGCGCCTACGCGACCGACGACGAGAACGAGATCACCCTCACGCAGACGGGCCGCTACCTGCTCGTCGCGATGATGCGCGAGTTCTTCATCGGCGTGAACAGCGTGCGCGACCAAGCGCGCGAGGCGCTCACGGGAGCAGAGCGCGAGCTCATCTTCGGCGACGGCGAGACCTCGTGCGCCGACACCGGATGCTGCTCCGAGTAGAACATTTCTGACGACGCACGACATCGATACCAGGGAGGCACGATGGACAGGGGACCGCTCGTCGGCATAATCATGGGGTCGACCTCCGACCTCGGGGTCATGGAAGACTGCGCGAAGCAGCTCGAGGAACTCGGCGTGCCCTACGAACTGGTCGTGGCGAGCGCGCACCGCAGCCCGGCCCGCGTCCACGAGTGGGCTGTCGAGGCGGCGGACCGGGGGATCAAGGTCATCATCGCCGCAGCAGGCAAAGCCGCCCACCTCGGGGGAGTCGTGGCAGCCTACACGCCGCTGCCCGTCATCACGGTCCCGATGAAGACGAGCGACCTCGGCGGGCTCGACTCGCTCCTCTCCATGGTCCAGATGCCGACGGGGGTGCCGGTCGCGTGCGTGGCCATCAACGGCGCGAAGAACGCCGCGATCCTGGCGACGCAGATGCTCGGCACGTCGATGGACGAGTACCGCGGGAGGATCGTCGAGTACAAGAAGGCGATGAGCGACTCCTAGGGTATATCCCGACAAAGCGACGCCGAAGCCTCGACCTGATTCAACAACCGACACGATAGGAACAACGATGAACAAGGAATTCCTTCTCGAAGAGATCAAGTCCGCCATGCGCGCGCACGACAAAGTGCGTCTCTCGATCCTGCGCCAGGTTAACGGCGAGGTTAAAAACATCGAGGTCAACGAGCGTCGCGAGGTCACGGACGAGGACGTCGTCGCCATGCTCAAGCGGGTCATCAAGCAGACGCGCGAGACGCTCGAGGGCAGCGAGAAGGCCGGCAACGACGACGAGCGCACCGCCCTGCTGGCCGCGCAGGTCGCCATCTTGGAAGGCTACCTGCCCTCCCAGCTCTCCGGAGACCAGCTTCGCGAGCTTGCGGAGAAGATCATCGCCGAGGGCGGATTCTCCGAGAAGCGCGACATGGGCAAAGTCATGGGCGCGCTCGGCGCGGCGACGGGCGGCAACTTCGACAAGGCAGAGGCTGCCCGCGTCGTGGGAGCGCTCCTCTCCTAGCCGACTGCAACGGAAACTCAAGGGGGGCTTGAGACCATGCGTGAACTTCCTTCCGGCAGGCTCGACAAAAGGGTAGTCACCTCGTGGCGCGTGGAGGCTGCGATCGGCACGGTATCGCTTGCGATCCCGATAGCAGCGGTTTTCATCGGGGCCTCCGTCCTCGGAAGCCCGCTGCCCCTGTGGTCGCTCACCCTCGCGCTCGCGGCACTTGTTGTGTTCGGATTCCTTCTCATCGGCGTAGTGCCCTCAGTGCGTTATCTGCGCTGGCGGTTCGATGTGAGCGAGGAGGAGGTCGACATCCTCGAAGGGGTTCTCATCCGGAAGAGGACGATCATCCCACTCGTGCGGGTGCAGCACGTCAACACCTCCCAAGGCCCGATCCTCAGGTGGCTCGGCCTCTCCACCGTCAGTATCTCGACCGCGGCCGGGGAGCACCCGATTCCCGCGCTCTCCGTTGAGGCGGCCGACGAGTTGCGCGACAGGATCGCGGTCTGGGCGAGAGTGGCTCGCGAAGATGTCTGATCCAACCACCACTTTGGGTCCCAACCGAGTGCACGTCTCGTTCGTGGCCATCAGAAGCGTCAAGATATGGAAGGACGCGCTGCTCCCGATCGTTTTCGCGGGATTTGGCGGGATAGCCGGGTCGGATGCAGGAGGGGATGCGCGTGGCCCACTGCTCCTCGCAGGTCTGGCACTGATCTTCTTTCTTGGCATCCCGGCATGGGCGTATCTCGCGTGGAGACGCTTTTCCTGGGAGCTCACCGCGAGCGAGCTGCACATCTCCTCGGGCGTGCTCGTCCGCAAGGAGGCGCACATCCCTATCGGTCGCATCCACTCCGTCGATCACTCGGCGAATATCGCCGAACGTGCACTCGGAGTCGTGAGACTCAAGGTCCAGACACCCGGCGGCGGGGCGCAGGCAGAAGGAGTCATCGAGGGGATGACGCTTTCCGCCGCAGAGGCGCTGCAAGGGGCGATCTTCGAGCGCATGAAACGGGCGAGGGAGGGCGGCGTCGCCGGCGCGCCAGCGGCTTCGCAGAATCACGCCGCGGACGACGGCTCGGGACTCGTCGGGAGTTCGGGCGATCTCGCAGCGGAGGTTGCGCGCATGTCGGGCACGCTCAGGGGTGCGTTCGCGGGCGAGCGGGCCGACATCGAGCGAGTCGAGTTCGAGTACCAACTCACCGTGCGCGACCTGCTGCTCGCAGGACTCTCGAACAATCGCGGTGGATACCTCTTCTTCATCCTCATCGCGGCGATGTCTCAGATCGTCGAGTTCGGAAACCTCGGGGACCGCATCAGCGAGGCCGCCGGAAGCGTGACACTTCTCGCGGGCGTGGCCTTGGCCCTTGTGATCGCACTCGCCACGTGGGCGATCTCGGTGGTTACGACGGCCCTCTCGTTCGCCGGGTTCGTCGTCAGGCGGCGAGGCTCGCGCATCGAGATCGAGCGCGGTCTTCTCGAACGCCATGTGGTGGGCATCTCGCTCGACCGCATCCAGTCGATCCGTGTGAAGCAGGGGTTCATCAGGCGGATGATCGGCTACGCGGAGATCTCGCTCGACACGGTCATGGGAATCTCGTCGGAGGGCGAAGCCAACCGTACCGCCGTTGTGCATCCCTTCATTCGGCTCGATCTGGTCGATGAGTATCTCTCAGATCTTATCCCCAGCCTCTCGTCTCGACCTGAACCGACCAGCGCGCTTCCCGCGCGGGCGCTTCGTCGTTACGTCTTCCTCTGGGCAGGGTATCTTGCGCTCGTCTTGGTGCCCGCTGGCTTCGTCGCGGCACATTTCGTGGGACATGGCGTGTTGATCGCGCTGGCAATCGTAATCACGCTCGTCTTGGCGGCATGGGGCGGAATCCTTTCGTTCGAGGCGCGCGCGTTCGGGTTGTCGAGGAAGACCCTCTCGGTGAAGACCGGGGTGCTGGGCAGGCAGACCGTGTTCGTCCCGCGGGGGCGGATTCAGTGGGTCCGTGTGGCTCAGAGTCCGTTCCAGCGTCGGTTGGGACTTGCCACCTTCTTCGCACACACCGCGGCGGGCGGATCGGCGGGCTCTGGCGTCAGCATGAGGGACGTGAGCGTGGAACAGGCGGACGAGATGCTCGAGTGGGCCTGGCCGATTGCCGGGAACAGCCCGACGACGGAGACGAATGTGAGCGTCGCGTGAAGACCTTTCGGCGTGCGCGGGGCGGGATTATACTTCGCTCACCCAACAGATAAGGAGCAGCCATGGAGAAAGTCGAGATGAACGTCACGGGGATGCACTGCGGATCCTGCGCGATGCGCGTCAAGCTCGAAGTCGAGGACCTTCCGGGAATCGTCTCTGTCGAGGCGGACCCTTCCGCCGATCGCGTCGCGGTCGAGTTCGATCCTGAGAAGACCACGCGCGCCGACATCGCCGCCGCTGTCACGGCTGCCGGATACACCGTAGTCTCCTAGCTTTCGTTCGTATGGCGCGCCCCGTTCCATCGCAGTCGCCTGGCTTGCGAAGGACGGGGCGCGTTACGTTTTCGCTTCTCTCATCTGATTCCTCTGGGCTGTGCGACAATCTGCTTCATTAATCACACACTGCTCAGAGGAATGACCATCGTGAAACCGGCTTCCGGACCGATTGCATATCGTCTCCCTGCTCGCGTCGGGCTCCGGTCGCTATGAGCTGGAGACGCGATCCAAAGGTCTGGGGCGCGATAGTCGTCACGCTTCTGCTGTGGGCCTCCGCCTTCGCCGGCATCCGCGCGGGCATGCGCATCGATGCCTCCGGCGCGATCGGCCCCGGCGGAATCGGACCGGGCGAGCTCGCGCTCCTGCGCTTCGGCACCGCGTCGATTGTCTTCATCATCTACGCCATCGGCACGGGAATGAAACTTCCCGACCGCGCCGACATGCCCTATCTCGCCCTCACCGGGTTCATCGGCATCACCTGCTATCACGTGGCGCTCAACTTCGGTGAGATGCAGGTGAGTTCGGCAGCGGCCGCAGTGATCATCGCATCCTCCCCGATATTCACCGCGCTGCTTGCGCGGTTCTACCTCGACGAGAGGATCTCGGCGCGCAAGGCAGCGGGTATCGGCCTCGCGTTCGCGGGCGTCGTCGCCATCTCATTCGGCGAGGGAGGAAACCTCTCGTTCCAGCCGTCGGCGCTCCTCATCCTTCTTGCCGCGATGGCGTATGCGCTCTTCGCGGTGATGGGAAAGCGGCCGCTTCGGAAGTACTCGTCGCTTCAGTTCTCGGCGACAAGCATCTGGTTCGGTACCCTGCCGCTCCTCGTCTTCGCGCCGTCCCTTTTCAGCCAGATGAGCGTCGCAAACCCCTCCGCCATTACGGCGGGAGTCTACCTGGGGGTCTTCCCGGGAGCCATCGCCTACCTGCTCTGGAACTACGCGCTCAAGCGAATGCCCGTGACCAGCCTCGTGGTGTTCCTCAACGCACAGCCGATAAACGCGGCGATCATCGCTTGGTTCTGGAGGGGCGAGGTGCCCTTGGGACTCACCATCGCCGGCGGCCTCATCGCCCTCGTCGGGGTCGCGCTCGTACAGATTCCCCAGCGTGGCAGGGGTATTGCAGAAGAAGAAGCGTAGCGAACAGGACGGCGCGCATCCGACGGTCGGGGTATACTTGTCGTACCCGACGAAAGGGTATTGATGTCCCGTAGCTCCACGAACACCGCCGGCTCGATGGCGGATCTTGCCAAGAAGGTTCGCGAGTACACACCGGGCGAAGAGGTCGCGAGCGCGATAACGCACGGAATCGGAGCGGTGCTCGGTGTTTCGGCGCTCACGTTGCTCGTGACGTTCGCATCGTTCACGGGCGATTCGCTGACGATCGC
>CAZMJV010000017.1:1938-7440 GCA_964566905.1 uncultured Coriobacteriia bacterium | reverse complement strand
TATCTCGCGATGAGCTGGCTGATCATCTTCAAGATCGGCGCTCTCTCGGCGGCTTTCGCATCGAACCCCGCAGGGCTTCAGCTTCTGCTGGGCGGTGGCGCCGCCTACACATTGGGAACAATCTTCTACGTGCTGAAGAAAGTCCGATACATGCACGCGATCTGGCACCTTTGGGTTCTGGTCGGCGCGGTGCTCCACTTCCTGGCGGTGCTGCTGTATGTGATCTAACTGCAGGAGTCCGTGCGATCCGCGCGGGGGTACCACGAATATCCGACACGTCGAAGGTGGTCGAAACACCTATATATGAACGGATCAATACTCACTAGCATCATATTCACGCTCGTTCTCGTACTTATCAACGGGTTCTTCTCCGGTGCGGAGATGGCCCTGATCTCGGCTCGCAAGATGGCCCTCCACGAACGCGCGGACAAGGGATCGCGGGGTGCGGCAGACGCGTTGCGCATTCTCGAGAAGCCCTCGAAGCTCCTCGCGACCATCCAGATCGGCATCACGCTGGTCGGCTTCGGCGCATCCGCGACGGCGACCGCCACGCTCGCACAGCCCCTCGCCATCTGGCTCAGGGGACTCGGGTTCACCTGGGTCACCTCCATAGCGACGGGCATCTCGATCTTCCTCGTGACTCTGTTGATCTCCTACGTCACGCTCGTCCTCGGCGAACTCGTCCCCAAGCGGCTCGGCCTTGCGCGCGCCGAGTCGTTCGCGATTCTCGCCGCAGGGCCGATCTCGACCCTCGAGAAGATCATGCGACCTGTGGTCTGGTTCCTCAACCAGTCGACCTCGCTCATCGCACGCCTTATCGGCCTCAAGGACGACGAGACCCGCGCGGGCGTCTCCGAGGAGGAGATCAAGATGCTCGTCTCCGAGCAGGGCTCCCTGCTCGAGGAGGAGAAGCGGATGATCCACGAGATCTTCGACCTGGGCGACACGGTCGTGCGCGAGGTCATGGTCCCCCGCGTGGACATGATGCTCCTCGAGGATACCGAGACCGTCGAACGTGTCATCGAGGCGATGCGCGGCACGGGCTACTCGCGCATCCCGATCTTCCACGAGGATCACGATCGCATCGTGGGGCTCGCCCTCGTCAAGGACCTCATCACCCCCATCCTCGAGGGCAAGGGGGGCGAGTCGATCCTCGACTTCGTCCGCACCCCGGTGTTCGTGCCCGAGAGCAAGGGCCTCCTCCCGCTCCTCTCCGAGATGCAGGCGACCCGCCAGCAGATGGTCATCGTTGTCGACGAGTACGGCGGAACGGCCGGCCTCGCGACCACTGAGGACATCGTCGAGGAGGTCGTGGGCGAGATCGCCGACGAGTTCGATCCCGACAACCGATACATCACGCGCCTCTCCGAGAACGAGCTCCTGCTCGACGGAAGGCTTCCCATCGAGGACGCGCAGCGTCTGGGCATACCCGTGGAGGAGTCTGAGGAGTTCGAGACCATCGCAGGATGGATGCTCGCCGAGTTGGGTAGGATTCCCACGGTGGGCGAGAAAATCGAGCACGGAGGATACGTATTCCGCGTACATACCATGCGTCGCCGCCGGATCTCCCGCGTTCGGGTGACCGTTCCGGAACCACGCGACGACGAGTCAGAGGAGGGCGAGGGCAATGGTAACGGAGCGTAAGCTCTACCGAAGCACCACCGACGTGATGATAGGCGGTGTGTGCGCGGGCATCGCCGAGTACTTCGACATCGACGTGAGCCTGGTCCGCATCGCCGCAGCTGCCCTGTTGATCGCCGGGTGGGGCTCGCCGATCGTGGTCTACCTCATCCTCTGGGCCGTGCTGCCCGAGAAACCCGCCGTTGTCGGAGCTGTGGAGACCCCCACGACGAGCGCGTCCGACCAGATGGCGGACGTCGCCTCGCGTGTCGCGACCTCCGTTGCCGCAGGCGCACAGAAGGTCGCCCAGAGCGTAGGGGACGCATTCAAGTCGCCCTCCGACCCGGTTCCTGGGGCGGCTCCCGAAGGGGCAACCTCCGCCACTCCCGCGGATGCTGGCGCCGCGGTCCCGCCGACACCTTCGGCTGGAGATGCGTCCGCTCCGACCCCTGATCCCGCTCCGTACACATGGACTCCCCCGGTCACACCAACGCCTGCAACACCGGTGCACACTGGTGGAAGCGGAGCCGGTTCGGGCGTCGCGATCGGCATCGTCTTAGTGCTGTTCGGAGTACTCGTGCTCGTCGGCAGGATGTTCACCGGCGTGCCGATCTGGACGTTCTGGCCGCTTATCATCGTGGCGTTCGGCGTCGTCGAGGCGTTCACCCCCGGGTCGAAGATGGAGAGCTGGAGCATCGTGCGCCTGTTCGAAGGATTCGGCACGGTCGTCTTCGGCCTCGTCCTTCTCGGATGCACGACGGGCGTCATCTCTTGGAGGGTCTTCCTCGAATTCATCATGCTCTGGCCGCTGCTCGTGATTGCGGGCGGCATCGGCATTCTCGGCGGTGCGCTCAAGATGAAGTGGCTGAGGATCGTGGGCTCGCTGATCGTCACCCTCACCCTCATCCTCGCAGCCGCCACCTCGTTCACAGGTTGGGAGCTGCGCACGTGGGGCAGCTGGTACACACCGTTCGTCATCAACGGGTCGACCACGACCACCCACTACTCGGTCGACGAACCCCTCGACAACGTGCGCGAGGCGTCGCTCAGCTTCAAGGACGGAATCGGAGACATCCAGATACGCCCCGGCGACGGCGACGCGCTCATCGCGCTGGAGGGGTCGACGACAGGGGAGGATCCGGGTTTCGACGTGGTCCGCAGCGGCTCGAGCGCTGAGATCACGATCGACAGCAACAGCGGGCGCACCCGCGGGGGGATGATCGGGCCGAACACGACGTGCACGCTCTCCGACCGAGTGCTCTGGGACTTGAGGATCGATTCCGCAGCCGCGTCGCTCGACATCGACCTCGAGGGTCTCGACGTCGGCTACTTCGAACTCGACTCGGCGGCATCGGAGACGAACGTCCGTCTCGGGGATCCCGTCTCCGCCGACGACATCAATGTGAAATTCGATACGGCGGTCTCAGCCATCACGATCAAGGCCCCTGCAGGCGCGCCCGTGCGAATCGTCACGGACTCCGCGATCTCAGGAAACTCGTTCCCCGGGCTCACCAAGGGTTCTGACGGCGCGTGGTACAGCGACAACTATGCGGCAGCATCCGCCTCTGGCGACCCGGTCTGGAACATCGACCTCGACAACGCAGTCGGTGCCTTCACTTTCGGCACCTACTAGGACAGGAAGGAAACTCAATGCCTGAGAAGAACAAGGGGACAAACGCCGCCGCGGTCATCGGTGTCGTGCTCATCGCGTTCGGTGCATGGTATCTGGCTGGAATGCTCTTCGGCTCGTGGATGGATGTCATTCGCAACGTCATGCGTACCGTGGCTTCGTACGGATGGCCGCTTCTGCTCATCATCATCGGTGTCCTCGTACTCAAGTCCTCGCAAAGTGGCAACCTCTCGTTCGCCGGCAAGCGTCTGTACCGCTCGCGCACCGACCGCAAATGGGCGGGCGTCATCGGTGGTCTCGCCAAGTTCTTCGCGCTTGACTCGACCGTGCTGCGCCTCGTGGTCATCCTCGCGCTGTTCCTCGGCCAGGGCATCCCGATCCTCATCGCATATATCGTCGCGATGATCGTCATTCCCGAGGAACCCGTCTCCGACACCTGGTATTCGTAGGGTCTTCGAGGCGATGAACACCGAGGAATCCAGCGAGAGAGAGCCCCTAACCGCGAGGCCGACTCGGCCGGGCGACGTCGTCGACGCGCACGTACACCTCTTCACGGTCGGCCTGCTTCGCGAGCATCTGGAGAAGGCCGGCATCGAGGGCGAGCGTTTCCGCAAGGTGCTGGAGACGCGCAAGTTCGGCCGGCGCGGCTACGAGTTGCCCGATCTCGACCCGACGCAGGCAGCCGCTCTCTGGGCGTCGCGTCTCGATGACGCGGGGATCGCGAAGGCCCTTATGGTCGCGACAAGCCCCGACAGCGAGTACGTGCGTGCGTTTCTCAAGGCGTCCGGCGGTCGCGTGCATGCGCTGTGCTCGGTCGACCCCTTCGACCCGAAGTCGCTCGAACTGCTCGAGCGTGAGGTCGAGGCGGGCTTCCGCGGAATCAAGCTCTACCCTGCGAGCCGGGCCTACCGCCTGTCCGATCCAGCGTGCCGTCCCTTCTTCGACAAGGCGGCCGAGCTCGGGGTCAACTTCATCATCCACTACGGTGTCTCGGTCGATTCAACCTCCGACATGCGTTTCGCCGATCCCATCGACCTCTCTCCGGTCGCACGAGACTATCCGGACACTTCCTTCGTGATCGCGCACTTCGGCGCGGGGTGGCTCGACAGCGTTTTGAGACTCGGCTACCAGTGCAAGAACGTCTGCGTCGACAGCTCGGGAACGAACAACTGGATGGACTACCTGCCCTATGAGACGACGCTCGCGGATGTGTTCCGCAGGGTGCTCGTTTCGCTGGGGCCTGAACGTATCCTGTTCGGTACGGACTCCACCACCGCCGCCCCGCACTATCGTGTCTGGATCGCGTGGATGCAGCAGCGTCTTCTCGAAGAGGTGCTCGGCTTGTCCGCAGTCGATCGGGATCTGATCCTGAGAGGCAACGCCGTCCGCTTGTTCAGGCTCGACGATCCACTGACCTAGAGATTCTCGACCTCTCCTCACGGCGATATCGGTAGACTCTTGAGTAGGGCATCGAGACTGGAGTATGTCATGGGCGATTTCGAATTTCACTCTGACGAGAACGACCTTATCCCGCCATTCGAGGGCGTTTCTCCTGCAATTCCGCGATCGGAGATGGGCGACACCCGTATCGTCGCTGCAGCCGATTACGACGAGATGGTCGACTGGAAGCTCCGGCTCGGGCGCGAGGGCGGTTTCTATAAGAAGGTGTTCCTCTCGGCCAGCGCGACTCGCGTCGCCGACGTCGGATGCGGCAGCGGACGTCACGCTATCATGTTCGCCCAGTGGGGGCTCGACGTGGTCGGGATCGACCCGAGCGAATCGATGCTCATGCAGGCGGTCGCGAACTCCGAGGCCGAGGCGGACTCTATTGTCTCCGCAGGTGGACGGCTTGAATTCGTCCAGGCCGGTTTCGGACAACTCGCCGCAGTGGTCGGCAACGACCGGGTCGATGTCATCGTATGCGCGGGCAACACGCTCCCCCATGTGGACGGCATCGAGGGTCTTCGTGAGGCGTTCGCCGACTTCGCCGAGGCGATGCGTGCGAGCGGCGTCCTGGTTCTCCACTTCCTCAACCATACCCGGCTGCTCCAGCGCCGGCCCAAGTACATGCCCCCCGTGCTGCGCGACATCCCTGAAGGACGCAAGATGTTCCTCAAGGTCCTCGAGTATCCCGAGGACCGAGACGTCATCGATTTCGATTTCATCACGCTGGTGAAGGAACCCGACGGTTCATGGTCGGTCTCGAATCGCCTCAGCGAGCACACGGCGCTCCCTGTCGACGTGGTCACCGC
>CAZMJV010000017.1:0-1838 GCA_964566905.1 uncultured Coriobacteriia bacterium | reverse complement strand
CCGGCGATCTGCCCCTCGATGTTGTACGCGCCTGCGCAACCGAGGTGCTCGCCTCGCTCGAGCCAAGACTCGATCGCCGTCTCGTCGAGCACGTTCATTACGACATTCGTGGTGACGGCAGACGTGTGCGGATCGGGCTCCCACGGGAACCAGAGCGCCATCCCGGTCACCACCTGGTGCGAGCGTCCGGAGAGCGAGCGAAGCATCCGCCGCGCGTCCTCGTCGTCCACGGGCTTCCCCAGCACACCCCCGTCGAGCACGACGACCGTGTCGAAGCACAGGATGGTGTGGCCGGTCCATTCCGCGATCTCGCGAGCTGCCACGGCCTTCTCGACGGCGAGTGAGGCCGCGAGCTCTGCAGGCCGCGACGCGAGAGGGGTGTCGAGAGACTCGGGTGTATCGACTGACGCCGAATCGAACTCGAGCCCGAGCCAGCCCAAGAGGCGGCGCCTGCGAGGTGATTGCGACGCGAGGAGGATTTTCGGGTGTGACGAGGTTGTATCCATGGATAAATCATAACGTGAAAACCGCACGTCATACCCCACGTTTACCATACACCGATGAGCGCGCCCTCCCGAAAGTTTGCGATTCGTTACCGTATTGATATAATGGCTCCCGCACTGAAAGTGGCTTTCATCATTGTGCAGCCGGAGACGACCGGAACGGCTGTGGGACCTACAGGGTGATTGCTGAAATCGAAGTCCGGTCGGACGGATGTGGTATCCCGATTCTGGGAGAGAGCAACCGAGTTCCACCAAGGTCCAGCCAAAGAGCATAGCTTCTCTGGCACGACGACGGCATTCGCCGAATCGTGGCCGGATACGAGGCAGCCACCTAGCGTCAAACAGCATCCATTCGCATTCATTTCCCACACGGGCTTCTCGTCTCCTTGCCGTCGTCCGCAATTTTCCCCGTCATCGGAGGTATTTGTGAACGTTGGTATACAAAAGTCGGCACGATCGGAACGTTTTCTTTGGAAGGTACTCGGAGCCCCGCTCCTCGTAATCGCACTCCTCGGAGGATCCTTCACCGCGGCGTCCGCGTCGTCGATCGCCCTTCCCAAGGGCACGATCGGCATCGGGAACGTCAAAAGCAAACCGGTCGCCGACACCCTTAAGGTGGCGGATAAGCTCGCGGTCGATGAGACCGCCACCACCCCGCCCTCGCTTCTCACCCCTGCGACCAAGGTGCCCGCACCTGTCGTGGTCGAGCCGGCTCCCGTCGTCGTGAGCGCACCCGCTCCGGTGGCCCAGGCCGCGCCCGTGGTCTCTCCGGACGGGTGGTCGAGTGCGAGAGTCTCTTGGTACGGTCCTGGCTTCTATGGGAACACGACCGCATCGGGCAAGGTGCTCGAGACCACCAGCATGTTCGTCGCCCACCGCACGCTGCCCTTCGGCACCCGCATCGAGTTCTCCTACAACGGCGTCACCGCAGTCGGTGTTGTCGAGGACCGTGGACCGTACAGCGCTGGTCGTGAGTTCGACCTTGGCCCCGGCCTTGCTTCGGCACTTGGCTTCGGCGGAGTCGATAGTGTGAGCTACCGAATCCTCTAGAAGGCGCGTTTGAGGGACGGATATTAGAGCGATACTTACGGCGCCGGGCCTACACCCGGCGCCGTTTCCGTTGGCGAATAAAGTCGCGACCGAATCCGCCACGCCGTTCGCGCAAGGCGGCTCGGACATCGATGATCATTGTTGGTACCATCGACAGGTCCACCGATGCATCGGAGATGTCTTGAACTCTTGTACTTCAACCCCTCGCGACTTCTCCATCAGGCCAGCTGGCGAGACCGATTTCGGCGACATCCTGCGCCTGAACGACGAGTGGGTTCACTTCAC
>CAZMJV010000016.1:17697-28623 GCA_964566905.1 uncultured Coriobacteriia bacterium | reverse complement strand
TCCCCGCATGGACGCAATCAAATCGCGCATCATCTCTGCACCCTTCCGTAGGTGATGATCTATCGGAGATGTTCCCAAGTTGGCGCCGGCCAAACCCATGAAAAAGGAGACCCGACGATGTCGGGTCTCCTGGTCGATTCTCTGTACGGGACAGCTGAAGCTACTCGGCGGGTCCTCCAACGGGGGGCTCGTCGGCGATCGTAGCCTCGAAGCCCGAGGCCATGTCCTGCTCGGCGGTACCTGTGAGCTCGGCCCCCTTATCGGACTTCTCCTCCGGCTCGTTCTTCGACTCCTCTTTCGCGTCGCCGCCCTCTGCCGAGCGCGCCGCCTCTTTCTCGAGGAACTCGTCCCACTTGTTGTCGAGAAGGGCGTTCACCGCCTCGACGTCGACGGTCTCGCGGTCGATGAGCACTTCGGCCATGAGGTCGAGCTGCGCCTTGTTCTCCGAAAGGATACGGAAGGCGCGGTCGTGCGCTTCCTTCATGATGCGAGAGACCTCAGCGTCGATGCGGGACGCGGTCTCGGGGCTGTAGTCGGGGTTTGCGGAGTAGTCGCGTCCCAGGAAGACCTCGTGGTTCGCCTCTCCGTACACCTGCGAGCCCAGCGCCTCGGTCATGCCGAAGCGAGTGACCATCTGGCGGGCGAGCTTGGTCGCGCGCTCGAGGTCGTTGCTCGCGCCGGTGGTGACGTCTCCGACCGAGACCTCCTCGGCGACGCGTCCTCCGAGGAACATGGCCAAGTCATCGAGCATCTCCTGACGAGACGTGAGGAAGCGGTCCTCGGTGGGAAGCGAGAGGGTGTACCCCAGCGCCTGTCCACGAGAGACGATCGAGATCTTGTGGACCGGGTCGCTCTTGGGCATGTGGTGCCCGACGAGCGCATGACCGGCCTCGTGATATGCGATGACGCGCTTCTCGTGATCCGAGATGACGCGGCTGCGACGCTCGGGTCCGGCGATGACGCGCTCGACCGACTCATCGAGCTCCTCCATCGAGATGACCTTCTTGTTGTGGCGCGCGGCCAGCAGAGCGGCCTCGTTGAGAAGGTTCGCGAGATCGGCACCGGTGAATCCGGCGGTGCGCTTCGCCAGGACGTCGAGGTCGACGTCGGGGCCGAGCGGCTTGCCCTTCGCGTGGACGGCGAGGATCTGCTCGCGTCCCTTGCGATCGGCACGGTCGACGACGATGCGTCGGTCGAAGCGGCCGGGGCGGAGAAGCGCTGGGTCGAGGATGTCGGGGCGGTTCGTGGCCGCGATCAGGATGACCGAGTCGTTCACATCGAACCCGTCCATCTCGACAAGCAGCTGGTTGAGGGTCTGCTCACGCTCGTCGTGACCGCCGCCGAGGCCGGCTCCACGCTGACGTCCCACCGCGTCGATCTCATCGATGAAGATGATGGACGGGGCAGTCGCCTTCGCCTGCTCGAAGAGGTCGCGGACGCGGCTCGCGCCGACACCGACGAACATCTCGACGAAGTCCGAGCCGGAGATCGAGTAGAAGGGCACGGAGGCCTCTCCCGCGACCGCGCGGGCGAGCAGGGTCTTACCGGTACCAGGAGGGCCCACGAGCAGTACGCCGCGGGGGATCTTGGCGCCCATCGCCTGGAACTTGGTCGGGTTGGCGAGGAACTCGCGGATCTCGTCGAGCTCCTCGATCGCCTCGTCGGCACCTGCGACGTCCTTGAACGTCACGCGCGACTTGTCAGGTGAGTTGAGCTTGGCTCGCGCCTTGCCGAACTGCATGGCCTTGTTGTTGCCGCCCTGACTCTGGCTGAGGAAGTAGATCATGAGTCCACCGAGCAGGATGATGGGGATGATGGAGCCTGCGAGCGACAGCCACGGGCTGCTCGCAGATGCGTCCACGGTGTACTCGACATCGGGGTGGTCCGCCATGAGCTCGGCGAGCGAGTCCTGCCCGATATAGGTCGAGGTGAAGTCGACGGGGTCCTTCTTGTCCTTCTTGTCCTTCTCGGTCTCCCAGAACGTTCCGGTGAGACGCGCATCGCGCGCACGGTACGTGACCGTCTCGACACGACCGTCCTTGACGGCGGTGACGAAACCGCTGGTGGGGAGCGCAACCTCTTTGACCTGAGGCGTGCTTATCTGACTCGCGACAACCGTGACCAGCACGGCGAACAGCGCGAGGTAGAGCATGATCACGCGGAGGTTTTTCTTAATCACTTCGGAGATCTCTCCTTATCTGCGCCTACTCGTAGACCTCAGGTTTGAGAATGCCTACGTAAGGAAGGTTGCGGTAGCGCTCCGCGAAGTCGAGACCGTATCCGACGACGAACTCGTCGGGGCACTCGAAACCGATGTAGCGCGAGCGTATGTTCTGGCCCTTGTCCTTCTTGAGAAGACAGCACACCTCGAGGGACTTGGGCTTGCGCGACGCGAGGTTGCGCAGAAGGTACTTGAGCGTGAGCCCGGAGTCGAGGATGTCCTCGGCGATGAGCACGTGGCGACCCTCGATACCTGCGTCGAGGTCCTTGATGATCCGGACGACTCCGGAGGACTTGGTGTCGAGCCCGTAGCTCGAGACGACCATGAAGTCCATCTCGATCGGTCCCTGTATCTGACGGGCGAGGTCGGCGAGGAACACCGCGGCACCCTTGAGGACCGCGACCAAGACGACCGTCTCACCTTGATAGTCCTCGGTGATCTGCCTGCCGAGTTCGGCGATGCGGTCCTTGATCTCCTGCTCCGTGAATACGATCTCTTTCACGTCGGGATGCATCTGCACCTCTTCCTTCTCACTCATCGTCTTCGAACTCCGTTCCCTGCGAAACCGACCATGTGAGCAGGACCGCGCGCTTTGTGGTCTCAGTCACCTTGTACCCGTCATCCATCCTCATACCCGCGACCCAGACGATTCTCGAACCGTCTCTCACGACCGGGACGCTCGCGCGCCTTCGCCGTGGCACCTTCTCGTCGACGAGCAGGTCGGAGAGTTTCTTCGTCCCGCCCATGCCCAAAGGCTTGAGACGGTCTCCCTCCCTGGGGCCGTCGACGACGAGGACCTCCCCCACCAGATCGGCATCGATCGCCGCCCGGTCTCGGTCTCGTGGAATATCCGCGGGATCGATGAAGCTTGCGGTGAGCCGGCCTTCGCCGAACACCACCTCTCCGGGAATCCTCAGCTCGCAAGGTCCCGGTCCCCCGTGCGACACGTCGCAAGGGAGAACAGTCAGTTTAGCGTACTCCCGACGTACCCGCAGATTACCAGGCACGTCCGTCACAAAACCAACATGCGCCATACCCTGCAGAATCGCCTCGATGTGAAACGCCTCGATTCTCGAGGACCGGGGGAACGTCTCAGTCAACGCGTCTCGCAGAACGCGGCGAGTCAGCACGGGGTGCAGCGAGAGGAGGGCATCGATGTCGAAGCGGAGTTCGACTCCAGGAGACGCGAGTTCGACCGCATGTTCCGCCGCCTGCTGCGCCAGCTCGTCGAGATAAGCGCTCTCCTCCGCGATAAGGTCCATGGAACGCATGAGCGTGGAGCCGAGCGCAGGGTTCCAGCTCTTCGCCTCGGGAACGATCTTCGCGCGCACGAATGCGCGCAGCTTCGTGACGTCTTGGTTCGACGCGTCCTCGCGCCACGCCTCTCCCCGCTCCGCCAGATACCCGCGCAACTCGTCGCGATCGACGTCCAGAAGGGGCCTCACGACGCGTCCCCTCACGCGCGGGATCGACCCGAACGCGCCTGGGCCGCCACCGACGATCGAGCGCATGTAGAACGTCTCGACACGGTCGTCCCTCGTGTGCGCGGTCAGGATGCGGCCTGAGGCGAGGTCTGCTCCGGAGTTCCGGCACAAGTCGTCGAGCTCTTCGTCGGCGAGACGGTAGCGCTCGCGACGGCCCACATCCTCGAGGTTGCCGCCCGTGCTCGCCGCTATCGCCGAGACGTCGACCTCCCTCACCGAGCAGGGGATTCCGAGACGGTCGCAGATCTCCGAGACGAACAACGCGTCTGCGCGCGACTCATCGCCTCTGAGCATGTGGTCGACATGGAGTACCCGCAGCGGGCGATCGCCCAGGACACCCTCGGAGGCCAGGAGAAGAAGCGTCGTCGAGTCGGCCCCGCCGCTTACCAGCAGCAAAACCGGACCGCCCTCCGGAAGAGGGCGGCGGTGCGACAGCATGTCGCGGATTCTATCGGGAAGTGTTGTGCCCATGTGGGGAGAGTACCAGACCCCCGGGCCTGTAAGAACCTAGAACTCCAGGTGCGACCACAATGGGGTGGAGAGATACCGCTCTCCGGTGTCGGGAAGAACGGTGACGACGGTCTTGCCTGCCGCCTCGGGACGTGCCGCCACACGCAACGCGGCGACGACGGCGGCTCCGGCCGAGATGCCCGCGGAGAGCCCCTCCTCGGAGGCGAGCCTTCGAGCCATCGCGATCGCGTCGTCGGTGGCGACGTTCAGCGCCTCGTCGAGAACCTCGAGGTCGAGGGTGCCGGGGATGAAGTTCGCTCCGATGCCCTGGATGCCATGGGATCCCGGGGTGATGGCCTCCCCTGCCAGCGCCTGCGCGATGATCGCGGACTCCGTCGGCTCGACGGCTATGACGACCACCTCGGGATTGAGGCTGCGCAGGTAACGGCCGGTTCCGGAGATCGTGCCGCCGGTGCCCACTCCCGCGACGATGTAGTCGGGCGAACCCTCGAGGGCCGCGGCGATCTCGGGTCCGGTGGTGGTGAAGTGCGACGCCGGGTTCGCGGGGTTCTCGAACTGGCTGGGCATCCAGGCGTTCTCGCCCTCCTCGACCAGGCGCTTCGCCTCAGCGACCGCACCGGCCATACCCTGCGCCTTGGGGGTGAGAACGAGTTCCGCGCCGAACGCCGCGAGCATCTTGCGACGCTCGATCGACATCGAGTCGGGCATGGTGAGCGTCACTTGGTATCCGCGCTCGGCCCCGAGCATCGCGAGCGCGATACCCGTGTTGCCGCTGGTAGGCTCGACGATCCGGCTCACTCCACGCACGATCACGCCGCGCGACTCGGCGTCGTCGAGCATGCCGCGCGCGATACGGTCCTTGACGCTGCCGCCGGGATTGCGCGATTCGATCTTGGCGAACACGCGCGCGCCCAGACCGTCGGCGAGCTTGGTCAACTCGACGAGCGAGGTCGATCCGATCATCGAGGAGAGGTTCTGAATGCCGGTCATGGTGTCACCTTCCTGGAGAGGTTTTCTGATGGCTGGATTATATAACATACTATTCCTATTGGAATACTCTGTTTTTAATAATCCATATATCCCTCTCCACGTGTGTATTAGTCGATCGCTACCGTCACCAGGACGACGTCGTCGCGAATCTCGACAGGATATGTGCGCACATCTGAATCGGGATGGTCGGTCGTGCCCTCGACCACGTCGTAGCGCCAGCCGTGCGAGGGGCACACGAGCTGCCTGCCGTCGAGGAATCCCTCGCCGAGTTGGCCTCCCGCGTGTCGGCATATCCCCGAGAGGGCGAAGACCTCCTCCCCGAGGCGCGCGAGCGCGATCTGCTTGCGTCCGACCTTCACCCGCCGCACCGCACCTTCAGGCAGGTCGTTGAGAAGGACGACCGGTACCTGCACTTCGGTGCCCTGCTCGATCTCGGGCACCGACCCGAGAAGCGCCGCGTCATCTGCACTGTCGAACCTGACGAACAGGCCGCACCAGCACTTGCCCAGGGCTGCGAACTGCTCACGGTGGAACGGGATGCAGGGACAGATGATCTCGTTGTCCTTGAGCATGTCACCTGTGCGCAGACGGCAGGGGCAGTAGGTGTCGCCTTCGCGATCGAGGTTCGTCAGGACGCCCTCGAGCACATCGGCGACGAAATCCGAGTCGGAATTGAATCGGTAACCGAGACGTTCCACGAACGGGGCGAAATCCGCGACGAGGTCGTCGGCAGTGACTTCGTCGCCCCATCTTCTGCGGTTGAGTTCGGTCATCGCAGGTCAGAGCCCCAGTGCGGCGACGATCCGGTCGCGGTCGAACCCGACGACGACCTCGTCGCCGGAGACGATGACGGGAAACGACATGCCGCCGGAGACCCGCTGGACCTCGGCGAGCACGTCATCGCGCTCGGTGCCCGAGATCAGGTCGACTTCGATCACGTCATAGTCGACGTTCTTCTCATCGAGGAATTTGCGTGCTCCCTTGCAGTACGGGCAGGTTGAAAGCGCATACACCATCGGCTTCATGAACGCTCCTTCTATCGACGGACGGATACGGCATAATGCGGCGCTCACCTCGCGCTGAGCATACCCGCATGCCTCTGATTGTAACGTTCCCCATACTCGTCCGCCCCACTCGCATGTAAATACCAACCAATCGTGATTTTCTGGCGCGACGCGGGTATACACGCCGCATGGACCTCTCCTCGAAAGGACGACCGTCCGAAGAGGAGGGCACCCTTCCTTCCGGTCCCGACATCATCCCCCCGGTGTCGGGGCCGCTTATTGTCCTCACCCGCACGCGCTATGATGGCGCCATGAATATGACAACGGATATGAAACGACTGAAGCTCACGGTCTTGGGGAGCGGCTCCAAAGGCAACGCCACGGTGGTCGAAGGACCGGACGGCGCCCTCGTCATCGACGCGGGTTTCTCGGCCAAGGAGATGCTGCAGCGGATGGATATCGCTGGCGTCGATCCCTCTCGCATCCGCGCCATTCTCGTCACGCACGAGCACGGCGACCACATCTCGGGGGTCGGCGTGCTCTCCCGCAGACTTCGCGTCCCCGTCTTCGCCAGCCCCGGCACTGCCGCAGACAACCGGTTCAGTGTCAGGGTCGACGAGATCTCCACGTTCTCCTGCGGAGAGGTCCTCACCGTGGCGGGAATCGACGTGGTGCCGTTCCACACTTCGCATGATGCTGCCGAGCCCGTTGGATTCCGTTTCGTCCTCGGGGACGACGTCATCGGGTACGCGACGGATACCGGCCACCTCACAGAGGAGTCGGCGGAGGCGCTGCAGGGTTGCAGGCTCCTCGCGCTCGAATCGAACCACGACCTGCAGATGCTCAAAACGGGCCCCTATCCGTACTTCCTCAAGGACCGCGTCGCATCCGAGCGTGGACACCTCTCAAACGAGCAGGCGAGCACGGCGCTCCAGAGGCTCGTCTCCGATCGCCTCGAGCTCGTCATGGGGATGCATCTCTCCGAGACCAACAACCTCCCACTCCTGAGCGCCGCCGCACTCACCGACTGTCTCGCCGGCCTCTGCCATTCGGCTGCCGTGGCAGTCGCGGGACAGAATCGTCCGGTCCAGGTCACGTAAGGAAGTCGCATGGACGCGCTCATCGCCCGAGTGAACGAGATCGTCTCCCCCGCGTACCTGGTCGGGGGCTCGGTGCGCGACCTTCTCATGGGACGCGAGCCGAAGGACTACGACTTCTCCACCCCGCTCACCCCCGACGAGGTCGAGACCGCGGTGCGCGCGCACGGACGGAAGCCCTACCTCGTGGGCAAGCGCTTCGGCACGGTCGGGTTCCGAGTCGATGGACAACTCGTCGAGGTCACGACGTTTCGCCGCGAGTCCTATCTCCCTCAGAACCGAAAGCCGATGGTCGAGTTCACCGATCACCTCGAGGACGACCTGTCCCGGCGCGATTTCACGGTGAACGCCATCGCCATCGGGCCCGATGGCGAGCTCGTCGATCCTTTCGGCGGACGTGAGGACATCGAAGCCGAGGTCATTCGCACCGTCGGCGACCCCTTCGAACGCCTCGCCGAAGATCCGCTCCGTATGCTTCGTGCAGCTCGATTCGCAGCGCAGCTCGGATTCTCGGTGGATGAGGAGACGCTGCAGGCGATGTCGTCCGTCGCGCACACGCTGCTGCCCATCTCTCGACAGCGATGGACCGCGGAGCTCGACTCTCTTCTCGTCTCCCCCGATCCGGCCGCCGGTCTCGAGATCCTCTCGCAGACCGACCTCATCCGCTGGGTCTTGCCCGAAGTCGCGCTGCAGCGGGAGTATTCCGATGACGGCGAGCTGGGGACCCTGTGGCAATCCACTCTGACGCGGGTCGCAGAAGCGCCTCCCGTCGCCGAAGCCCGGTGGGCGGCCCTCCTCGCCGACGTAGCGCTGCCTTTCCTGCCCCAACCGGAGTCGCGCGCTCCGCGCTGCGGGGAGCAACCCTGTACCGCGGTCGATGAGGAAGCAGTGCGCCGGCTGGCTGCGGGATTCGTCGAGAAGATCGGTCTCTCGCTGCGCTGGTCCTCGAAGCGCATCGCCGAGGTCGCCGACCTCGTGACGGGGGACGAGACCTTGAGACGCCCTGTGAAGAGGCGGAGCGTCTGGGGCTAGCCCCTTACGGCGAACGCGTCGTCGGCCGAGTCGACCATCCGAGCACCCTGGCTTACGAGCAACTCCCAGAGTCCGCGTGCCTCGCCGTCGCAGTAGTCCCGGTTTTCGATCGACCCGACGAGGACGGTCTTGCTGGCATGGCAGGCCAGCGCCCTGAGGTTACCGAGGTTGCCATGCCCGAAGGGGACGTCGCATACGACGATCTCGTCGACAGTCTCGGCCAGAGCCTCTACCTCGGCCTCACTTCCCTCGGTCATGGATGCGAACGGAGGCACGCTCACGTAGTCGAGTCCGAGCGCGGCGCATACCGTCGCGTCCGAATCTCCCTCGTTGAGGGCTCCCGAACACACGTCCCAGCCCGCGAGCGTCAGGCGCCGCAGGGTCGGAGCGGCGACCCCCGACCCGCCGATGACGAGGATGCGACCAGGCGAAGCGGGAAGCACCGCCGCGTCACGGAGTATCGGCGTGACCGAGATCGCGCCCGAAACGGGATCGGGCTCGACCACCGCACGGACGCCGAACACCGAACGTACCATCGAGGAGGTGAGCACGCGACTCGGTGCGTCAGCGGACTCGACACGGCCCTCGAACACAACCGCCATGCGATCCGAGTAGCGGGCGGCGAGGTCGAGGTCGTGGAACACCGAGAGCACCGCCATACCCTCTCGCGCGAGATCGCGGGCGAGGTCGAGCACTTGAAGCCGGTGGTTGAGATCGAGATGGTTGGTCGGCTCGTCGAGGAGAAGGACCCGGGGTTCCTGGGCGAGGGCTTGTGCGAACGCCAAGCGCTGCAGCTCACCCCCCGAGAGTTCGTCGACCGACCGGGACGCAAGGTGCGCCGTGTCGGTCCGATCCATCATCTCGTCGACGACACGCCGGTCGTGGGCCGAGGGCGGGGCGAAGCGCGGGATATGCGCATGCCGGCCCATCTCGACGAATTCGCGCGCGGTGAACAGGAAGGCAGCGTCAACCTTCTGGGGGACGACCGCGACGATCCGTGCCCTCTGAGCCGCAGTGATCGACCCGATCGGCATTCCGTCGACCGATACCAAGCCCGAAGTGATCGTCGCCTCGCCCGTTATCGCCTTGAGCAGCGTCGACTTGCCCGAGCCGTTGGGCCCGACGATGCCGAGCACCTCTCCGGTGCCCAACGCGAGGTCGACTCCGGAGAGGACTCCCCTCTCGCCGTAACCGACCGACGCCCCCGACCATGTGACGATCGCGGTCATCGGCGAACACCCCCTTTGATGAGGAGCCAGAGGAAGAACGGCCCACCCAGCAGTGCGGTGACGATGCCCACGGGGAGTTCTACAGGAGAGAACACGGTGCGCGCGATCATATCGGCCGCCACCAGTGTGACCGCGCCGGCAAGCAGCGAGGCGGGGAGCAGGCGCCGGTGCGCCGGTCCGACGAGCATGCGCACGAAGTGCGGCACGATGAGTCCCACGAAACCGATCGAGCCCGACACGGCGACAGCCGCAGCCGTGAGGAGCGCCGCAATACCGAGGGCGATGTTGCGGAGCCGGTCGACACGGACCCCCAGATGCGAGGCGTGCTCGTCTCCCAGAGCCATGATGTCGAGCTCCCGGACGATCGGCACGGTCGCAACGAGGCCGACAAGGACCATCGGAGTGCAGATGGCGAGATAGCTCCACGACGCGCGCTGCAGTCCTCCCATCAGCCAGAAGACGATCGACGACATCTGCTCGTGGCGAAACACCATGAGTGCAGAGGTGAGCGCGGCGAGCACGTAGGAGAGAGCAACGCCCGCGAGCAGCAGCGACGACGAGTCCCTGCGCCCACTCTGCGCGGCAAGCCTGACGACGATCGCGATTGTGAGGAGCGCGCCGAGAAACGCAGCCGCCGGGACGGCGCCGTACACCAGTGTCGCCGTCCCGGCGAACACGAACGCCACGGCAGCGCCCAGACCGGCACCGCTCGAGACTCCGAGGATGTAGGGATCGGCGAGCGGGTTGCGGAAGATCGCCTGATAGAGCACTCCCGCCCCGGACAGCGCCGCCCCCACGACGGCGGCCAACAGGACGCGCGGGAGGCGGACATCGAGGATGAGCGTATCCCCGATGGGCCCCCTTTCACCGGTCAAGAATCGCCCGAATACGGCGAGCACGCTTGAGAGGGGGACGTTCACCGAACCGAGGGCGACGCCGATGCACACGACGGTGATCAGCGCCGCCGTCGACACGGCGATGACGAGCGGGAATCTGTTTCGCTCAAAGCGCACAGAGAACTCCTAGAACTTGTCGGGATGCAGAGCCTCGGCGATAAGCTTGAGACCCTGGGCGATGCGCGGTCCGGGCCTGGATACCAGGTTGTCGTCGAGGATGACGATATGGCCGCTCTTAACGGACTGCATACCGTCGAACCCGGCGCGTGCGGATATCGATCCGGGGCTGGAACCCGAGCCCTTGGTGGCGAGGTAGACCGACGGATCAGCGGAGATGACCTGCTCGGAGGAGTACGCGACGTACCCTTCCTCGCTCACGACGTTCTTACCCCCGGCGAGCGTGACGAGCTCATCGATGAGCGTGCCGGTGCCCACGGTGTAGAGAGGGTCCTGCCCGACCTCGACGAACGTGGTGACGGGCTTCTCATCTGCGACGGCATCT
>CAZMJV010000016.1:1250-17597 GCA_964566905.1 uncultured Coriobacteriia bacterium | reverse complement strand
CCCAGACCGAGGGCGTAGAGGATCTCGGTGTTGGCGGGCGCGAGCGACACGATGCGCTGCGGCTGGGCCTTGACCTCGACCTCACGACCAGCGTCGTCGGTGACGGTCATCGGCCACGCCGCGGCCGTGCCCTCCGATTTCGTTGAGGTGCTGTCGTCCTTGGTCGACGAACAGCCTGCCAGCCCGCCCATGACGAGAGAGAGCACAAGAGCGAGGGCGAGAGCGAGCTTAACGGAACGCTTGGAACGGGTAGTGCGAACGATGTCGAGCATGCAACTTCCTTCCGGGGTCATGACGCGCCCGAATTGAAAAGACCCGCAACCTTTCGGCGGCGGGTCTTCGATTCGGAGCGGTGAGGGTCGAGTATTCGACACCGCGCCGGCCTTGTTTCCTCGAAGACCGCGTCGCGTATCGTCCGGCAGGTCTCCTGACTTCGGCCCAAGAGGGCTTCACAGTGGCGGGTCCCGTGTCGGATTCTCACCGACTTCCCTATTCTCCCCTCACTTGCGCTCGGGGCACCAGACGACACGTATTCTATTGGCAACACGCACACGATACCGCAAGCGGGTTACTCCGCGGCGGGGGAATCCTCAATTGCCTTGGGCGCCGCATGGCGCGAGACGATCCACGCCACGAGGAGCTCGAGTGCGAAGATGCAGGCGACCATCCCGAAGAACGGCAGCTTGATGAGCAGTTCGTCCGAGTTGAGGACTGGGCTGTCGGGGTGCAGGGCTCGTTTGACCGGGTCGAGGAAGAGATCGAGCATCAGGACCCACATCGCCGCGACGTAGATCAGGTCGGCGATCGACTTGTGCGACTGCTTCTCCAGGACCATCCCGATGAGCAGTACGAGGACGAGGGCTCCGATGGCGAGATACACCTGGGCCATCAGTCGCGGGTCGCCCAGGATCAGCTTGAAGGGAGACTGCTTCGAACCCGTGAAATCCCACGTGGAGCGGGCCGCGATGTATCCCATGACCGAGTTGGCGAACCACATGAAGAGGCCCACCGAGCGCAATCCGACCTCCCAGCCATACGCCTTCCGGCCGCGTGTCGCGAGCGCGATCACGGCGGCGACGCCCATCACGGTGAGGACCATAAGGTCCGACCACGTGGACGCACCGTGGAACATGGGGAGCTTGACCTTGGAGCCCAGCCCCTCGACCGCGGGGATGAGGTTAAGGAAGTAGAAGATCCCTATCGTAAGCACGACGGCAGCAACTGCCGACAGTATCGACTTCTTGCTCGAATGCACCTTCACCGATGTCGCTCCTGACATGTTCGGGCCCCGGTCGCACGCACCGGGGCCGACCCTGTATTCACCCGCATAGTGTAGCAATCCGCCGGCCGTGCGAGGCGAAGGCGAGAGCAATGGATTATCCTTGAACGTGGCGGCATTCCCGCCCGGTATTCATCTTTAAGGAGAGACAACCCATGGCCGAGCTCTTCACATTCGCAAACCTGATCTCCCTGCTCGTCCTCACGCTCCTCGAGATCGTGCTGGGCATCGACAACATCGTGTTCATCTCGATCCTCTCGGGCAAACTGCCCAAGGACCAGCAGGACAGGGCTCGGAAGACCGGCCTCGCGGTCGCTCTCATCACGCGCGTCCTGCTCCTTCTCGCGATCACCTGGGTCATGAGGCTCACCACCCCCCTGTTCGAAATCAACCTCTTCGAGAAGACCGTCGCCTTCACCGGCCAGTCGCTCGTCCTCCTGATCGGCGGCCTGTTCCTCATCTACAAGGCGAGCCACGAGATACACCTCAACACTCATGCGCATGAGGACGAGGAGGGCCCGGTGAAGAACGGGACTGCGATCACGTTCGGAGCGGTCGTCGTTCAGATCGCCCTGCTCGACATCGTGTTCTCGCTCGACTCCGTCATCACGGCGGTCGGCATGGCCAAGCACATCGAGATCATGGTCGCCGCGGTCGTCATCGCGATCGGGATCATGATGGTGTTCTCCAACGCCATCGCTGAGTTCATCGCGGAGAACCGCGGCTTCAAGATGCTCGCGCTCGCATTCCTTCTCACCATCGGCGTCATGCTGATCGGGGAATCGCTCGATTTCGAGGTTCCCAAGCAGATCGTCTATTTTGCGATGGCGTTCTCGGCGTTCGTCGAGGTCCTGGAGATGCGTGCCGACAAGGCCGCGAACATCATGAGCGAGCGTACGCTCGCCAAGGAAGCTCTCGAGCTCGACAAGTACTGATCGAAACGCTCGAGTCTCAGCGAATCAGGTCGTCGAAGGAGAACGCCTCGAAGTCGAGGTGTTCGGAGGCGAGCGCCATCACGTCGGGAGCGTCTCTCAGCCCGAACTCGGAGAGCGTGGCGATGGTCGCCGCCGCGTAGTAGATCGAGAGGGTCGCGACCGTCGCAGACTTGTACCCCTCCGCACGCATCCTCACCCGCGGAACGTCGCCTTCGATGGTGAGGTAGTCGCTCATCAGTCCTGCGCTGGCGTGGACGCTGTCGCACAGGAGCTTGTAAAGCGCATGGTGCTCCTGGGTGTCCGGAAAGCGCTTCTGGGCGATCTGTGCGCGACGGAGCATCGTCTTGTGAGTCCATCTGCGCTTGAGTGTCCTCGAGGCGATCTTGTCTGCGCTGGCGTTGGGTCCCGCACTCGCGCGCGCCTCCTCGTGGTCGCGTGCGATGAGCGCCTCCATGCGCATGCGCTCTGCGTCAGAAAGCATATCCGGGTCTCCCCCGAGCTTCTCGAGCCACGTGTAATAGCGGGTCCGATCCTCATGATCGAGCCATCTGGTGGCGAGCACGTCGGCGTCGCTCGCGACGTAACGGGCCTCGATCATGTCCTCGATGAGGAGCCGCAGCAGGGCCTGTGCCTCGATACCATGGTCCGCTCCGCAGAGCAGGACGGAGGCGGAGAGGTTGCGCGTTGTGCGCGCGAAAAAGAAGCTCGCGAAGACCGCCTTCGCATCGAGCGAGCCCTGAGCGAAGACGAGTCCCGAGTCGCTCGTCGCGACCAAAGCCTCGATCGCCGACGTCGCGGCGCGTATGTAATCGGATTTTGCCACTCGTCCCGTTTCGACGCAGGTGCCTCAGCCGCAAGTATAGTCTGCATCGCCTCTGCTACGGCGTGGTGGAGCGGTATTTACCTTTACCCTCGTCTTTCGCGCCGTACAGCGCCGCGTCGGAGCGTTCGATGAGCTCGGCGTAGGTGGTCCCGTCGGACGGGTAGTACGCGATTCCGATGCTGCAGCGCACGGGAAGGATGCCCTCGTCTTCGCGGACGGACAGCCCCTCGGCGAGACCGTCGATGATGCGTGCGGCAACGGACTCGATATCATCGACAGCCGCCTGGTCGGTCACGCAGAGGGCGAACTCGTCGCCCCCAAGACGACCTGCGAAGCCGACGCCATCGGCGGAACGCTTCAGAACCTCTCCGATGAATCTGATCACCCGGTCACCGAATGCGTGGCCGTACCGATCGTTGAAGGACTTGAAGTCGTCGATGTCGATGAACATCATGGCGACCCTGCGGCCCCGACGCTCTGCGTCGTGCAAATGGACGACGACTTTCGATTCGAAGCCGGAGCGGTTGTAGAGCGATGAGAGTTCGTCTCGCCGGCTCCGGCTGACCAGGATCTCCTCTTTCACCTTATGCTCGTTCACGTCCATGACGACACCGACCGCCTTCACGGGCTGCCCTTTGTCATCCAAGATCATCGCGGAGCGGACGTGTACCCAGACGTACTCGCCATCCACGTTGCGGATCCGGTACTCGCTCCTCACGTCGCGGTACTCCATGAAGATGGCGTTAAGCATGTCGGTGAAAGCGCCGTAGTCCGCAGGCTTCACGATCTCCAGGCCGAACAGGCCCCGGCTCGCCGACGTCATCGTCAGCTCCTGACCGAACTTCGTGCTCCATGCGGGAGAGAACTCGATCACGTCGCTCTCGACGTCCCATTCGAATATGACGTCCTCGGTCTCCTCCATCACGATGCGATGCCTCTCCTCGCTGCGCGCGAGACGCTCCGTCTGAAGCTGGAGTTTGTCCATGAGCTCGTCGAAGGACCTCGCGATCTGTCCGATTTCGCTGGCGTCCGTGAACTCGGCGCGGGCCGAGAGATCCCCTTGGGAGATGGCGTGGATGGCGTCCGTGATGCGGTCGAGGGGGCTGAGCAGGCGTCGCACCGTCACGCGTGCGGCGGCGTAGGCCAGTGCCAGGATGATGAAGACCGCGGCGAGTATCGCAAGCGAGAAGCGCGACGTGTCGTCCCAGAGCTCGTGCATCTCCACGGCTGATACCGTGACCCACTGCGCGCCCGGGATCACACTGTAGTATGCGAGCCGTGCGACCCCGTCCACCTCGTAGCTGATGAAACCGGAGTCGGCGGCGTCGAACGTATCCGAATTCCAGTGTCGGCTGAGGCCGGGGATGTGCGAAACGGAAGGCACGTCTCGGAACTCGCAGTCGCAATTCGTGGTGGCTATTCCACCATCACGGTCGGCGAGGAGGGTGAATCCGGTGTCGAACACCCGCTGCAAGCGCTTTGCCCCCATGAAGTAGCTGAGGTCCATGACCTGCATCACGTAACCCTGGTAGTGGCCGCCGACATAGACCGGAGCGAGCACCCCGAATTGTCGATCGGTCGGGATACCCATGTTGTCCACGTCCGGCAGTTCGAGGATGCCCGTGACGAAGGGCTGCAGAGGATCGACCGAGAGCACGTTGAACGGCAGGTCGAGCTTCGTTCCGATGAAGGAGTCCTTGCTCGCATCGACGATGATTCCCTCGCGATTCACGGCGAGGATAGCGCACAACGAGGGCTGGGCAGCCACCTCTGTCGAGAACCGGGAGTAACTCGTCCCGGCCAACGACGTCGAGGTGCCCTCGTTGGATCGCGAGAGGGCGACCGCCAGGTCGGGTAGAGCTGCGAGCGCCTCGGTCGAATCCATGCGCTCTTGGAAGTAGTTCGTGTACTTGTTGGCCTCGGACTCGGATTCCGAGCGCAAGTTCTGTTTGAAACTCGATTCGAGGGTGTAGTTGAGCAAGGCAACGGAAACGCCCCCCACGAGAATCACGGGGACCAGTGCGCTGACAACCAGCGCGATCGTCCAAATCTTCCGTATCGACATGCTCACCCCCCGGCGGGAACGCGGGCGCAAAATAAATGCACCTGCCGCAAGGTAGGTGCACAAACATGTCGGCGCTACGCGCGCGGCGGCAGTCGGCTGTCATACCTTACGGCTTAGACCCGTGACTTTGCGTCCTTGTCTTTCGACAAGTTTGCCTTTTTTCTTTCATGCGGATTAGAACAGATAATATCCGTGATAACAAGAACGATAAGGAATTTTATTCCTTGTCCTCGCTCGCGTCCTCACGCTGGCAGGAAAGCGACTCGGCGTGCTGGATCATCTCGATCGCCGCCGCCTCCTCCACCGGCCTGCTTATGCAGTAGCCCTGCATGACGTCGCAGCCGCAGCCTTGGACCGCCATCAACTGATCGCGGGTCTCGATCCCCTCGGCGATCACACCGAGGGAGAGGTGATCGCACAGCGTGACGATCGTCCGGATGATGTCACGGTTGACCGCCTCATCTGCGACGTCGGAGGTGAAGCTCTTGTCGATCTTGACGACGTCGAGCGGAAGGCTCTTAAGGTACGTGAGAGACGAGAAGCCGGTGCCGAAGTCGTCGAGATGGATGGCGATGCCATGCCTGCGCAACATGTGGAGCTTCTTGGACACACGCTCGAACGACCCGATGAGCGAGGACTCGGTTATCTCGATCGCGACGGTTCCTCGCGAGAGGCCGTGCTTCTGGAAGCACTCCAAGACATTCCCGACGAAATCGGCCTGGAGGAGTTCGACGGCCGAGCAGTTGCACGAGACGCGGATACCGAGAGGCTCCACCTTTCGGGCGAACTCGAAGGTCCGGTCGACCACGAAACGACCGATGTCGGTGATCATGCCGGTCTTCTCGGCCATGGGAATGAAGGTCATCGGAGGAACCATCCCGTGCCGCGGGCTGTTCCATCGGAGAAGAGCCTCGAAACCGACGATCTTCTTCAGTCTCGAATCGAATTGCGGCTGGTAGTGAAGCAGGAACTCGTCGTTCTCGATCGCATGCCTCAGGTCGTGCTCCATCTGGATCTCATCATCCGCCCTCTTCCCGAGGTCGGTGTCGAAGATGAAGTAGTGACCTGTCTGCGCGAGTTGCGCCTGTGCCAGAGAGAGCTCGCAGTGTCGGATCAGTTCCTCGACGTCGATGACCGCGCAATCGAGATTCTCGTTGTGAATGACGACGCCGATGCTTGCCGTCAGGCGGAATTCTCCGTCGGAGGCCGAGAACGGCTCGGCGAACAGCCCCGTGATGTCCGCCGCCATGGTCGCGATCTCGCTGCGTCGTTCGGCGCCGGTGAGCACTACCAGGAAATCGTCACCTGCGAATCTGCCGACCAGCACCTCCCCCGCCTCAGACTCCTGGAGGGTGCGAAGTCGATCAGCGACCTCGACGAGCATCCTGTCGCCTACGGCCTGGCCGAACGTGTTGTTGACCACCTGGAAATCGTTGATGTCGACGAGGAAGACCGCGCCGACCGTCTTCTCGCGTCGGCACGTTGCGAAGCGGTCGAGGAGTTCTCGCTTCATGGAAAGGCGGTTGGGTAGGCCGGTGAGCTGATCCTTGTAAGCGAGATCCTGCACCTCTTTGAGGTGTTCGTTCTCGGCGGTCAGATAGCGTCGGCGCAGGGTGCTGATGTACGCGGCGACGACTCCCGTCAGGAAGAGGGCGAACGCGAGAAGTGCGAACGAGAATATGAGAACTCGATTTGAGGTGGCCATGACCGTCTTGGTGGGAGTGCCGACAAAGAGCTGCCAAGCCTGGGTGCCCTCGATGGGCGTGATTCCGACCAGACGCTGGGATCCGCCGTACGTGAGGTGGGCGACTCCCGATGCCCCGCTCGACGCGATCCGCTTGACCTCGGCGATCGTCGAGGCGGAGTTCTCCGGCTCTATCGCCTCAAAAAAGGAGGTGTCGCCCGATACGTCGAGTCCGTCGCAGTGCGTCACGATCGAGCCGTCCGCCCCGATGATGCAGAGGTCCTCTCCGTGAGGCAGCGTCATTTGAGCGACGAGGTCTGAGATATGCGAAACGCTCTGTGTCGCGACGACCACTCCCACGATCTCCCCGGCGTAGTACACGGGCGCCGCCTGGGCGACGACCTCGCCGTCTCCGTGACGCGAGATGATCTTGTCCGAGATGTTCGGCTCGCCCGCGATGGCCTTCTTGAAGTATTCTCGGTCGCTGATATCGGCTGTCTTGCCGTCCGACGTGTGCGACATTCCGTCCAGACCTGCGATGTTGAGGCGAATGAATCCCCGTCGCTCCGCTTCGGCGCGAAGGATCTCCAATTTGTCGTCGAGAGGCGCCTCCGGGTCGGCGATCGACTGGAGGGACGCGATTGCGTTGAGGGCGTCGACTTGTCCATCCAGCTTCGCCTCGATCGAGCTGGCTGCCTGCTCCGACGTCGATGCGAGCGAGTTCTCGAGATCCGAGACAAGGAGGTTGCGGATGCTCTGGATATAGACCGCACCCGAAAAGACGGTCCCCACGACGAGGACCGCGATGAGAATAGCTGTAGGGACCGTGCTGCGACTAGAGTTCAACTGGTTTCTCCCCCTGAGGAAACACGGGAAAGTATACCCCAGCATTCTACAGGGGGTCTCGCAAGCCAATGATTTCCTTTGTTTTATCCGGCAGTGGCAAGAATGGACGACTTGGAACATACTTACTATTTGAAAAGCGTTGTTCGTACTTACAACGATACGGCACCAGACAACGCCAGTTGTTATTGGAGCGCACATGGGAAGCGAAGCCAAGGTGACATCGGGGCTCGACGTCCATTCGGATCAATGGGTGGCGCTTGCCCATATCGCGCTGAACAACACCCTCGACACCATCGTGATCCACAACGAAAAGGGCGAGGTCTTGTACTTCAATGAACCGGCCGCTCGTAACATGGGACTCACCGTCGAGGAGTTCGCAAGCCTCCCGCCATGGGGTTTCGGCGGGGAGTTCACCGACGAGGAGCGTGAGCGACGCCTCCAGAAGATCCGCGAGAAGAAGCAGTCGATCTTCCTCTCAAAACGGCCCGCTCGAGTCGGCGGCTACAACACCTTCGAGGTCCACACCCGCTGGGTCGAGACCGATTTCGGCCCCGTGGTCGTCGCCGTTTCCCACGACGTGACCGAAAGGGTCAAGGCGCAGGAGGCGCTGCACCACCTCGCCTTCCACGATGCGCTGACCGGTCTCGCCAACCGCGCGGATTTCGAGCAGCAGCTCGCCAAGGCGATCGAGCTCTCCGCAAGTCGCGGTCAGGGATTCGGGATGGTCTATCTCGATGTGAACGACCTCAAGACGATCAACGATGAGTACGGCCACTCCGTGGGAGACCAACTCCTCCGAGAACTTGCCCTGCGCCTGCGGACGGGGGTGCGCTCGGGTGATACCGTTGCGCGGCTCGGCGGCGACGAGTTCGCAGTCATACTCCCCACCGTGTCACTCAGCGAAGCGCTTCGAGACATCAGCGGCGAGATGACCGAGCGCCTGTCGGAGACGCTGACGATCGACGGTCACGTGATCTCTCCGTCGGTGAGCGTCGGAGTCGCGGTGTTCGACCCGTCCTCCGACGATGCGGACTCCGTGGTCTCACGCGCCGACAGCGACATGTACGACTCCAAACGACGACGCGATATGAACAGGTGCGAGACGCGCGTGGTGGACGGATCGCGAACAACGCCCACGCCCGGGAGCTAGGCCGACCCCGCGCCGGCGAAGCTCTCCACCCCGGCCACTACCAGCCAATACGAATCGTCCTCGACAGGCAGTGCGAGACTGCACGCGAAATAGACGCATTCGGCTGTAGAGACCTCTGCGGAGAGTTCACGCACCGCACGAGCCGGTGACTCGCCGAGTGCGCCGAAAGGCGCACCCACACAGTCGACCAGGCTGCGGATGTTCAACCCGTCACTGACCCAGCGGGTCCGCACCTTGCGCTCGTCCCTCTCATCGATTTCGAACGTCGGCAACGCCTCGAGTCTGCGGATGCACAGCGAGCGAGAGGCCCCCGCCATTCTGCACGAGCGTCCCGGAGCGTTCTGCTCGGGTTTGCCGCCCATGCCCTCCTCAAGGCTCGCGACAGCAGCCCTCTCCAGCACCGAACGATACTCGTCCGTATCAAGCGATCTCTCGAGTCTGAGCGTGTCGCCGAGGATCCAGACGTTCTCGCACTGGGGACCGACCGGGGTGAGGGGGCGGTGGTCGAATGCGATCACGTCGCCCGGACGGATGCGTCGTCGGCTGTGGACCAGTTGATCTCTGGAGAGGAAGTCCCACGCATCAGGCCCCGACTTGAGCCGGACGAACCGCCCCTCACGGGGGCTCCAGCCTGCTGCGCAGACCCTGTCTCCACTGAGCGAACTCAGGTGTGTCACGACCAATTCCATCGATACCCCGCAATGCGACGGCGTGGTGTGAGATCGACGCCATCGTGCCACAGGCGCGGCATCGCGTCCAACGGGTATAGGGATACTGACGGAGTCACCGGCGAAAGGGGTCGCCATGCACGCACGGATCGCATTCCTCGCACTCGCCCTGCTCATGACAGGCGGATGCGCCAAGAACTCAGGAGAGCCGGTGGTGGTCGGCGGGGGGACCGCAAAGCCGTCCGCAGAATCGACCGGGACCGCTGCGCTCGGGGATATCGTGCTCGGCTTCGAGTTGGTATCCGACGGCTTCGAGCAGCCGCTCCTCGCGACCGCGCCGACCGGAGACGATCGCCTGTTCGTCGTCGAGAAGACCGGGCGTGTGTGGATCATCAAAGACGGCGTCCGGCTCGACACGCCCTTCCTGGACCTCTCCCGTTCGGTGAGCACGAACAGCGAGCGGGGTCTTCTCGGACTCGCCTTCTCCCCCGCCTTCGAGCGAGACGGGCGGTTCTTCGTCGACTACACCGACCGGGACGGCAACACGGTCGTCTCACGATTCCTCGCGGAGGGCGACCGCGCTTCGGCGAACTCCGAGACCGTGCTGCTCACCGTCGAGCAGCCTTACGCTAACCACAACGGCGGGATGTTGGCGTTCGGGCCCGACGAGCGGCTCTACGTCGCTCTGGGGGATGGCGGATCGGGCGGGGACCCACACGGCAACGGACAGAATCTCGGCACGCTCCTGGGGAAGCTCCTCAGGCTGGATGTCTCGGGTGTGACGGGACACGGCACCGAGGGAAACCCGTTCGCGAATCGTTCGGGGGCCCGACCCGAGATCTGGTCTTACGGGCTGCGCAACCCATGGAGGTTCTCCTTCGACCGGGAGACGGGCGACCTCTGGATCGCCGACGTGGGCCAGGACACGTGGGAGGAGATCGACTTCCAACCGGCGTCTTCGACCGGCGGCGAGAACTACGGATGGAACCTCTACGAGGGAACCCACCCCTTCCCTCCCGGTTCTGCAGCGATTCCCGGGGCCTTCACGATGCCCGTGGTGGAGTACTCGCACGATACCGGGAACTCGATAACCGGAGGCTACGTGTACCGAGGCTTGAAGCAGCCGGCGCTCAAGGGCGTCTACATCTACGGGGACTACGTGAGCGGACGGGTCTGGGGTCTGACGCGCGACTCATCCCAAGTAGTCGCCAATGCGCTCCTCGCCGAGACGAGCTACGGCATCGCCAGCTTTGGAGAAGACGGGGACGGCGAGCTCTACTTGGTGGATCTCAACGGAGGAGCGGTGCTCAGAGTGACTGCGACGACCCGCTCTCACTAGGTGCAGGGACTGCAGGCGCGACTACCCGACCAGGAAGAGGGATGTCGATACCCTCGGCGGCATAGCGCTTCCTCAGCGCTTTGATGAACTCGTGCTTGAGCAGGTACTGGTCCGTGTATTCGCGGACCCGCAGAATCACCGTGAAGCCGATCGAGTTGGGGCCGAACGTGTGGAAGCGGACCAGCGGCGTGAACTCTTCGACCGCACCCTCGACGCGTGCGCTCACCTCGCGCGCGGTCTCCACGGTCGCCCGCTCAACGAGATCGAGGTCGCTGTCGTACGCGACGCTCGCTTCGAGGGAGACCGACATCTCCTTTTCGGGAGCATGGTAGTTGACGATGAGGGATTCGGCGAGCTTGGCGTTGGGGATGACGACGAGGCTGTTGGAAACCTGGCGGATCGTCGTGAACCTCCACGTCACGTCCTCGATGTAGCCCTCCTCCCCCGAACCGAGGGTGATGTACTCGCCCGGGCTTATCTGCTTCGAACCGATGAGCTGCAGACCGCTGAAGAGGTTCGAGAGGGTGTCTTGGAGCGCGAGGGCGACAGCCAGTCCGCCGACTCCCAGCGCCGTGAGGAGCGGTGCGATCGAGACGCCGAGCACATTGAGCGCGACCAACGCGCCGACCACGACCACCGCAGCGCGAACGATGTTCACGAAGATCGTGCTCGCGGGAAGCTGAGAACCCTCCCGGGATGTGTAGGCGCGTGTCAGGTTGGCTGCGAGTTTCGCGCCGACCACGGTGACGGCCGTCACTACGGCGACGAGTAGCCACATGTGGGCGATCCTCGACGAGCGGGCCGGGAGGTCGAGCCACTCGAGGGCTCCCCACACGCCAATCAGAGCCGCAAGCACCGAGGTCATGCCGGAGAGCGAACGGGCAGCGGCCTCGCCGCCGCGCCAACCGCGCGTGCCCGCCGCAGCCCGAATACGGGATACCACGACGCGATCGACGACGAATCCCACGAGCAAAGCTGCGGCGACAATCGCCACCGGGACAAGAATCCTCTGATAGTCCAGCTGCATGTCGCCTGTATCCTCTGCCTCGAAGCTCGTTTCGACCGAGGTAGACCGTACCGAGCCGGTCGGAATTCGTCAACCGCCGCGGCGTGCAGCCTCCTTGTTTACGATGGGGACGACAGCGCGAAACTCAATGGGAGAGATCGACGTCGAGTTCTTTGATCGCGCTTCCGAAGCCGAGGATCACCGAGCGATCACTGAAACGGATGGATCGATCGAGCTCCTCGAGACGAGCGTCGAGTTCGTCGTAGGTCATGCCTGCGGCCTGATCGGCGAGCGAGCCGTATCGCCTCAGGCACTCTCCCTCCTGCAACGCGATCCAGGCGCGAAGATTCTCGTCCATCTGCTTGCATGCCAGAGGGGCGCGAAGCTCCTTCAGCCTCGAAGCCGCCGAGGCGAATGCCGCGGACTTCTCGCGATACACGCTTCTGATCTGGGCCACATCGCGCGCTTCGATGCGGGTTTCTCCTCGATTCGGCGAACTCGTCGCGATGTCGCGAAGCGCATCCCATATCTCGTCCTCGGACGTGTACATCTCCTCGACGTACCGTGCGGCCGCACCTTTGTACTCGCTCCCCCGCATGGGCCCCGCCGCGAGCAGCACGCCCGTCAGCGCAACGACCGACAATCCAACCCAGATGAACAGCGATATTCGCGACCGGAGCATCACGCACCTCCAAGAATCGGCACTGTTGTTCTTCTCCCCACTTCTCGACCGACAGAATCGGTCTCGCTCCATCCGACACTTCGTTGTTGCGCACGGAGGGCCGCCTCGGAATCGAGACGGCCCTCCAGGTCGGAAAACGGAAGTACGCGGTTGCGTTACGACGCTCTCACATAGTCGATGAACTTGGGCGTGAGGAACGGGATGAGCTCGGGCAGATACGTGGGCATCAGCGAATCCATCGTCTTGGGGAGCAGTTCGGGCATCAGGTCCGCCATGTCAGCGGGCATCTCGCCGATGTAGTTCTCGACCGCCGTGATGAGATCGGGCATTACCTTGCCGAGAATCCCGGGCGCGAGATACGGGAACATCGTCGGCATGAGCTTCTCCATGAGGTCGAGCCCGCCGGGGACGTGCTTCATGCCGCGCATCATCGAGTCCATCCCAAGGGGCATGGCATCCATCATCTGCGGGAACACCTGGGTCATCAGCTGGGCCATGTTCTCAGGCTTCATCAGCTCGATGAACTTCTCGAAGTAGCTCCAGTAGTACATGGAGATCTCGGTCGACTCGGGGATGTCGTAGCCGGCTGCCTGCGCCACGACGCGCGCGAGGTCGTCGATCTTCAGACCGAGGTCGTTCTTGATGTTGCTGTCTCGCAGCTGGACCTGGCAGCACGGGCAGAGCGCGACGACCGTTTCGGCACCTGCGTCGACGGCCTCTTGGAGACGGTGCCCGCCGAGGATCGGGGCGATCGGCGCCTCACCGATGAGGGTGACGACCGAGCCGCAGCACAGGCCTTCCTCGCGGTTGTGCTCCATCTCGACGAAATCGACGCCGGGGATGGCCTTCAGCATGTCGCGAGGTGCCTCGTATATGCCCTGCGCACGGCCGGCGTGGCACGAGTCGTGGAACGTGACCTTGCCCTCGAAGGGATTCTCCTTGAGCTCGAGTCGTCCGTCCGCGAGAGCCTCGGCCACCAGCTCGGAATAGTTCTTGACCTCGAACTCGTAGGTTTCACCTCGCTGCGCGGCCAGATTGGCGTAGAGCTCCTTCCACACGAGGCCACATGCAGGACACGACGTCACGATGGTCTTCGCTCCGCGCTTCCTCGCCTCTGCGACGTTGTGCTCGTAGATCTCCTCGAACTGGTCCCACTTGCCCGCCATCTTCATGGGAATGCCGCAGCAGGCCTCGTCCTTGCCCATGTAACCGATCGAGTACCCCGAGTCCTGCAACAAGCGCACGGATGCCTCGGCGATGTCCGTCTCCACGTAGCTCGCGGTGCAGCCGGCGAAGTAGAGGATGTCGGAGGTTTCCGAGAACTTCGCGGCGACGTCCTCGGGCACCCAGGCGTCGCGGTTCTCCCGCTTGCCCGCCCAGATGTCGTTCTCGCCGGCGAGCGACTGGGAGATCATCTCGAAGGGCGGGAACGTCCCGCGCTTCTCCTCGTTGATCAGCTTGCCGCGCATCTCCATCCAGTTGTGCTCGATGGGGAGCTGCAGCTGGCACCGATCGTTGCAGACTTCGCAGGTAGTGCAGAGAAGCATCGTGTCGACCGCCTTGCGATCCCACTTCTCACGACCGGCCATGACCTCGCGCAGGTAGGCATACTTGCCTCGCGGGGACTGAGACTCCCATCCCCGGCCGCTGTACTGCTCGCAGGTGGGGACGCAATAACCACAACGGGCGCAGGCATATGCCATGAACGCCACGTCGCCGGGGATGCCGTTGACGTCCTTCGTCAGATCTCCCGGGCCCACCGGAGGCTTCGCGGCGTTCGCGATCGGGCGCACGATGGACTCGAGCGCCGTTGCGGTGCCCATGATGACGTCGATGAAACCGCTGCCCAGAACCTTGCCCGGATTCATGACACCGCTCGGATCGACCTTCTCTTTGTATGCCTTCAGCGCGGCGAGGCGCTTCTTGCCTAGGACACTCTCGGCCTCGCGTCGGAAGTAAAGACCGGTCGAGTATGCCGAACCGCCGTGGGCGCGCGCGATCTTGATGACCGAGAGTGAGAGCGCGAAGGCGAGGTTGAAGTTGAACGAGCGCTCATCGTGGGGGATGAATCCGAGCAGGACGACCTTGTCGCCCTTGCCGACCATTCCTTCGAGGATGAACGGCTGCTTGATCTTCTGGTCGATCTCACCGAGGACCGCGGGCATCTCCGTCAACGGGACGACGACCTCGGTCGGCACGATGGAGGGGCCGAGGCGCTTGAGGCGCATCGGGGCGAACCGCTGGTCCCACTCGTGCTCGGCCGCCTCGGAACCGAGGTCCTGCCCCCCGCGTGCCGAGATGATTTCGGCGAGCGGACCCTCGATCTGAGGCGCGCGCGAGGCGGGGTACGCGATGACGGCGAGGTATGCCTCGGGAAGATCGGGCTCGTACTGGGCGTGCGCTTCCGTCCACGGATGCCCGTGGCGATGAGGCAGAAGCTCCTTGAGTCGGGTCGACTCGGGATTGAGGAAGGTAATCGACCAGATGGGGAGGGCGCGCTTCGAGATCTCCTGGAGCGCGGCACCGAGCTTGACGGCGTCGGTGAACGCGACGAGCCGATGGGTTTCCTCCTCGAGCAGGCGGACCTTGAATGTCACCTCGGTGATGATTCCGGTGATGCCCTCGGCATCCGCGACGTAATTGGCGAGGTCGTCGCCTTGGAAGACCTTTACCTCTCCCGAGGGAAGAACGACACGGGCAGAAACGACGTTCTCCTTGAACGTCCCGTACTCGTAACTCCCGAAACCTGAGCCGCCCTGGGCGAGCCAGCCTGCGACGCTCGAGCTGGGATACGACGAGGGATACATGCGGAGCGCGAGGCCCTGCACGGCGATGCGACGGTCGATCTGCTCCCAGATAGCGGCTGCCTGCGCACGTACTACGAGGTTGTCGTAGTCGACGTCGAGAACATCCGTCATGCCGCTCATATCGACGACCACCGCTGAATCCTGAGGGAGCACTCCGCCGTATCCGGAAGTCGCCCATCCGCGGGGAACGAGCTGGAAACCCTCGCGCTGTGCGAGCTTCGCGAGCTCGACGACGTCTTCCTCGCTGCGAGGCCGGACGACCGCACCGGCGACTCCGGCGGGCACGAAGGGCTTCACCAACTTCGGCATGGCGCCGATGTCGAAGGAGTACATCTTGCGTTCTCTCTGATCGGTTCTGATTCGATCCTCGCCGACGATCTGGGCGAGGGCCTTCGCCACTCTGTCGCTCACTGCTGCCATACTCGACGCTTCCTTCCGTATAGCGAATCCTCAGACTGACAAGCAAATACCCCATGGGGTATACGCACCGCATAAAAGGATACCCCTCAGGGTATCCAACGTCAATGAAATATTCTTATGGAGACGACTTCGTCTATCAGCTCCGCGTTCCGGCAAAGAGACCCGAACACCGCCGAAACACGTTGCGGCGCTTCCGTTCACCTCGACTTACCTTGAGTGAAATCCGACCGCAACACCCCTTCGCCACTATGGACTCATGTAGTGCGGAGAGGTTCATCGGACCTATCGCAGGCCACGATCGGACCCGTACGAGCCCCTCCCGCATATTCAATCAGGGAGGTGTTTTCATGGGACTCGCACAATTGCAGGCGACGGTAGAGCAGGGAATGTTCTCCGACAACATGGTGTTCGTACTTCTCGGGATGATGTTGATCTTCTTCATGCAGGCCGGGTTCATGCTCGTCGAGGTCGGCTTCACCAGAGCCAAGCACGCTGCGCACGTCGCGATGACCAACACGGTCATCTTCGTTATCGGAACGATCGTCTTCTGGATCGTCGGTTTCGCGCTCATGTTCGGCGGCGTCGGAGGACTCCCGACCCTCGGGGGCGGAGACGCGCTCAACTCGCTGGCGGGACTCGGCAG
>CAZMJV010000016.1:0-1150 GCA_964566905.1 uncultured Coriobacteriia bacterium | reverse complement strand
ATCATCCTGGTCTTCGGATGGATGGCGTTCAACGGCATGTCGACGCTCTCGAGCTCCGACCCCCGTATGGCCATCATCATCGTCAACACGCTCCTGGGCGGTAGCGCCGGTTGTCTGGTCGCGATGGGCATCGTCTGGAAGCTCTGGGGCAAGCCTGACCCCTCGATGACTGCCAACGGCCTGCTCGCAGGACTCGTAGCCGTTACGGCCGGTTGCGCGTTCATCGCGCCGTGGGCTGCGATCGTCATCGGCTCGATTGCCGGCGGACTCGTCGTCGCGAGCGTCATGTTCGTCGAGCGCAAGATGAAGATCGACGACCCGGTCGGCGCCGTGAGCGTCCATGGCGTCAACGGCGCTTGGGGCATGATCGCCCTCGGTCTCTTCGCCGACGGCACCTACGGGAGCGGCTTCGGCGGCATCGACCATGCAGTGACCGGACTCTTCTACGGCGGCGGTTTCGGGCAGCTCGGCGCACAACTGACCGCCGTCCTCGTAGCAGGCACCTGGGCATACGTCACGCACTACGTCTTCTTCCGGGTGCAGGACCGCATCATGGGCATCCGCTCCTCCGCTGAGGACGAGATCGCCGGCCTCGACCCGACCGAGATGGGCGTGCTCGCCTATCCCGACTTCTCGGTCACGGGGCTTAACGACACCAGCGCGGCCCAGGTCATGAACTCCGACGCGATCACGGCCCGTCCGCCGATGCTGACCGACTCGGAACTACTCGCGATGGAAGGACGGTAGAGCCATGAAGCGTATCGAAGCGACAATCAGACCTGAGCGCCTCGACGCGGTGAAGGAAGCCCTCACGGCTGCGGGCATCGCGGGAATCACCATCATCGACGTGAAGGGTCACGGAGCTCAGCTGGGCATCCAACAGCACTGGCGTGGCGAGACCTACACGATCGACCTGCTCCCCAAGGTGATGATCATCGTCGTCGTAGGCGACGAGAAGGTCGAACCCGTCATCGACGTCATCCTCAAGTCGGCACGGACCGGGAGGATCGGAGACGGCAAGATCTTCGTCACACCCGTCGACGACGCCATCCGCATCAGGACCGGGGAGCGCGGAACCTCCGCCGTCTAGGTCCGAATGGTCTCCAGAACGAACGATGCCCGCTCTCATCAACGAGGGCGGGCATCTTTG
>CAZMJV010000015.1:23295-28708 GCA_964566905.1 uncultured Coriobacteriia bacterium | reverse complement strand
ATTCTGCCTGAGACCACGATCTCGTCGGTCGTCGACCTCGCGTCAGCGGACGGCGCCGCCGATCAGGCGGGAGTCGAGCTCGCCTTGGCCGCGGTCGAGGCCGGCAAGACCGGGTTCGCCGCTCGCGCCGGAGGTGTCAAGACCGACATCCTCGACGTCGCTGCCGAGAAGGGCCTCACCACGCTCGATGCTCTCGACGGCGTGCGGGGGACTCAGGCGGTCGTGACGTTGTGTGTCGGAGGCGCTCCGGTAGACCGTTACGGTCTCGGCGCCGACGGTGTCTACAAGTATCCCCAGGTGATTCGCTAGACGCTCCCGGCGGGTTTCGACTTCTCGAAACGGAGCCTGACCAGCGCAGCGGCGACGTGTGCGAACTGGCGTCCGCGGTGGAGGAACCCCGCCACGTCGCGCCCGGTGGCGGCATGCGCCATCGTCGTGGGGACTTCGACGAGCGTGAAACCCCTGCGCAACGCTCGGACGGTGAGCGTCACTTCGACGCCATAGCCCGACGCGAACGGCCGTATCGCCTCGAAGCATTCGCGGGTGAGGGCACGCTGTCCGGACAGGGGAGCGTCGGCGAGATAACCGCCTCCCATCGATGCGATTCCCTTGCGAGCGAGGCCGAGAACCAGTCCGAATCCGGCCTTCCCGACAGGGCGCGGGAACTTCGCGATCGCCATGTCAGCGGCCCCTTCCAGCACGGGTGCGAGCAACAACTCCCCCTGAGAAGCCGTCTCGCCCAAGTCGCCGTCGAGCAACAGGACCACCTCTGCGTCGCCCAGGTCCTCGGCTCCGGCCTCGAGTGCGGCACCCTTCCCGCGATTCTGACCCAGCTGCAACACACGCGCACCCGCATGGGCGGCCAGTTGCGCGGTCCCGTCGGTCGAGCCGTCGTCGACGACGAGCACCTCGCCGACTCCGGGGATCGATCGTGCGGCGCGGACGGTGTCTCCGATGCGTTCTGCTTCCTCATATGCCGCGATGAGTACGGTGACCTTCATGAAGCGGATCCTTTCGTCCTATGCGCGGGAACGCTTGAATAGGCGGGCTATTCTCCGGCCGATGCCGAAAAGGAACGACATCTCCGAGACGTGCAGCGCGGCGCACAGCCCCCAGGTCGTCGCCAGTCCGGCGACCCCGCAGGCCATGAGGGCGATGAACGCCGAGGTGACGGTCTGCCCGCCTCCACTCATGAGCGAGAGCAGTGCGAACGCGACCGCGCCGCCTGCGAGGGACGCGACGGCGATCCGGGCGGTGACCGACACCACGCCGGAGAGGTCGAACGCGCCGATCTTCTTTCGGAGGATCACCACAAGCACCAGGAACATGAGCGTGTAGAACACAAGGTCGGAGATGGGCACGCCGATGAGGCCGACGCCCTTCCAGGTTCCGAATCCGACGGTGAGAAGCGCGTAGAGCGCCACCTGGACGACGGTCATCCCGATCTTCACGGTGGTGACCGTCTTGAGGTCCTTGAAGGCGCTGAACGCGAAGTAGGTGTACATGTAGGCCGCGAAGAAGGGAAGCGCTACGCCCCACCAAGAAAGCACCCCTGAGACGACCTCGACGTCTTGCGCGGTGAACCGCCCGAACTTGAACAGCATCACGAGCGGTCGGGCGAGGACGACGAGCATGACCGCCATGGGGATGATGAGGAAGAGCGTCGCCCTCAGGCCGCCTGCGAACCGCTGCTTGAACTCGGTCCAGCGACCGCGTCCCGCCGTATCCGAGAGCTCCGTGAAGATCGCGGTCGAGAGCGCGACTGCCATCACCCCGTAGGGGAACTGGTACCACATCCACGCGAAGCTCAGGGTGGAGGGGCCGTTGGGCGCGACTTCGAACGCATAGGCGTTTCTCACGGAGACCGCCACGAGGTTGGTGATCGTGAAGAGCACCGCGGGCAGGACGAGTCGCATGGTGGCGCGCAGGCCGGGGTCCTTCAGGTCGATCTTCGGCACGTAGCGCATCCCGATTTTGAGCAAACTGGGAATCTGGATCGCGCCCATCGCAATCACGCCGAGCGTGGTGCCTCCGGCCAGCCACATCTTGGCGAAATGAGGGTCGCTTTTGGAGAGGGGCACGAAGCCGAACAGGGTGATGATCACCACGATGTTGTTGAAGATGGGACCCGCCGCCGGCCAGAGGAATTCCCTGTTGGCGTTGAGAAGACCGGACACGACCCCACCGACCCCGTAGAAGACGATCTGGATCGCGAAGAAGCGGAAGAAGAACACCGCGAGTTCTGCGTTCTCAGCGGGTGTCCGGAACGTCTGGGTGGCGATGACCTGCGGCGCGAAGATCGTGGCGAGCACCGCGATGGCACCCAGCACGACGATCGCGAGGTTGATAAGCGTTGACGCGTACTTCCAACCGCGCTCGCGACCGTACTTCGCGGTCTGCTCGAGGTAGACGGGCAAGAACGCCGTCGAGAGGATTCCTCCGGCGATGAGTTCGTAGATCATGTTGGGGATGTTGTTCGCCAGCTGGTAGGAGGAGGTGAGCAGGGTGTTTCCCAGCGCGAACCCGATCGCCCAGGTGCGGATGAACCCGGTGACGCGCGAGGTGAGCGTCGCGGCCGACATGATCGCGGTGGAGCGGGCGACCGAACGCTTTGGATCGGGGGCCGGATCGACGTCTGTCTCCACGGACCTGTGGCCCGGGGAGGACTCGTCGTATTCGTTCCGATCGTTGCTCACATCGCTCCCCTCAGCCTCGCGCGCGTATGTCGTCTCATCAGCGTAAGAGTATAGCCGACAGGGGAGTGTCGACGGTTCCGTGGTCGTTTCGTTGAGCGGGCACAGGGCACTCTCACTGCGGTAACGGTATAATCGGACCATCAGTCACGTGAGCGGCGCGTCCGCTACGCCTCCGAGCCCGAAAGGCCATATGAAGTCCATCGGGAAGATCCCCTCAACACTGCTCGCGACCGTCCTTCTCCTCTCGGCATTGGCTGCTCCTGCCTGGGCGGTTCCCGCGAAGCGAGCGTCCCGCGTCATACTCGTGCTCGCCCCGTATCTCACGTGGGGTGATGTGACCGAGGCCGACACGCCGAGGATCTGGTCGATCGCCGAGAAGGGCGCCGTCGGAGATATCAACGCACGCAGCCGCACACGCGAGGTGGGGGAGCCTCCCTCACCGCTCGAAGGCGCGCTCTCCATATCCGCCGGATCGTGGGCGGTGCCCGACTTCACCGCCGCCGCAGCATACTCGGCAGACGAGCGATACGAGTACGGCAGCGCCGGCGAGGCGTACGAACGCATGACCGGCAGGAGCGCCGGCGACCGTTCGATCGTCTATCTGGGCATCCCGGTGACTGCGCGCAAGAACCTCGAGCTGTCCTCCGAGGTGAGCCTCGGCATCCTCGGGCAGACGATCGAGGATGCCGGTGGAGTCACCGCTGCATTGGGTAATTCGGACGTCGGGTATGCGACCGGCGAACAGCGTCAGGTCAGGCCCGCCGCGTTGGCCGCCATGAACGCCTCGGGAGGAGTCCATCTCGGCGACGTGTCGCAGCGCCTTATCCAAGAAGACCCCGATGCACCGTTCGGAATCCGCACCAACCTCGGCGCGTTCGAGACCTCGCTCGACACGTTGTTCTCCAAGACCTCCCAGTCCGAGAAGCCCGCGCTGATCGTTCTCGACGCGGGCGACGGGTATCGCGCGGTGAAGTTCTCACCGCAGGTCACCGACGAGGTCGCGCGGGGGCTGTATGTGAAATCGCTGCACGCGCTCGACGCGGTGGTCGGTTACGCGCTCGACCGGATGGGTCCCGACGACGTGATCGTCGTCGCCTCCCAGTCGCCGCAAGACGCGAACGGATACGAGGGGCTGGGCCCCGTGATCATCGACGGTGGCTCGTACAAGGGCGTGCTCACCTCATCGTCGACCCATCGCACCGGCGTGGTCACCAACCTCGACGTCACCGCGACCGTTCTCGAACTCATGGGTTTGAGCAGGCCCGTCTCCGTGTTGGGCAACTCGATGTCCTCCGCAGATGACGACCGCCCTCTCGCTGAGAAGATCACGTACCTCTCCAATGCGAACGCCGCGGCGATCGCGATCGATTCGACCAAGGCGACCGTTTTGAGCACGTATATCGCACTCACGGTCCTGGTGCTTCTCGCCGCGACCCTCGTTTTGCTCAGAAACCACAACTTCAAGCGTTCGCGCCGCATGGCGCGACTGGTGATGGCGCTCAAGATTGCCCTGATAGGCGTTCTCTCGTTCCCGCTTGCGACGTTCGCGATGTTCGTCTTCGTCCCGCGTCCGTCATCGGGGATGGCTGCGGTCACGGCGCTTGTGGCGACCCTGGCGGGAATTTGGGTCGTCGGCGAGCTGCTGAGACGCTTCGCGGGGACTCGCATCGCCATCGCGTCGCTCTCCCTGGGAATCATGCTCCTGCTGCTCGTCGACCAGTGGATGGGGGCGCCGCTCTCCTTCTCCACGTACCTCGGCTACTCCCCGTTGCTCGCGGCGCGCTTCTACGGAATCGGCAACGAGGGAGCGGCGATTCTCTTCGGAGCGTCGCTCATCGGGTTCTCCGCGATCCTCGACGAGGTTCGAGGGAGCAAGGCGTCTCCCTACCTCGTCAATCTCGTGTTCCCGATACTCGCGCTCGTGTGCACGGTCACCATGGCCGCGCCGATGTGGGGCGCCAACGTCGGCGTCGCCGCGTGGGGGATCGTCGGTTACGGTCTGGCTTGGATGTTGTTCGCCGGACGCAAGGTCACCTGGAAGACGGCTGTCGTTGCGGTCGTCGCCATTGCTGCGCTCGTCGGACTCCTGGTCGCTCTCGACTTCGCGGGAATCGTCCCTGAAACCCACCTTGCCCGCTCACTGCAGAGTGCGCAGGAGGGAGGGTTGGGCGAACTCTGGACCATCGTGGTCCGCAAGGCGCAGACGAACCTCCGTGTGCTCACCCGTACCAACTGGTCGTTCATCCTCATCGCGGTGCTCGGTTTCCTCGGGCTGATGCGTTGGAGGCCCGCCGGCGACTTCGCCGCCACGCTCGTTGAGAATCCCGCCCTCGGTTCGGCGATCACCGCGAGCCTCGTCGGCGGCTTGGTCGCGTACTTCACCGAGGATTCGGGGATAGTCATCCCCGCGCTGATCTTCCTGTACGTGGGCGTGGGGATCGTCTGGATGATGCTCGCGCGCCTCGCCGACCTTCGTCCGATAGAGGGGGAGGAGGGACGCTGATGCCTGTTCCCATCGCGAGTCAGCTGGTGGAGGTAGCGTTCGCGGTCCTGTTCGCCGGTGTCGTCCCTCTGCTGGCTATGGCGGCACTCGTTCCCTCGCTCGAGTCCGGCGCTCCCAAGGCGGTCAACTTCAGGGGACGCGAGGTCGTCCTCGGTCTCGGTCTCGTCTGGATGGTCTGGGCGCTCTCACTCGCGCTGGGCATCGAGCTGGTCGC
>CAZMJV010000015.1:20093-23195 GCA_964566905.1 uncultured Coriobacteriia bacterium | reverse complement strand
TGGTCATCGCGCTGGCCGCGAACCTCATGAACCTCTTCGACCTGCGCCCCGGACGCGCGACCAAGGTCTATCTCGTGCTCCTGGTACCTGCCCTCCTCGCGTTGTGGTTCGGTCTGCTCGACCCCGCGCCCTCCGTACTTGCGGTGATGGCGCTGCTGGTCCTCGGACCGGTCTTCGCCACGTGGCGCTTCGACTTGGGCGAGAGGGCCATGCTCGGAGACGCCGGGGCCAATGCCATGGGCGCGCTCGTCGGATATCTCTTCGCCGTCTCGCTCCCGCTCCCGTGGTTGGCAGTGGTCGCAGTCGTGCTCTTCGCGCTCAATCTTGCATCGGAGAAGGTCTCCTTCTCTCGCGTCATCGAAGGCAACCGCATACTTGCGGCGGTCGACCGCGCGGGTCGGCTTCCTTAGTGGAAAATCGTCCTTCCACACAAGAATCACGCAGGACGTGACTCAGTCACGGAGGTTGAGCGGGTACAATCAGTTGTTGGAATGCGCCAATCGTCGTTAAGGAGCTGGTAGGGAAATATGGCCAAACACATCTTCGTAACAGGAGGCGTCGTCTCCTCCCTGGGCAAGGGAATCACTGCAGCATCACTCGGACGCCTACTCAAAGCCCGTGGCTACAAGGTCACGATGCAGAAGATGGATCCCTACCTCAACGTCGACCCCGGCACCATGAGCCCCTTCCAGCACGGCGAGGTGTTCGTCACCGACGACGGCCACGAGGCCGACCTCGATCTGGGGCACTACGAGAGGTTCATCGACGAGAATCTCACACGCGACTCGAACTTCACACAGGGCTCTATCTACCAGGCGCTCATCTCCAAGGAGCGCCGCGGTGATTTTCTCGGCGGAACCGTTCAGGTCATCCCGCACGTCACCAACGCCATCAAGGAGCGGATCAACCGACTCGCCGAGCAGACCAAGCCCGACATCGTCATCACCGAGATCGGCGGCACCATCGGCGACATCGAGTCGCTCCCGTTCATCGAGGCCGCACGCCAGTTCCGCAAGGACAAGGGACCCGAGAACGTCTGCTTCATCCACGTGACCCTCGTGCCGTATATCGCTGCGGCGCATGAGGTCAAGACGAAGCCGACCCAGCACTCCGTGAAGGAGCTGCGCGCCCTCGGCGTCCAGCCCGACTTCATCGTCTGTCGCTCCGACCACGATGTCGACGAGTCGACCCGGGCCAAGATCGCGCTCTTCTGCGATGTCGATCCCCGCGCGGTCATCGAGTGCAGCGACTCGCCCACGATCTACGAAGTCCCCATCCATCTCCACGAGCAGAAGTTCGACGAGATGGTCTGCGAACGTCTGCGTCTCGAGCCGAGGAAGATCGACCTCACCGACTGGTGTGCGTTCGTCGACCACTCGAGGGACCTCAAGGACTCGGTCGACATCGCGCTGGTCGGCAAGTACATCTCGCTCCCGGATGCGTACATCTCGGTCACCGAGGCGCTTGCGCACGCCGGCATCTACCACGACCACAACGTGAACGTCCACTACGTCGACGGCGAGGAGCTCTCTCCCGACGAGGTCGAGGGCAAGCTCTCCGGCATGGACGGCATCCTCGTTCCCGGTGGTTTCGGCGTTCGAGGCATCGAGGGCAAGATCGCGGCGGCGAAGTACGCCCGCGAGAACAAGGTCCCCTTCTTCGGCATCTGCCTCGGCCTTCAGGTCGCGGTCTGCGAGTACGCCCGCAACGTCGTCGGGCTGGCGGGAGCGAACTCGACCGAGTTCGACCCCATCACCGAGTTCCCCGTCATCGACCTGCTCCCCGAGCAGGAGGACATCGACAACCTCGGCGGCACCATGCGTTTGGGAAGTTATCCCTGTCGCGTGGTCGAGGGGACCAAGGGATACGAGGCCTATGGCGAAGAGGTCATCTACGAGCGTCATCGCCATCGCTACGAGGTCAACAACGCGTTCCGCGACCAGCTGACCGAGGCGGGTCTCGTCATCTCGGGCGTCTCGCCCGACGGCCGTCTCGTCGAGATGATCGAGCTTCCCGGCCACCCGTGGTTCGTGGCGAACCAGGGACACCCTGAGTTCAAGAGCCGCCCCACGCGTCCGCAGCCGCTCTTCCGCGAGTTCGTGAAGGCATCGATCGATCAGAAGACGGGCAAGTGACGATGGACACCGAACGGCTCCTCCTGACCTTCCTCGACCTCGTCCGCATCGACAGTCCGTCGACCCACGAGGGCGCGGTCGCGTCGTACCTCTCCTCGAAGTTCATCGAGATCGGCTGCACGGTGCGTCTCGACGACACCGCCGAGGAGACCGGTTCTGAAACCGGCAACCTCATTGCCGAGCTCCCCGGGACGATTCCGGTCACGCTGGTCCTCTCGGCACATATGGACTGCGTCGAGCCCTGCCGCGGCGTCGTCCCCGTCATTCGCGACGGTCGCATCGAGGCCCAGGGCGACACGGTGCTTGGAGCCGACGACAAGGTGGGCATCGCGGTCGCACTCGAGACCATGCGGGTCCTCGCCGCGTCCGATGCGGCCCGGCCGACGGTCCGCGCGGTCTTCACGGTGATGGAGGAGGTCGGGCTTCAGGGTTCGAAGTCCCTCGCCGCCGATGACGTCGCATGCGACCTCTGCCTCGTTCTCGATTCCGACGGCGCCCCCGGCACCATCGTCGTGGGAGCTCCGTTCCATCACACCTTCAAAGCTCGGTTCACGGGCACCGCGACGCACGCCGGAGTCGCCCCGGAGAAGGGTGTCTCGGCGATCTCAATGGCCGCGGCTGCCATCTCATCGATGCAGATCGGTCGTCTCGACGAGACGACCACCGCCAATATCGGTACGATCTCCGGTGGCTCCGCCGACAACGTGGTCGCCGCCCGCTGCGACGTGACCGGCGAGTGCCGCTCTCTCTCGAGGGAGCGCGCAGACGAGGTCCGCGACGCGATGGAGCGTTCCATGCGCGAGGCGGCCGAGAAGTTCGGCGGGACGGTCGAGACGACGTGGGAGCTCGAGTACGAGGGGTTCCACTACGCCGAGAACGATCCTCGGGTCGAACTGGTGAGCAAAGCGGCCGTTCGCTGCGGGCTCGTACCGCGTCTCCACCGTTCCGGCGGTGGCTCCGATGCGAA
>CAZMJV010000015.1:8631-19993 GCA_964566905.1 uncultured Coriobacteriia bacterium | reverse complement strand
GTGGTCTACACCGCGCTGTGCGCGACGGTCGGCGTGGGTGCCGAGGTCTTGGTCAACACCACCGCGATGGATCTCTCCTTGGGAACGGGCGGCTCACACATCGTCGTCGCGCGTGCGGGGGCGGGGGAGAGCCTTAACCAGCCAGCGCCATCCGGCGGCCACATCATGAAGCTCCGGTACACGCCGCTGCAGCTCGACGTCCTCTCGGTCGAATCCCAAGAGTCCTCACATCACTCCACGATGGAGCACGCCCTCGATATCGCAGGTATGCCCGTGGTGTGCTGCGCGCTGCATAGCCAGGTCCCGCTCGTGGCGGCCGCCATCAAAACGATCGCTCCCGAGGCGCGCGTCGCCTACTGCATGACCGACGAGGCGGCGCTGCCGTTGCAGATGTCGGATGTCCTGGCGCGAAGCGTCCGCAGGGGTCTCATCGACCTCACGGTGAGCTGCGGCCAGGCCTTCGGCGGCGTCCTCGAGGCGGTCACGCTGCACTCTGGGTTGCTCGCCGCGAAGCATGTGGCCTACTCGGACGTCGCGATCGTGTCGATGGGCCCGGGGATGGTCGGCACCGGCACTCCCTTCGGACACGGAGGCATCGCGGTCGGCGAGGCCATCAACGCCGCCGCGGCGGTCGGTGGAGTGCCCATTGCCGCACTGCGAGTCTCCTTTGCAGATGAGCGCGAACGCCATCGGGGCGTGAGCCATCACTCGCTCACCGCGCTCTCGAAGATCGCGCTCGCTCAGGCACTGGTGCCCATGGCCTCGATCGGCGAGCAAGAGGATGCGCTCATCGATTCGGCGCTCGAGGAAGCCGGCGTCTGGGACCGTCATGTCCGCATGGACCTGCCGCGGCTCACCGATGTGGACATGCGAACCGTTCGCGTCAAGACGATGGGACGTACCGAAGAGCAGGATCCGGCGTTCTTCGCGTTCTCCTACGTTGCTGGCGGCGCCGCAGCCCTCAGGCTCCTCTAATCGGATCGATCGGCTCGAGGTCGGCCGTGAACTCCTCATCGAGACGCTCGCGTTCCGAATAGGGGAACGTCGTCCACGCGACCAGAAGCGCGATCGCCGCGCCGATCACCGTGTCGAGAAGCTTGTTGCTGATCATCGAGACGTCCGAACCGTTCCCCGTGGTGACGAAGAGCATGACGAGGTTGAACGTCGAATAGAGCGTGATCCACGCGCCGTAGTCGACGGTCCTCAGATTCGCCGCGAGGAAGATAACCGGCGCGACGAGAGCGAGCATCAGGGTGATGTTCGAGGTCAGCATTGCGAGCACGAACGCCACCCCCGCGCCGAGCGCGGTCCCGATGAATAGGCTCGTGCTGCGTGCACGGAAAAGACGCACCTGCGGGTTGAGCACGGCGATGGTCGCACCGGCGATCCAACCGATGGTCGGCCTTTCGAGAAGGTAGCTGACCGAGAGTGCGAGTGCGGCCGCGCTGGACATCCTCAGGGCCTGGCGTCCCAAGGCGGTCCGCAGCTTCAGATGATCGGGAAGTGATGCGATCAGTCCCTGCAGGCGCGGCGCTGCCATGGCCCGAATCGCCTCTCGCGAGAGGATCCGGCTGAGAGGACGCTCCTCGTTTCTAAACGGGACGGCCGCGAGGAACAGGGCCCACAGGCCTCCGAGCAGCATGCCCGTTGCCGAGAAGTAGCCGGGGGTGATCCCCGTGTTCGAGATCCCGAAGATCGCCGCGGTCACGATCCAGAGTCCGGCCCTCAGCCCCGCTCCGCCCAATTCCACCGAGAGACCTGCGATGTACACCACCACGAACACGAAGGCGATCGTCAGCGGGGCGATCTGTCCGACGCCCGCGCCGACGGCGAACACCGCGGCGCTCGCGAGGGTTGTCGCTCCGATCGTGATCGATCGTCGCACCGTGCTTCCCATCGGGTCGACGAGCGCGAGCATGCCTGCGCCGATACCCACCGGAACGAGAAGTCCCGGTCGACCGATCGCCAAGCCGAGCAGCATCGGGGCATAGAAGGCCAGCAGGACGCGCAGACCGGGAAGCCACGTCGGCGGCTTTTCGTAGCGAGGTGCCGCCGAGGCGAGAGTCTTCGCACCGGAACGCACGGATTCACTTGTCTTCGATGCAAGAGCGCTGAGCACGTGACCTCGCCTCCTTCGCCCTCCACCCTAACCGACTCCGTGCCGAAATCCGGCTCGAGCGCGATTCTCGTTGGACCGACGTTACTTCGTCAACGCCTCGACCACACAACTTGCCTCGCAGTCGCGAACGGGACTGAACCGATCGAGAAGGCGCTCTGGTACTCTTACCCCATGGAACATCTGGTCATGGAATATCTCTCGCATCTCTCGGTGGAGCGCGGATCCTCGCCTCGAACCGTCGAGTCGTACGGTCGCGACCTCACTCGTTACATCGCATTTCTCGAAACCAGGGCGGTAGCGGGTCCGGACGCCGTTGCACGCGAGGACGTCACCGCGTACATCGCCTCTCTCCAGGAGCGAGGGCTTGCGCCCTCGACGGTCGAGAGGAACGTCTCCGCGATCAAGGGGTTCCACCGTTTCCTGGTCCGCGAGTCGGTGACGGAGAACCACCCCACGGCGAAACTCGGACTTCCCAAGGTCCCCAAGCGTCTTCCCGAGGTCATCAGCATCGAGCAGCTGGAGAAGCTCTTCACTCAGCCGTTCCCCGACTCGGCCATCGGTCTTCGGGATCGTGCGATGCTCGAGATCCTCTACGGATGCGGCCTGCGCGTCAGCGAGCTCACCGGCCTCGACCTCGGAGACATCGATCTCGACGGCGGCCTGCTCCGAGTGATGGGCAAAGGGTCCAAGGAGCGCATGGTCCCGATATCGGGACTCGCCCAAAGCGCGCTCGGAGTCTATCTGGACCGAGGTCGCGGGCAGCTCCGTCTCGCACGCAGCGCGCGCTCACAGGACGGCAGCGCGGTGTTCCTCAACCGCAACGGCGGCCGTATCTCCCGACAGAGCGTGTTTCTCATGGTGAAGCGCATGGGGAGCAATGTCGACCTCGAGGACCTGCACCCCCACACCCTGCGACATTCGTTCGCCACGCACATGCTCGAAGGGGGAGCCGATCTGCGCTCCCTCCAAGAGATGCTCGGGCACAGCGACATAGCGACGACGCAGATCTACACGCACGTCGACCGACGTCACATCCGCGAGGAGTACCTGAGCACCCATCCGCGCGCACGCATGAGATAGCCGGCCCTGAAGACCGGCTATCTGAGACTCGCGTTTGGTGATCTAAGTGCGTCAGAGCGTCTTACGGCGCCGTATCACTCGCACGACCAACCAGACGATCAGGACGATGATGGCGAGCGGGGCGATGGCGATGATCCCGATGAGGATCGTGCTGGCGAGGCTGACGGCCGCGCGAACGCCCTGCATAAGCAGTTCGCCGATGTTGAACCCGAGCGTCCCTTGGGATGCGGAGGGCGTCTTGGTGAGCTGTACCGAGAGCGTCGACATCGCGACCTGGTCGTCGAGCGCGTCGAGCTGCCCCTGCAGGGAGTCGATCTCCCCACGCAGGCGTGAGAGCTCCGTCTCCACGGCGATCGCCTCGGTGACGGTGGCTGTCTGTGCGAGCAGCTCGCGCATGCGCGTCTCCGAAGCCTTCAGGTTGTCGAGTCGGGCGACGAGGTCGATGTGCTGCATAGTCACGTCGTACTCGGATTCGCTGCTCGACTGTACGCTTCCGAGCTTCGAGACCAGCGAGACAGCCGACTCGAGCTTGTCCGCAGGCACTCGCAGAGTCGCCCAGCCGGAGACGATGCCGCCGCTCATGCCGGTTCGCGAGGCACTGTCGAGGGGGATGACAGTTCCACCGTCGGTGCTGACGCTGATATCGGATATGCGTCCTCCCACCTCAGCGGCTACATCACGCAGTTTGTCAGCCGTGGCGGCCACATCGTCGACATAGAGTGAAAGGTTCGCGTTCGCGATGACGAGGGGTTCGGTCCCTGAGGGTGCCACCGTGCCCGAGAGTGTCTTCTCGCCGGTCGCCGCGACGTCCGGGGCCACGGATGTCCTGCTCTCTGAGACCGCAGCGTTCTCCGACGAGGTACCGGACCCGAGCGTGGGGAAGAAGCGACCTTGGATCATGCTCCCCACCACGATGAACACCAAGAGCAGGACGGCGACGGTTACAGCTGCAATCGCCTTCTTCTTGTTCTGGTTCATGGCACGTCCTTCCATAGGAAACCTAGGGTGAGGATACCCGATTCTCGCAGGATAAAGAAAACGCCTCCGATAAAGGAGGCGTTCGTTCATCTCTTGGTCGTGCGAGTTACTTGGGCTCGCTGGAACCCTCGCGCTTCTTGAGAACCGAAGCGGCGTAGATGCCGAGACCGACTCCGCCGGCACCGAGCACGAAGAAGGCGACGAGCAGCGTGTTGACTACGGTTGCGGCCCAGTTCAAATCGAGAAACGTACGATCCACGTAACTGCCCACCTTTTCATAGGAAACCAAGCGTATGGAGCTTCTGTGTATTGTAGAGCTCCCCGCCCGTTCGCGCAAATACTTCCCCTGCGCCGTTCCTTCCAGGATCGCATCCGCGACCGGATTGAGACCGTCGTCCCACATGGTGTCGTCGATACCCAAAAAAGTGGGGCGAAATCCCATAAAGTGTTGTACCGGGTCATGAAGTGGGATACTATTGGCCCAACGCCGCACGATTTGAGCGGCCGAGGGTACTGCGAATGAGGGGAGGGGAGCGATGTTCACCGGGGAATATCGACATACCGTCGATTCCAAGGGACGTATCTCGCTGCCCGCCGCCTACCGTCGCGCACTGCCCGAGCAGATCATGGTCTGCAAGGGGTTCGACGGAACGCTGTTCGTCTTCACCCCCCAGGACTACGCCGAGTGGCTCGACTCCCTCGTCCCCGACGACGATTTCGACCCGGAGATCAAGGCACTCTACCGAATGCTCACCGCAGGCGCCATGACGGTCGATCTCGATACAGCCGGCCGTATGAGCGTCTCCCCCTACCTGCGTGAGTACGCAGGTCTGGATAAGGACGTCGTGGTGATCGGCAACCGCAAGCGCCTCGAGGTCTGGGACGCGAAGCGTTGGGATGACTACAACGCATCCCACGGCACCATCGACGAGCTCGTCAGCAAGGTCCGCTCCAAGAAGTCGCAGTGACTTTGACACCCGAATACCGGCACAACCCTGTGATGCTGACCGAAGTGCTCGAGTCGCTCGCCCTGCGCGATGGCTCGGTGGTGGTCGACTGCACACTCGGGGGAGCAGGACATTCGTTGCAGATCGCCCAGAGGATCGCCCCGCACGGGATCCTCATCGGTATCGATCAAGACGATGCGGCCCTCAAGGCCGCGGGAGAGCGTCTCTCGTCCGTTCCTCTCGAAGTCGCACCGATCCTTCTCAAAGGCAACTTCGGCGACATCGATGAACTACTCGTACATGCGGGCGTACCGACCGTCGACGGATTCCTGTTCGACCTCGGTGTCAGCTCGCCCCAACTTGATTTCCCTGAGCGAGGTTTCTCCTACCAGGAGGATGCGCTCTTGGATATGCGGATGGACCCGGGTACCCACACCCAAACCGCAGCAGAGGTCATCGCAACTTATTCCGAAGCAGACCTCGCCCGGGTGATCCGTAGTTATGGCGAGGAGAAGTGGGCGTCGCGAATCGCGTCGTTCCTCGTCTCCGCGCGCAAGCAGGCCCCCATCGAGACGACCCACCAGCTCGTGGAGGTCATCAAAGCCGCGATCCCCGCGGCGGCACGTCGAGAGGGAGGGCACCCCGCCAAGCGGACGTTCCAAGCGTTGCGCATCGAGGTGAACAAGGAGCTGGAAGTGCTCAGCAGGGGGCTCGAAGCGGCGATTCGCTGGCTTGCCCCCGGGGGGAGGCTCGTGGTCATCAGCTACCACTCCCTCGAGGATCGGATCGTGAAGCAAGCGTTCGCCGAGGCGGCAAGAACATGTACGTGCCCTCCCGACCTGCCGGTATGCGTGTGTGATGTGAAACCGACCCTCAAGGTCGTGTCTCGCAAGGCGTTGGTTCCCAGCGCCGAAGAGTTGGAAGAGAACCCGCGGTCGCGCAGCGCAAAGCTGCGAGTCGCCGAGAAGTTATAGAGCCCACAGAGGGCAGCACAAGGAAGAAGGATCGACATGGGTGCTCCGGCACGGGTACAGGACAGAAGGCAAGAGCGGGTCATCGCCACTCCCGACCTGCGAGTCCTGAGAGGTACACCCAAGCGCACCCGCATCCGAGATGCTGCCACCGTGAGTTCCGTCTCCGTCGCGATCGTCGTCTGCTTCGTCGCACTCACCTTCTTCGGTCTCGGCCGCATCTGGCTCTCCTCGCAGGCGACCCAGGCGGGAATCCAGTCATCCCAAATCAAATCCGAGCTGCGCGAAGCGCGAGCTCTCTCCGACGAGCTCGAGATCAAGCACTCGTTCCTCTCGAGGTCGGACCGCATCCGCGCGTACGCGCAGGACACGCTTCAGATGGGCCCTGCTGAGAATGTCGGGCACATCGACCTCTCCCCGGAGGTCTCGGTGGCCGTTGCCGAGCTTCCCGACTCCGCATTCGCGGATGCCCCGGTCCAAGCGGATATGGGCGGCCTGTTGCAGCTCGTCGCCTCACTCCTGCCGGAAGCCGAGACGGGAGCGGGAGTTGTCAGCGCGCCGTAATCCACCCCGAAACAATCGTGCTCCGGAGGCATGCGACATCGCCCGTGGAAAGAGCGTTCGCCAAAAGAGGAGCTTCTGGCTCTTCGCTCTTTTCATGGCCGTCTGTCTCGGTGTCGCCGGAAGACTCGTCTACATGCAGGTCGTCAAGGCTCCGGACTGGGCTGCGGCCGCGACCGCTCAGCGTACGAGCGACATCACCGTCTCACCCCGACGCGGAACGATCTACGACCGAGAGGGCGAGGTCCTCGCGACGAGCGTGGCGGCGAAGACCATCTACGCCGACCCGCGTGAGGTTAAGAATCCGGAGAAGACCGCGGAGCAGCTCGCGGCCGTTCTCGGAGGCGACTACGAAACCTACCTTGCCCGCCTGAAGCGCGACTCGTCGTTCTCGTACATCGAGCGCAAGGTCGATACCGAGCTGGCGGCCCGAGTCGCCGACCTCGGACTCAAGGGTATCGGCATGCTCGACGACTCGAAGCGCGTCTACCCGAACGGAGACCTCGCCGGACAGGTGCTCGGTTTCGTTGACGTCGAGGACGTCGGTCGAGCAGGGCTCGAGCTTCAGTACGAGGACATGCTCACAGGTGAGCCCGGCGAACTGCTCGTCGAGATGGGGGAGGACGGCACGCCCATCCCAGGGGGAGTGACCAAGGAGGTCCCGGCCGTCGACGGGGAGGACATCATCCTCTCGATCGACAAGGACATCCAGGCGTTCGCGCAGAGCCGTCTTGCGACCGCGGTGGCCGAATGGAACGCCACGAGCGGAACCATCGTCGTCATGAACCCCAAGGACGGCGAGATCTACGCCATGGCGTCCACCAACTACTACGATCCCAACCAGTATCGGACGGCCGACCCCGATTCGATGCGCAATCGCGCGCTCACCGACGCCTACGAGCCCGGCTCGACCTTCAAGACGATAACCGCGGCCGCGGTGCTCGACCGCGGGGTGTTCGATGTGGGAAGCACGTTCACTCTGCCCTATTCGATACAGGTCTTCGATCAGAAGATCAGCGACTCATCGCCTCGACCCACGGTGACCTACACGCTCGACGACATCATCACGCACTCGTCGAACGTCGGTACGGTCAAGCTCGTCGAGGGACTGGGCGCGCGGACGTTCTACGACTACATCGTCGCGTTCGGGCTCACGCAGAAGCCCGGGGTCGACTTCCCGGGCGCGAGCAAGGGATTGCTCGCGTCGTATGACGACTGGTATCGGACCACGTATGCGAACGTCGCCTTCGGGCAAGGGGTCTCGGTCTCGTCGCTGCAGTTGGCCCGGGCCGTTTCGGGCATCGCCAACGAAGGGTTGCTCCCCACACCGCACTTCCTCGTGGACATCCCCGGCCGCGAGTACTCGAAGACCTGGCCGACGCGTCGCGCTATCGGAGTGACGAGCGCCAAACAGACCACCGGAGTGCTCGTGCACGCCGCCGGCGAGGGTACGCGCAACCAGGCGAACGTTCCCGGCTACACCGTCGCAGGTAAGACGGGAACGGCGCAGAAGGCCGGCAAGCCCGGCGAAGGGTACATCGCCGGCGCGTACGTGAGCTCGTTCATCGGTTATCTGCCCGCGGAGGACCCGCAACTCCTCGTCTACGTCATCCTCGACGAGCCCAAGAACGCGTACTACGGCGTGACCGTCGCGACTCCGACCTTCAACGATGTCGCCACGTTCGCCGCGGAGCACCTCAGGATCGCACCCTCGAAGGCCTCGGTCGAGACGACCTCTGTAACCACACCGTGACCGTCTGCGCACAAGGCGCGCATGGTCACGATGATAAAATCGAACGACACGTTACAAAGGAGGTGTTGATGGACGAAAAGTCGATGACGACGCTGCTCGGAGGACTCCTTGTGGAGCCGTCCGGCGAAGCATTAGTCACCGGACTCGCCTTCAACTCCTCGAACGTGTCTCCCGGAGACGCTTTCTTCTGCATAGCGGGAGTGAAGGTAGACGGACACCGGTATGCGGCGGACGCGGTCGCGCGCGGCGCGGTCGCGCTCGTGGTCGAGCATCGCGTCGATATAGACGCGGCCGTCCCGCAATTCGTGGTCTCCGACACGCGTCGTGCGCTCGCGTTGGCGGCATCGGCCTTCTACGACAACCCTTCGTCGGAGATGAACGTCGTGGGAATCACCGGAACCAACGGGAAGACGACCACGACCTATCTTCTCGAGTGGATATTCCGGGTTGCAGGACGTACGCCGGGAGTGATCGGCACCGTCGAGTCGCGGATCGGCGACGTCTCGGTCCCTTCTTCGAGGACCACCCCCGAATCACTGGAACTCCAGGCGCTGTTCGCGCGGATGCGCGACGCGGGGGTCACCGACGTCGCCATGGAGGTCTCGAGCCACGCCGTCGATCTGCATCGCATCGACGGGACGCACTTCGCGGCGGTGGCTTTCTCCAACCTTACTCAGGACCACCTCGACTACCACAACACCCTCGAGGAGTACTTCGAGGCGAAGGCCGCGCTGTTCCTCGACCACGTGGTCGGCTCGCGCATCATCTGCATCGATGACGAATGGGGCCGCAAGCTCTACTCGATGTGTCTCGCGAAGCAGCATTCGGTGATCACAGTGACGCGCGGGTCGTTCGGCGACCTGCGCGCGCTCGATGAGTCGTTCTCGTCGTCCGGCAGCACGTTCAAGCTGCGTTGGCGAGGGGAGATCGTCGAGGTCGCACTCCCGCTCGTCGGCGCGTTCAACATCGACAACGCCGCACTTGCGGCCGGGTGCGCCCTCGCAGTGGGCATCGATCTTTCCACGGTCGTCGAGGCGCTCTCGACGGCTCCTCAGGTCCCGGGTCGTCTCGAACGTGTCGAGAACGATCGGGGATTCTCGGTCGTCGTCGACTACGCGCATACCCCGGATTCGCTGGAGAAGGCCATCGCCGCGCTCCGCGAGATCACCGCAGGCCGTGTGCTCGTGGTCTTCGGTTGTGGGGGAGACCGCGATGCGAGCAAGCGTCCGCTCATGGGGCGGGCCGCACTGCTCGGAGACATCGCCATAGTGACGAGCGACAACCCCCGCACGGAGGATCCCGAGCGCATCGTCCAGGCCGTTCTGGCGGGGATGACGGGCGGCGAGGACCGCACGGTCGTCCGCGTCGATCGCAGGGCCGCGATCGCCGAGGCGGTCTCGCTCGCGCGACCAGGAGATGTCGTGCTCATCGCAGGCAAAGGACATGAGGACTATCAAATCGTGGGCGATCGGATCTTGGCATTCGACGACCGCGTTGTCGCACGTGAGGAGTTGAGCCGTCTGTGCTGATGACAACGGTGGAGATGATCGTCGAGCAGTGCGACGGACTTCTCCTCGCAGGAGAGCCCTCGGGAGTCGTGAGCGGAATCGCCATCGACTCGCGAGAGGTCGAGCCGGGTTGCGCCTTCGTGGCCTTCACGGGGGAGCACTCCGACGGACACGACTATCTGGCCTCCGTGCTTGTAGCGGGCGCGCGTGCCTTGATCGTCACCAAGGGTGCGCAGGAACTGGGAGATGAGCTCTTCGAACTCGCCGCGGAGGCAGGAGCCGCCGTCATCCAGGTCGATGACGCGCTCAGGGCTGTCCAAGAGCTCGCCGCAGGGCATCGCCGTCGCCTCCGGGCGACCGTGGTCGCCATCACCGGGTCCACAGGGAAGACAACCACGAAGGATCTCGTCTCCGCGGTCCTCTCCGCGAAGTTCAACACGGTCTGCACCCAGGGAAACCGCAACAACGAACTGGGAGTCCCTCTCACGATCCTGTGCGCGGACGCCGAGACCGAGGCTCTTGTCGTCGAGATGGGAATGCGCGGAAAAGGGCAGATCGCCCGTCTCTGCGAGATCGCACGTCCCGACCTCGGCCTCATCACAAACGTCGGCACCAGCCATGTCGAGCTTCTGGGCAGCGAGGACGCCATCGCGGAGGCCAAAGGCGAGCTCATCCTCTCTCTGCCCCCCGAGGGGCGTGCGTTCCTCAACGGCGACGACGCCAAGAGCGCGCGCATCGCCAACTCCTCTCCCGCGCCGGTCGTCACCTACGGCCTGGGAGAAGACAACGACTATCGCGCTGAGGACATCGAACTCGACGCCATGAGCCGTCCGTCGTTCACGGCGGTTCTGAGAGATGAGGTCCGCGTCCCGGTCACTCTCGGAGTTCCGGGACGTCACAACGTCTACAACGCACTCGCGGCGCTCGCGGTCGGTGCGCATCTCGGCATCGATCCCGAAGCTATGGCCGAGGCGCTCTCCGGCGCGGCGATCACGGCGATGCGCATGGAGGTCCTCTCCACGGCCGCGGGAGTCACCATCCTCAACGATACGTACAACGCGAATCCCACTTCGATGCGCGCGGCCGTCGATACCCTCGCTGCTGTGTCGGGCGAAGGACACCGCATCGCGGTTCTGGGCGACATGGGAGAGCTGGGCAGCTTCTCGGAGCTCGCGCACTTCCGTTTGGGCGGATACGTCCGAGACACGCCGATCGACACGCTCGTTACCGTCGGGCCGCTCGCCAAGCGCATAGCGGACGGCGCGACGGCTGCGGGTATGAACCCTGCACGGGTGCGCCCGTGCGCGACGGTCGGCGAGGCCGGTGCGGTTCTCGATGATCTGGTCGAAGCGGGTGACATCGTCCTGGTGAAGGCATCGAGGATGATGGGGCTCGAGGTGCTGGTCGAAGGGTTGGTGAGCCCGCGTGTTTAGTTTCGCCCAGTA
>CAZMJV010000015.1:2630-8531 GCA_964566905.1 uncultured Coriobacteriia bacterium | reverse complement strand
GCGGCAGGCACCTGCATCGGCTTCCTCTGGTTCAACAGCCATCCGGCCGACATCTTCATGGGTGACACCGGATCGCTCGCATTCGGCGCCATGCTTGCCGCTCTCGCCGTCACGACCAAGACCGAGGTCGTGAGCCTCATCATCGGCGGAATCTTCGTCGCCGAGGCGCTCTCGGTGATCATCCAGGTCGTCTCGTTCAAGACGACGGGCAAGCGGGTCTTCCTCATGGCTCCGTTCCATCATCACTTCGAGAAGAAGGGGTGGTCGGAGACCAAGGTGATGGTCAGGTTCTGGATCATCGCGGCACTGCTCGCGGCTATCGGTTTCGCGCTCTTCTTCACCGGCTCTATCTAGTAAGGACGACATGACTTCCTGGGGACGCATACTTGTACTCGGCACCGGTGTCACCGGAACCGCCGTCGCTCGCTTCTCGTCGGCTCTCGTCGCACGCGGGGAGGCTGTTTCCGTCACGCTCGCGGACAGCAGGCCTGTCGAGGAGTTCCCGTCCGATGCCCGCGAGCTCGCCTCGATCGGCGTCGACCTTCTCGACGTGACTGACGGCTTGGCCGGCGCATGGGACCTCTGTGTTGCGAGCCCGGGCATCTCGCCGTTCTCGTCGCTCTACGCGGCGGCCGAGACCGCGTGCGGAGAGGTCGTCTCTGAACCGGAATTCGCCTATCGACTCTCGCCGCGCGACTGGATCGTGGTCACCGGCACCAACGGCAAGACCACGACGACCTCGCTCATCGAGCATCTCTTCCATACGGCGGGGGTTCCGGCGCGCGCGGTCGGGAACATAGGACCCACCTGTATCGACGCGGTCGCCGACCGGCGTCCCGGCGAGGTGTTCGTCGCCGAGCTCTCCTCCTTCCAGCTTCATTCGACGCGTGAACTAAAGCCCCATGTGGCCGTCGTGCTCAACGTCACGCCCGACCACCTCGAATGGCACCGGACCCTCGAGCACTACGCAGCATCCAAGGCGAAGGTCCTCTCGAACATGGGGGCCGGGGATTTCGCGATTTTCGACCGCACGGATCCGGGCGCCCGCAAGCTCGTCGCGCTGGCCGAGACGCGCGGCATCACCGTGCTGACCGTCGACCCCACTGCACCCGGCGATGCCGCCGGATCCGTCGACGACGGTGTCCTTTCGGTACAGGTGGGCACTGTCACCTCCGAATTGCTTCCCGTCGACGACCTCCTGATCAAAGGCACGCACAACGTCGTGAACGCCCTCTGCGCGGCGGGTGCCGCGCTCGCCTGGGGACTTGAGCCCCATGCGGTGGCGGACGGTCTGGCGACGTTCGCTCCCATCGCGCACCGCATCGAGCCGGTGGGCGAGGTGGAAGGCGTCGGGTACTTCAACGACTCGAAGGCGACGAACACGGACGCTGTGATCAAGGCGCTTACGGCTTTCGGCGACCGACCCCTCATCCTCCTGCTTGGCGGATACGACAAGGGGACCGACCTCTCCGAGCTGGTCGAAGCCGCAGCGGCGCGTTGCAAGGCGGTCGTCCTCTTCGGAGCCGCGGCACCCCGGTTCGCCGAGGCCTTCTCCGGGTCCACCGTCGAGGTGAGACGGGCAGCGACGATGAGCGACGCGGTCGAGGTCGCACGCGAGCTGGCATCCGCAGGGGACGCCGTGCTGCTCTCTCCCGCATGCGCCTCCTACGACGAGTTCACCTCGTATGCCCACCGCGGCACTACGTTCCGCGCTTGCGTCGAGGCGATGGGCGGGGTGTCCTGATGGCACGCACGCGCGACCGGGTCCGCCCCGAGGTCGCGGTTCCACGTGCGGTGTTCATCGTGATCGTCGTGCTCATGTTGCTCTTCGGTCTCATGATGGTCTACTCCGCATCCTCGGTGCGCGCGCTCACCCTGTTCGGAAACAGCTCCTACTACTTCATCAGGCAGATCGCGTTCGTCGCGGGAGGCGTGTTGATCGCCTACCTCATATCGCGGTTCGACTATCGTCGCGCCCGCGGCCTTCTCGCGTGGGTGCTCTGGGGCTTTTGCACCGCAGCGCTCCTTGTCACGACGTTCCTCGGTAAGGTAGGAGTCTTCGGCGCGCAGCGTTGGCTCGATCTCGGATTCGTGACCCTCCAGCCCTCGGAGTTCGCGAAACTCGCCTGTATCGTGCTCGTGGCGGCTCTCATGTGTGACTGGCAGGAGCACGTCATCGACGACAGGCAGTTCTTCGGCCGGGTCATGATCGCGATACTCCCGGTCTTGGGTCTCATCATCCTGCAGCCCGACTTGGGCACCACAGCCTTGCTGGCGGTCACCATGCTGACGCTGTTCTTTCTCGGGGGTCTCGAAGCGAAGTTCCTCGGCACCGGTATCGGCGTGATGGCCGGCTCCGTCGCGATCCTGGCGGTCGCCGCGCCCTACCGCTTCAAGCGCCTCCTCGCGCTTAACCCCTGGAAGTACCCGGACACGATCGGCTACCAGGCGATCAACGGGTTCTACGCCTTCGCTTCGGGCGGCCTGACCGGGGTGGGGCTCGGCCTCTCGCGTCAGAAGTACGCCTATCTGCCGGCGGCCCACACGGACTTCATCTTCGCCATCATCGGAGAAGAGCTTGGACTCGTGGGGACCCTTTCCGTGGTCGTCGCTTTCATCATCCTCACGTGGGCCGGTTTCCAAATCGCCCGTCACGCGCCCGACCGCTTCGGCAGGCTCATCGCGAGCACCGCGACGGTGGCGATCGCGGCCCAAGCTCTCGTCAACATCATGTGCGTGATCGGGCTGCTCCCCATCACCGGCAAGCCCCTCCCGTTCATCAGCGCGGGAGGATCCTCGATGACCGCGACCATGATCGCGGCCGGGATGATCCTCTCGGTCTCCATGCACTCCGATCTGACGTCGCGCGCCGAACGCCGACGCGGGCAGATGCGTGTGGTCGAGGGGAGTCGTCGATGACCAGGGCGGTAGTGAGCGGCGGAGGAACGGCCGGACACATCTACCCGGCCCTGGCGGTCGTCGAGAAGCTCGAGCAGCGCGGGGTCGACGTGACGTTCGTCGGCACACCTGACGGTCTCGAGTCCCGTATCGTTCCCGAGGCGGGCGTCGCGTTCTCTGCTCTGCCAGCCGCAGGATTCGACCGCGCGAGACCGCTGACATTGCTCACCTCGTCGCTCACCATCGCCGCGTCCTCGTTGCGCGCGTGGGCTCTTCTCGGTCGACTCAATCCCGCGGTCGTGATCGGATTCGGCGGCTACGTCTCAATCCCCGTCGGTATCGCGGCGCGGTTGCGCGGCATCCCGCTCGTCATCCACGAGCAGAACTCTGTCCCCGGATTGGCGAACCGATTCCTGGCACCGCGTGCGGCCGCGGTCGCTCTCACGTATCCCGAGTCGAGCACGCACCTCAAGGGGGCAGGAGAGACCGTTGTGACCGGCAATCCGATACGCGGCGACGTCCTCACAGCCGATCGCGCCTCGGGCAGGGAGGAGCTCGGCCTGCCCGCCGACGCCACGGTGTTGCTCGTCTTCGGAGGAAGTCGCGGCGCGCGGCACATCAACACCACGATCGTCGCGGCGGCGAACAAGCTGCTCGAGAACCCCGAGCTGCACGTGGTACACGTAACGGGGTCTCTGGAGGAGAGCACGGTTCGCGAGGCGTTGGCGAAACAAGGTGCTGACGCATCGGGACGCTGGCACGTGTACGGCTATCTCGACGGCATGGGTCGTGCGCTGGCCGCAGCGGATCTGGTCGTCTCGAGGGCCGGAGCGACCTCGATCGCCGAGATAACCGCTCTCGGCATACCGGCGATTCTCGTGCCCTATCCGCACGCGACCGACGACCATCAGACGACCAACGCCGCCGCGTGCGTCGAGGCGGGCGCGGCATATCGGGTCGCCGATTCGGACCTGGACCAAGGAGAGTTCGCGGAGCTGGTCTCCAGGCTCATCTCGGACCCCGACCGTCGTGCTACGATGGCAGCCGCATCGCATGAACTCGGTCGTCCGGATGCGGCGGATCGCGTCGCAGATCTCGCGCTGAGCATGTCATCTCCTCACAATCAGAGCAAATAGGATCGGAGAATCTCCTTGAGCGGTACCGTACGAGCACATTTCATCGGGGTAGGCGGGGCAGGCATGAGCGGGATTGCGCTCGTGCTGCATCGTCGCGGCATCCCTGTCACCGGTTCTGACATGAAGGAGTCGCGCTATTCGCGCGCGCTCGTGTCGGCAGGAATTCCGGTGCACATCGGGCACGACGAAAGGAACCTCGGAGACCCTGAGGTCGTGGTGGTCTCCACCGCGATCCCCGAGTCGAACCCCGAGCTCATGTTGGCGCGCGCCAAGGGCATAGAGGTGTGGCCCCGTGCAAAGATGCTCGCCGCACTGGCAGACGATCGGCTCACCGTGGCCTGCGCCGGCACCCATGGCAAGACGAGCTCGTCCTCGATGTTCGCCACCATGCTCGACCGGATGGGGGAGGATCCGACGTTCCTCATCGGCGGAGAAGTGGATGGCTACGACTCGAACGCCGCGTCCGGCACGGGCCGGCATTTCGTGGTCGAGGCAGACGAGTCCGACGGATCGTTCATGTTCCTCAAGCCGGACCTCGCGCTGATCACCAACGTCGAAGCCGATCACCTCGACCACTACGGCACGCTCGAGGCGGTCGAGCAGATCTTCATCGAGTTCATGTCTTCTCTGCCCGCCGACGGAGCCGCGGTGGTCTGCGGCGACGACGAGCGGCTCGTCGTGCTCGCGCATGAGGCAGGCGTGAAGACGGTCACCTTCGGATTCTCTCCTCAGTGCGACGTCGTGTGTACCATCACGGGGCGCGAAGGGATCGCATCCCTCGCAGAGGCTAAGTTCTCGGACGGTATAACCGTCAAGTTTAAGGTGAGTGTTCCTGGTGTGCACATGGTCTCGAATGCGGCCGGCGTGCTCGCGGGCGCCTGGGTTCTGGGATTGGATCGGGAGCGCGCGGCCGAAGCGCTCTCCACCTTCTCGGGAGTCCGGCGTCGGTTCGACCAGGTGGGAGTGGTCGGGGGAGTCACCGTTGTCGACGACTACGCACATCACCCCACCGAGGTCGCTGCCACGCTGCGCGCTGCGGCGGACCTCGACTTCAATCGCGTGCACGTCCTTTTCCAGCCGCATCGCTTCTCGCGGACCGGGGCGTTCTCCCGCGAGTTCGGACGCGCGTTCTCCGCGGCTGACAGCGTGACGTTCATGGACGTCTATCCAGCAGGCGAAGTACCCATTCCCGGCGTCACCGGCAAGACGCTGGTCGACTCCGTACTCAGGGCGGACCCGAGGGCACAGGTAGGCTGGATGCCGCACAGGCGCGACATCGTCGAGTATCTGGCCTCAAAGGCGCGCCCTGGGGATCTGATCCTCACCATGGGTGCCGGTGATGTGACGTCGATAGGCCCGTTGTTGATCGAGCATCTCGAGGGAGCCCGCGCGTGAGCGTCTTCGAAGCATACCGTCGTCTCGATGGCGAGATCGAGGGTCGGGTCGTATGTGACGAGCCACTCGCTCGTCACACGACGTTTCGTATAGGAGGGCCGGCAGCCCTCTCGATCGAAGTCGACACCGTCAGCGCGTTACGGACGGTTCTCGCGGTCCTCGCCGAGGAGTCGGTCCCGTGGACCGTTCTGGGTAAGGGGAGCAACGTACTCGCCTCGGACTCGGGCTACCCCGGCGCCCTCATCATCCTCGGCCGCGAGTTCCGAAAGCACGCGGTCATCGACGGCGCACATCTCGTAGCCGGTGGGGGAGCGGTGCTCGCCACACTCGTACGTGAGACGTTCAACCTCGGGCTCTCAGGACTCGAGTTCGCAGTCGGGATTCCGGGGACCCTCGGAGGGGCTCTCGCGATGAACGCGGGATCACGTGACCACTGGATCGGCGAGATAGTCGAGTCCGTCACCGTCCTTCA
>CAZMJV010000015.1:0-2530 GCA_964566905.1 uncultured Coriobacteriia bacterium | reverse complement strand
AAGGAAACCCATGGCATCGAACTCCGACCGGAGGTCAGATTCCTCGGCTCATTCGAGTCGTAGATCTCCCGGCACCCGTGCCACGGGCAAGACGACCCGGGGCACGGGGTCGAAGAAGACCATAGAGATAAACGTCTCGAAGCGGATCGCCGCCGAGCGCAACCAGCCTGCTGTCACTGCACGGGGATCGCAAGGCGCGCGCGACAAGTCTCCGCGTTCCGGAAGGAGCGGCACCTCCACGACTACGCGCTCGAGGGGTGGGGACCGCACGAACGCGTCGCGCGACGCACAGAGCGACCTGCGCCGCGCCGGTCGTAAGATCGCGGATGCGAAAGCGAGCGATCGTGCCCGCCGCGAGCGCGAGGCGCGCCGGCGTGCCCGACTGAGACTCCTTCTCATAACACTGTGTGTAGCAGTGGTCCTCGGCGGTTCCTTTGCGATCTACCGTTCGACGTTCCTCAAGGTCGAGAAGGTCCAGGTGACGGGGACCTCGCGTCTCACTCAAGCGGAAATCCTCGATCTCGCCGCCATCTCCCCGGACGAGACCATGCTGCGCGTACCCAAGAAGGCCATTGCTGCGCGTATCCTCAAGAATCCTTTCGTCGCCGAGGTGCGCATCTCCCGCAATCTCCCGTCAACGCTGGTCATCCGGGTCACGGAGCGCTCTCCGCTCGCTGTGATAGAGATGCCCAACGCCGGCGCCTGGCTGATCTCGGGCGACCGCCACTGGCTCGCGCCGGCTTCGGCCGAGGAGACCGCGTCCATGCTCGTCGTGCGCTCGGTTCCCGACGAGACGCCGAAGGCGGGTGCGAAGAGCACCGGTGACATCGTCGCCAACGCGCTCGAGATCGTCGAAGGCCTCAGCCCGGAGTTGAGGGAGATGACCGCCAGCATCAACGCGCCGAGCATCGGCAAGACCGAACTCGTCACCAAGCAGGGGGTTGCGATCTTCCTCGGCTCTTCCGACCAGCTTGAGGTTAAAGATGAACTTGCACGAAGGATCTTGGCGGAGAATCCCGGGAAGGTCGTATACATAAACGTTCGAGTCGTCGACCGTCCGACCTGGCGCGGACTCTGACATCCCTGCGCCCGGAGTGTGACGTCTCTATTGATCCGTGCTCGTTCTCGTGTGTTTTCTCGCAAGTACACGTATTTTTGAACTACATGCTTGACGGCGCCTTAAGGTGTATGTAAAGATTGAGTGCTATATCTCTATGTTAAACGTCAACTTGAAGGTTAAGGTTCCGCGAGTCATTCGACGACGTGGAAGCACTCAAGGAGGAGCTCACATGCTCGAGACCGGTGCGAACTATCTGGCAGTCATCAAAGTAGTCGGTGTGGGCGGCGGTGGAACCAACGCCGTGAACCGAATGATCGAGGCCGGAGTCAAGGGCGTCGAGTTCATCGCGGTCAACACGGATGCTCAGTCGCTGCTCAACTCCGACGCGGACTACAAGGTCCACATCGGTACCGGCCTCACCAAGGGCCTCGGCGCAGGCGCCGACCCTGAAGTCGGTTTCCAGGCTGCCGAGGAGTCGCGTGCCGAGATCAAGGAAGCTCTCGCGGGAGCGGACATGGTCTTCATCACCGCGGGTGAGGGCGGCGGCACCGGAACCGGAGCTGCTCCCGTCATCGCCGACATCGCGAAGGGCGAGATCGGTGCGCTTACCGTCGGAGTTTGCACGCGTCCGTTCGGCTTCGAGGGTCGCAAGCGCGCCCAGCAGGCCGAAGAGGGAATCCGTCGCCTCTCCGAGTCCGTCGACACGCTGATCATCATCCCCAACGACCGTCTCCTCCAGGTCGTTGAGAAGAAGACCTCGATGCTCGACGCGTTCCGTATCGCCGACGACGTCCTCCGTCAGGGAACCCAGGGCATCACGGACCTCATCACGGTCCCGGGCCTCATCAACCTCGACTTCGCGGATGTCCGCACGATCATGCAGGACGCCGGCTCCGCGCTCATGGGCATCGGCATCTCCGGGGGCGACAGCCGTGCGGCCGACGCCGCCAAGGCCGCCATCTCCAGCCCGCTGCTCGAGTCCTCCATCCAGGGCGCCGAGGGCGTGCTCCTCTCGATCGCGGGCGGAAGCGACCTTGGCCTCTACGAGGTCAACGAGGCTGCAGAGGTAGTCGCCTCAGCAGCGTCTCCCGAGGCCAACATCATCTTCGGTGCGGTCATCGACGACTCGATGGGCGACGAGATCCGCGTCACGGTCATCGCGACCGGCTTCGACGGTCGCAAGCGTCAGTCGACCATCGACTTCGGCGCAGCCGCCGCAACACCCTCGCGCACGGGCGTCACTCCTGCGGTCGACACCTCTGCCGAGGATGATCTCGACATCCCCGAGTTCCTTCGCCGGAGGACGTTCTAGCCTCCAACTGAACCGACAGGGCCCGTCCGGTTTTTCCGGGCGGGCCTTTTTCATTTCCGGGCACCTGTGCGTTACCATCGGGGTGCATAAAGAGAGGAGGTCGCGATGCAAGCATTGCCCATGCCCGAACTTCAGCGCGTCGAACGCGACGGCCTTGC
>CAZMJV010000014.1:0-31148 GCA_964566905.1 uncultured Coriobacteriia bacterium | reverse complement strand
ATCTCTGACGGAACTTCGGTCATCGTGAACGGTTCGTTGGACCGGACTCGCGAGCAGCTTCGTTCCGCAGGTGTCGAGTACGCGATCTTCGACCAGATCAAGGCCAACCCGGTCAAGTCGTCGATCATGGACGGCGCAGCGTTCGCACGGGCAAACGGGTGCGACTTCGTCGTGGCACTCGGTGGCGGAAGCGTCATGGACGCGTCTAAGGCCATCGCCATGATGGCCACGAACACCGGTGACCTCTGGGATTACGTGTCGGGCGGTACCGGCAAGGGTATGCCGCTTCCCAACGAACCGCTTCCCGTAGTCTGCATCACGACCACGGCAGGCACCGGCAGCGAGGTCGACCAGTGGGGAGTCGTGACCAACGAGGAGACTCACGAGAAGATCGGCGTCGGTGGTCTCGACGCGCTCTTCCCCAGGATCGCCGTCGTCGATCCAGCCCTGATGCGAACGGTTCCCGCGCGCTACACCGCGTATCAGGGATTCGATGCGCTGCTCCACAGCGTGGAGTGCTACGTTTCGAAGGCCGCCAACCTCATGAGCGACATGTATGCCCTGACCGCGATCGAGAACATCGGAAAGTACCTCGTCCGTGCGGTGAACGACGGTGACGACATGGAGGCTCGCGAGCACGTGGCCTTCGCGAACACTCTTTCCGGCGTCGTCATGACGATATCGGTGTGCACGAGCGAGCACTCGATGGAGCATGCGATGAGCGCGTTCCATCCCAAGTTGCCGCACGGCGCCGGGCTCATCATGATCTCGCGAGAGTACTTCACGCACTTCGTCGAGAAGCACATCTGCGACGACCGCTTCGTCGATATGGCCAAAGCGCTCGGCAATGACTCCGCGACCGATCCGATGGACTTCATCGAGGCCCTCGTCAAGCTGCAGCGCGACTGCGGGGTCGAGGACCTGAAGATGAGCGACTACGGCATCACCACGGACGAACTGGACGCGATTGCGACCAATGCGCATGAGACCATGGGCGGCCTGTTCGGGTTCGACCCGGTTGCGATGACCCACGACGAGTGCGTCGCCATCTATCGGAAGTCGTTCAAGTAGAGGGGGAGTGGAACATGATTGATCAGACTGCATGTGAGACTGCTGCGGGTGAGCCTGCAGGCTCTCTCTTCGGCAAAGGAGACTTCAACTCGGCGTACGCCCAGTACTTCGTGGGGAACAGCTACCTGAAGGTTCTCAACACGGATTCAGTGTTCATGGCGAACGTAACGTTCGAACCAGGTTGCCGAAACAACTGGCACATCCATCACGGAGGAGGTCAGATACTGCTCTGCACCGATGGAGAAGGTTGGTACCAGGAATGGGAACATCCTGCTCGCAAGCTGATGCCCGGTGACGTGGTCTTCATCGCGCCAGAGATAAAACACTGGCATGGTGCGGCCAAGGATTGCTGGTTCACACACGTCGCGGTAGAGATTCCGGCCGATGGCGCGAGCAACGAGTGGCTCGAACCCGTGGACGCAGAGAGCTACGGTCTGCTCTAGATGCGCGGACTCAGTCCAGGTGAAAGTGCGGCATCCAAGGAAGGGGACGACCAAATGGTCGTCCCCTTCTCATTTTGCTCGAATCTTGAAAGCGCCGCAGCTCTATTTCAGGCTGAAGACCACCGTAACGTTCGCGGTGACGTCAAGTTGCCCGGGCTCCACCGGCACCGAAGAATCGCGCGCGGATGCAGCTTCGAATGCTATAACCGGAATCTGTACGCCGGTCTCGCTGATACTCACGACTTCACCGACACTCTTGCCGGCCGCCTCGGCCATGACCTGCGCCTGCTTACGAGCGTCGTCCACTGCAAGCTTGATGCTTTTCGCGCGCGCTTCCGAGTCGTCCGATAGCGTGAACGTGGGACCGCTGACCTGGTTGGCTCCGGCGTCGTTCGCTCCGGTGATGACATCGCCGATCTTGGCGAGGTCGCGCACCTTCACCCGGACCTGAATGCTCGCGGAGTATCCGGTGATTTCACTCGTCGAGTTCGAGTACTGGGGGTAGATGCTGATATTCGCGGTCTGAACGTCTTCCGCTGCCACTCCAACATCTTTCACAGCAGTGGTGATGGCGGTAGCAGTCTTCGATGCGGTGTCCAAAGCCGTCTTGGCGTCCTTTTCGAGAATAGTCACACCGAGATACATCTCGGCGACATCAGGAGCGGCAGCGGTGACGCCCGTACCGGATGCGGTGACGGTGCGTGATGGCGCGCTGGCGCCGGAGCTCGCACCGTCAGAGGTGCACCCACCCAGTGCGGCGAGAGCGGCCAAGGCTAACACCAGGATTACCAGTCGCTTCTTCATTTCTCGCTCCTTCGGACGGGGGCTGCGTCGTGTCCAACTCGAGATCGCCAGTCCAGTTATACCCTAACTACTCCCAGTCATGACTCCATGCAGTGATGCTGTCGACGACGGGCCCGAGCGCCTGGCCTTTCGGCGTGAGGCGATACGAAACCTGCGGTGGGCGAGTAGGCTCAACTTCGCGCGCGACGATACCGGCCTGCTCAAGCTCCCTGAGACGATCGGCCAGTAGGCGGTCGCTGATGCCCGGAATCGCCTCGCGCAGCTCGCAGTATCGTGTCGCGCCCTTGATCATCACCGAGATGATCGCGCCACTCCATCGCTTGCCGATGAGCTCGATCGCGCGGTGAAACATGTCGCACACCTGAAGGTCGAGAGCGCCGCTTGCAGAAGATTCTTCACTAATCATTTGTTACCCCACTTGACGAATAGTTAGTTACCACTTACTATCGGGTCACACCTTACCATATGTAAGGTACAAGTCAAGTTGAGGACGACCACATCGGTCGTCATGAGAGGAAGGCACCACTAATGGATTACGCATCGATCGGTCTTCTTTTGATCCGCCTCGTTTTCGGTCTCACGTTCGCAGCGCACGGCGCCCAGAAGCTCTTCGGTTGGTTCGGCGGATACGGTATCGAGGGGACCGCAGGTTTCATGGAGTCCATCGGCGTCAAGCCTGGCAAGCCCATGGCGATTCTCGCCGGTCTGGGTGAGTTCGGTAGTGGACTCATGTTCGCTGCAGGACTCTTCGTACCGCTGGCAGCGCTCGTAATCGTCGTGACCATGTTGGTCGCCATCGTTACGGTCACCGGCAAGAACGGTTACTGGGCGACCTCTAACGGCTACGAGTACGGCGTCGCGGTTATGGTCGTTGCCGTCGGTGTCGCGCTTATCGGACCCGGCGTCTACTCGCTCAGCGCACTTCTCGGTTAGGAGGTAAGTCTCTTGAGCCACACGATCGAGATCATCTCGTACACAGACCCGTACTGCACGTGGTGTTGGGGGTCTGAGCCGATAATGCGGCATCTCGAGGAAGCCTATGGCGAGCGGTTGTCAGTCCGATACGTGATGGGTGGTCTCGTCGAGGACAGTTCGACCTTCTCCGACCCCATGAATGGCATCGCAGGAGGGAATTCGAACTGGCTGCAGGGCATCGCGGATCACTGGGTGGAGGCGTCACAGCGGCATGGCATGCCGGTGGAGTCGACCAGCTTCGTGAAAACTCCCTTCACCTCGACCTGGCCGTCGAACATCGCCTTCGAGGCGGCCAAGCTGCAAGACGAATCTCTCGCAAACCGCTACCTGCGTCGTATGCGCGAGGTGGCGGCCACGGAGGGGGGAGGACTCGACCGAGTCGAGCTTCTCGCCGATCTCGCCGAGGAAGTCGGACTGGACCGTACGCGCTTCATGGACGACTTCAACGGCAGAGCCGTAGACGAGTTCGCTCGAGATCGGGAGGAGTGCCTCCTGGCGGGTGTTCATGGATTCCCGACGTTTCTGACCGTCGTCGACGGCAAGGAGCGACTCGCAAGAGGCTACCGCACGTACGACCAGATGGTGGGAATGATCGACCTTCTCGCCGGTGAACCCGTCGAGCGCAAGGAGCCGAGTTTCAGCGACCTAAGCGTTCTCGATTTCGTTGAGAAGTACGGGAGCGCCGCAGTCCACGAGATCGCCGAGGTCTTCAGCGTCTCCGATGCTACCGCGAAAGAGGCGCTGGACCGGTTGGTTTCTCTCGGGTCGGTTGAGCTTCCCGAGCCGAGGTTGCTCTACCGGGCACCCAAGACGGTGTCATGCGATGCAGTGACCGGTGAGTGCCGCTAGGTACTCAATATAGGAATCAATCAGGAGAGGCCGTGTTCGGGAAACCGTGAACACGGCCTCTCTTTGTGTCCAACGTCGAACCTTCCCTGTTGACAGCAGGAATAGGCAAACAATCGAGAGCCACAGGTCTATCGAGGGACCTGCGTCGCCAGTATCGTTGCATGGGCGGCCGAAGGGGCGCTTATCGGTAACGAGCGGAAATGCCAGTAGGCAGGTATGGGGCGATGATTTGATATACAAACAATTTCGTGACCTCGAGATCTCACGCTTGGGCATGGGCAACATGCGTCTGCCCGTCGCTGAGGATGGATGCGTCGATCATCCGAAGGCGCAGGAGATCATCGACTACGCGTTCGTTAACGGCATCAACTACTTCGACACGGCGTACATGTACCACGGGGGCGAGTCCGAGCGCTTTCTCGGAGAGGCCCTGAGCGGGTACGACCGCGCGAGCTACTATCTCGCCGACAAATTCCCGGGGTTCATGCTGAGGCCAGGTCAGAGTCCGAAAGAAGTCTTCGAGGAGCAGCTGAGTCGTTGCGGGACCGACTACTTCGATTTCTACATGATGCACAACGTCAACGAGAAATCATTCGGCACCTATACCGACGAAGAGCTCGGATTGTTGGAGTTCTTCGCGCGCGAGAAGGCGGCGGGAAGGATCCGCTATCTGGGGTTCTCCTCACATGGTTCGCCTGAGACGCTCGAGCGTTTCGCTTCTCTCGGGGAATGGGACTTCGCCCAGATCCAGCTGAACTACCTGGACTGGACGCTTCAGGACGCGAAGCGACAGTACGAGATCCTTACCGAGCGTGGAATACCCATCATCGTGATGGAGCCTCTCCGGGGAGGCCGACTCGCATCGCTCACCCCTGAAGCCGATGCGTTGCTCACCAAGGCACAGCCCGACCGCTCGATCTCGTCGTGGGCTTTTCGTTGGCTCATGGGTCTCGAGAACGTGCAGGTCATCCTCAGTGGGATGTCGACGCTCGAGCAGATCGAGGACAACGTGGCGACCTTCGAGACGGAGAATCCCTTGAGGGCGGACCTGGCGCAAACGCTTGATGTCGCATGCGGCATGCTACGTACGCAAATCAACGTGCCCTGCACCGCTTGTCGGTACTGCTGCGACGATTGCCCGCAGCAACTCGACATCCCCGGGCTCATCAACGTCTACAACAACTACACCGCGGCGACTTCGTTCAAGCAGGTCGCGTTGCAGATGGGTTTGCAGCGACTCGAGCCCGGTCAGGACCCCGCCAACTGCATCTCGTGCGGCGTGTGTTCCGAGCACTGCCCGCAGATGATCGATATCCCCGACGTTCTGACAAAGCTCGCAGTTGCAATGGCGTGAGAGAGGCTTCGTCAGGCGAGAGCGGCGGTGCGGTCCGACGCGGGGCTGTTCCCGAACATGCGTCGGTACTCGCGGCTGAACTGCGATGCGCTCGAGTATCCCACCTGCCTGGCGGCCTCTTGGGCGCTCACGCCTTCCACGGTCAGGAGCGTTCGCGCCTTATGGAGCCGGACCTGTTTGATGTACTGCACCGGGGAGGTCGCCGTCACGTCCCGGAAGACGTGGTGGAATGTCGAGACGCCCATGTTCGCCTCGCGCGCGAGCGTCGTGACGTCGAGGTCGCTCGCAAGATTCTCGTGGATGCGTCTCAGGGCACGTGCGATCAGCCCGAATCGCGTTGCGTTGGATGTGAGGAGCTGGAGAACTTCGCCCCTGTCGCCGCGCAGCACGCGATAGACGATCTCCTTCACGATCTGGGGTCCCAAGATGCGCGCGTCGAGCGGGGAGGCAAGAACCTTCGCCAGACGTTCGGCGGCGTCGATCACGTCGTCGGTGATTGCAGAAGAGCTCACGCAGGTAGACGGAGCCGCACATGGCTGGTCGCCCATCTCAAGCATGAGCTCGCCGACAAGAATCGGGTCGACCGTGATCGCCAGCCCCAGCAGAGGCTCTTCCTCGGATGCGGTGGTCTGACACTCCAGCGGCATAGGAACCGACAGGACCAGGTAGTTGTTCGCGTCGTAGACGAACGACTCATCGCCGAGCCACACGCACTTGCGGCCCTGTGCCATCACGACGATACGAGGCGTGTAGACGATGGGGCGTCGCGGAGTAGAGGTCGTCGCTCGCATGAAATCCACGCCGGGAACCGCGGAGGGGGAGAACCCGTCTCGGGTGATGAGCGGTTCGAGCAACGCTGCCAACCGGTTGTTCGCATGATTCGACAAGTTCGTTCCTTCCTGCGTACGTAATGTTGCGCACATTCTACGAGCCGTAACAGAAATAGGCAAGCAGTCGAGAGGTATATGCATTTGATTCTCTGGTGAGCTCCGTAAAATGGTGAGTGCCTGGATACCAAGAAGTTGCCGGGGGAGACAAAGTAGGAATGGGAGTCACGGTATATGAACGACCACGATCTCAAACACGAGCAGCGCGTCGGGACAGCCGGCCACCAGACGGCTGTCCTGTGGATCATTCTCATCAGCTATCTGATGATCATCCTCGACACGTCGATCATGATCACGGGGTTGCCCAAGATCCGAGAAGAGCTGGGCTTCTCCGCCACACACCTTTCGTGGATCCAGAGCACCTACACGGTCGCATTCGGCGGTCTTCTGCTGCTGGCAGCCCGAGCGGGAGACATTCTGGGACGGCGACGCATGTTCTTGACGGGACTGGCGTTGTTCACTGTTGCATCTCTGGGAGTCGGTACCGCTCATTCCGTCGCAATGATGCTGGTTGCCCGGGCACTCCAGGGTGTAGGCGCTGCTATCCTCGCGCCATCGACGCTCGCCCTTTTGCAGTCGAACTTCGCAGAGGGACCCGAGCGGACCCGTGCCGTCTCTTACTACGGAGCAGTCGCCGGCATAGGCGCGAGCGTCGGGCTGGTTCTGGGCGGCATCTTGGCCGACTGGATTTCCTGGAGGGTCGGGTTCTTCATCAACCTGCCCATCGGAATCGCACTGGCGGTGGGCGCGATTCGCTATGTTCGCGAGACTGAACGCCATACCGGACGATTCGATCTACCGGGCGCGATCACCTCGACGGCGGGAATGTTCGCCCTCGTGTTCGGGATCGTCCACTCCGCCGATGTGGGATGGGCGAACCCGCTCACCATTGCGTCGCTGACAACGGCCGCGGTACTGCTTGTGCTCTTCATCCTCAACGAGGCACGCGCGAGGCAGCCGATCATGCCCCTGAGGCTGTTCGCCCGCTCGGAGCGTTCGGGAGCATACGCCGCCCGCCTCCTGTTTCTCGGAGGCATGGTCGGATTCTTCTTCTTCACCACGCAGTTCATGCAGGGCGTCCTTGGTTTCAGCCCCTTCCAGGCCGGTCTGGGTTTCCTGCCGATGACGCTCGTGAACTTCGCCGTTGCGCTGCAGGTTCCCAAGCTCACGCGCCGTTTCACGAACGGATCGCTGCTGGCCTTCGGATTGGCGCTGACCTGCCTTGGGTTGGCTTGGTTGAGCAGGGTCGACGTGAGTGCCTCCTATTGGACGGGCGTCGCACTTCCGATGGTGCTCATAGGCGTCGGACAAGGATGCGCGCTGAGCCCCCTCACTGTTGCTGGAATGGCCGGGGTTGAGGAGAGGGATGCAGGTGCAGCCTCGGGAGTCGTGAACGTTGCGCACCAGCTCGGTCTGTCGCTGGGTCTCAGTGTCTCGGTAGTTGCGTTCGCTTCCGCGAGCAATGCAGTCGCCGGAGCCCGCGTTGCATTGAGCCATGGAGTCTCGGCGGCGCTTACGACCGGTTCGGCGATGCTGGCGCTCGCCTTCATTATCGCCATCGCCGTCTCACGAACGAAGACAGCGATCGAACCGGATGAGTCTACGGCCTGCGAGCAGGCAGCCTAACCATTACGAGTCAAAACTAAGGAGTGCATCGAATGAGCAAATCACTGATCGCCTACTATTCCCGCCGCGGGCAGAACTACCTCGGCGGCTCCATCGTCGGCCTAGCAGTCGGAAACACAGAGGTCGTGGCAGAGATGGTTCGGTCCGTCACAGGTGGTGACCTCTTCCGGATCGACACGGTCGACGCGTATCCGGTCGACTACCACGAGACGACCGAGGTCGCCCAGCAGGAGTTACGGCGAAACACCCGGCCCGAACTGGCTGCCCTTCCCGAGAGCCTCGATGAGTACGACGTGATCATCCTCGGCTTCCCCAACTGGTGGGGCACGCCTCCCATGGCCGTCTTCACCTTCCTCGAGTCCTTCGACTTCACCGGTAAGACGATCGTGCCGTTCTGCACCCACGAGGGCAGCGGCATGGGCAGAAGCGAGCGGGACATCAGTGCCGCCTGTCCGGGGGCGCAGGTGCTTGACGGCCTCGCGATCAGAGGCGGGGGCGTCAAGGGCGAGGGGAACAGCGTGCGGAACTGGATAGAGGCGACCGGGCTGGAGTTCTGACAAGCAAGAGGCGAGGTCGGGACACCATGCTCCGCCCTGTGAATACGTACATGATCCACAATCCGAAAGGTATCAACGTGAGCAACAACATCGAAGGCAAGGTAGTAGTAATCACCGGAGCGAGCAGCGGTCTCGGCGAGGCCACCGCGAAGCATCTCTCCGAACTCGGAGCCACCGTTGTCTTGGGCGCAAGGCGGTTCGACCGTATCCAGTCCCTCGCTGCAGGACTGAGCGGGGAGGGTGGCAAGGTGCTCGCTGTGGCGACGGATGTGACGGATGTCGGGCAGGTCAAGAATCTGGTCGACTCGGCCGTCGCTATGTTCGGACGGGTCGACGTCGTCATCAACAACGCGGGTCTGATGCCTCAGTCGCCGCTCGAGCGCCTCAAGGTCGAGGACTGGGATCGGATGATCGACGTGAACATCAAAGGCGTCCTCTATGGCATCGCGGCGGCGCTGCCTCACATGAAGGAGCAGCAGTCCGGACACATCATCAACGTGTCCTCGGTGGCTGGACACAAGGTGCATGCCGGCGGCGCGGTCTACTCAGCGACCAAGGCGGCCGTTCTAGCTCTGTCCGAGGGACTTCGCCAAGAGGTCAAGCCCTACAACATCCGCACGACCGTGATCTCGCCGGGCGCCGTCGCTACCGAGCTGCCTGACAGCATCACCGAGCCCGACATCGCCAAGGGTATCAAGGAGATGTTCTACGATGTGATGGCCATCCCTGCCGACTCGTTCGCCCGCGCTGTGGCGTTCGCCGTGAGCCAGCCGGCGGATGTGGATATCAACGAGATCGTGTTCAGGCCCACCTGCCAGGAGTTCTAATCTCACATCCTGCGCAAGGGTCAGGTTTCGGCGGATACGTTCGCCAAGCCAGGCATAGGCTACGCGCGGCGAGCCCGGCGTCCCTCTTTTGGGGCGCCGGGCTCGCTTGAATACGTCTGTCAACCTCCATCAACCGCTGAGACCCCTCCCGAAGCCAATTGTCGGAAATTGCGTAGTTCGTGCATGCTAACGATGGAGAGTCCAGTAAGTTGACGTACGTACATTGAATTACTAGAAATTGCACACATGCTCGAGGCGGGAGCACCACCGTCTCGGCGAACCACTGAAGGGGGGATTCAGGATTTCGGAACGGCCGCATATGTGAGTGTCTACCGGTTTTATCCGATTGTCGGAAGACGTTTCGGGATGGAAAGGCAGGCAAGGTATGGCGACCAACATGAGCAGGCGAAATCGATTCTCGAGGGCGGTGATAGCGCTCACCCTCGCGACGATGATGATCCCGGCACAGCCGCTCGCGGCGATGGGGGAGACGGTTCGCCCTACGGCTCCGAAAGAGAATCCTCTCAAGCATCAGACCCAGGAACAGCGCGAGGCAGCAGCCGCCCGCATGAAGGTTCAGAAGGCGGCAACGACCGATTCGATCTTCGCAAGGAGTTCGGTCCAGGCGGCCCCCGTCGCGGCAGTCTCGCTCGAGCCCACGCAAGGCGGAATCCCCGACTACTTCTCCGATCCCAACTGGGCTTTCAGCCCTCCTCTGGAGAAGTTCGTAGATTCGCTCCCCGGGCTCGGGGCTGAGAATGCCAACAACCTCGGCCAATACATCAACGTCGCGGTTCCCGACACCACGACGTACCCCGGCTCCGACTACTACGAGATCGGGCTGGTCGAGTATACAGAGCAGATGCACTCCGATCTGCCTCCGACCACGTTGCGCGGATACGTCCAGCTTAACGACCCGGCGAATCCAGCGACTAAGGATGCGAACGGTACAGTCATCGACTGGCCGACCCCGCATCACCTGGGTCCGTTCATCATGTCTCGCAAGGATCGTCCGGTCCGCGTGAAGTTCACCAACCTCTTGCCGACCGGCACCGAGGGCGACCTCTTCATCCCGGTGGACACGACGGTCATGGGTGCCGGCATGGGTCCGCTCATGCATGAGGCCATGCCCATGAACTACACCCAGAACCGGGCGACGCTGCACCTCCACGGCGGAAAGACACCCTGGATCAGCGATGGTACCCCCCATCAGTGGATAACACCGGCGGGGGAGGACACCGACTATCCCGAGGGTGTGAGCGTCCAAAACGTCCCCGATATGCCGGATCCCGGCGATGGATCGATGACGTTCTTCTATACGAACCAGCAGAGCGCGCGGCTGATGTTCTACCACGATCACAGCATGGGTATCACGCGCCTCAACGTCTACGCGGGCGAAGCGGCCGGCTACATGATCTCGGACGAGGCCGAGGACAAGCTCGTGGCAGACGGCCTGGTCCCCAGCGATCAGATCCCGTTGATCATCGAGGACAAGACGTTCGTAGACGCCTCGACCGTGCTCAAGACCGACCCCACATGGAATTGGGGAACGGGAGCCAAGGACCTTAACGGATACCGAGCCCCGGTCACGGGCGACCTCTGGTATCCGCACGTGTATTCGCCTGCACAGAACCCTGCCGACGACTCCGGTATGAACGCCTTCGGCAGATGGCACTACGGACCCTGGTTCTGGCCGCCCACCACGGGCGTTCTGCATCCCCCCATGGCGAATCCCTACTACGACCCGATCAACGCGCCGTGGGAGAATGAGACCATCCCGCCCATGGACAATCCGTCGATGGTCGGCGAGGCGTTCATGGACACTCCGCTGGTGAACGGGACGGCGTTCCCGACGCTCGAGGTCGATCCGAAGAGCTACCGACTCCGTATCCTCAACGCGGCGAGCGACCGCTTCTGGAACCTCCAGATGTACGAGGCCGATCCCACGCTTCCCGTCGAGCGCATCTTCGGTGAGAGCAAGTTCGACACCTCTGCGGAGATAGCGCTTGCTGCATATCCCGATGGTGCTCAGACCGTCATCCTCACCACCGGAAACCACTGGGCGGACGCGACGGGCGGTTCGGCGCTCGCGGGCGTGCTCGATGCTCCGATGATGCTGGTCGACTACAGCAGCATTCCTGCGTCGGTCGCGGCCGCGCTGAAGACGCTTGCTCCCCAGAACATCGTCATTCTCGGTGGCACGCTGGCTGTCAGCGCAGCTGTGGAGTCCTCGCTCGGCTCGACCTATAACGTCGAGCGCATCGCGGGAGCCACCCAGTACGACACCGCGGATATGGTCGCAGAGCGCGTTATCGCCGAGCTTGAGGCCGCAGGAACCCCGTGGAACGGAATGGCGTTCTTCGCCACCGGAACCACGTTCCAGGATTCCGTCTCAGTCTCGCCGTTGGCTGCCAAGATGAAGTGCCCCGTCTTCCTCGTAAAGCCTGACGGTCTGACGACCGCCGCTCAGGAGATGCTGGATGCAACAGGTCCTCGCATCGAGAACGCGATCATCCTCGGCGGAACGCTTGCGGTCCCGGCGACCGTCGAGGCGCAGTTGGCCGGCAGGACCGTGGAACGACTCTCCGGTCTCGACTGGTGGGACACCTCGGCTGCGATAGCGCAGTACGGTGTCGACAACTGCGGTTTGACGTGGCAGAACGTGGCCTTCGCCACGGGCGACCAGCCCTACGATGCACTCGTGGGCGGCATCCTTCAGGCGAAGCGCAACTCGGTCATTCTTCTCACCCGCACCGCCGTTCTCAACCAGGCGATAGCGGATACGATCACGGCAAACCGCGAGATCCGCGCGACCACCTACTTCGGCGGAGACTACGCGGTCAGCCCTGCGGTCCGCTCGGCAATCGCCGCACTTCTGGCGGACCGTGCGAACACCGAGGTCCAGATGGTCCCGGCAGCGGCGACCGCAGGCTTCCCTGCGACATGGCCGACAGACGGCCGTGAAGGCGGAGTTCCCGATCCCGCGACGGCGGGTCCCAAGTGGATCCAGATCGGCACGGAGAGCGGTTTCCTCCCCAAGCCTGCTGTGATCGACCAGCAGCCGGTTACCTGGAACAACGATCCGACGACCTTCAACTTCGGAAACGTCGACCTGCACAGCCTCCTCATCGCTCCGGCCGAGAGGGCCGACGTGGTCGTGGACTTCTCCAAATACGCGGGTAAGACGCTCATCGTCTACAACGACGCGCCTGCGGCGTTCCCGGCTCTCGACGCTCGTCTCGACTACTACACGGGCGCACCGGACCTCACGTCGACCGGCGGCACCACGGGAGCGCCGATCGGTTACGGCCCCAACACCCGCACGATCCTTCAGATCAAGGTGAAGGCTGCGGCACCTGCGGCCGCATTCAACCTCACGGCGCTCAACACCGCCTTCGCGTCCACGGCCACCGAGCCTGGTGTGTTCGCGGCCTCTCAGAACCCGATCATCGTCCCCGAGGCCCGCTACAACGAGGCCTACAACAAGACGTTCAGTGACTCGTTCGTCCGGATCTTCGAGACGTTCAAGACGTTCCTCACCGTTGCCGGCGACAGCATCACGGTGCCGTTCCAGCCCAAGGCGATCCAAGACGAAATGGGTGAGGCGTTCGACGCCGAATACGGCCGAATGATGGGCAAACTCGGAGTCGAGCTTCCCAACACAAACGCCCAGAACCAGAACTTCGTCCTTCAGAACTACTCGGACCCGAGCACGGAGATGGTCGACGTCTCCGCGGTCGCGATGTCTCCCGTCCAAGACGACGGGACGCAGATCTGGAAGATCACACACAACGGCGTGGACACCCACCCGATCCACTTCCACCTCTTCGACGTCCAACTCGTCAACCGAGTCGGATGGGACAACGGGGTGAGGCCGCCTGACGACAACGAGCTCGGATGGAAGGAGACGGTCAGGGTCAGCCCGCTTGAGGACACCATCGTGGCGCTGCGACCGGTCCGACCCAACATCCCGTTCGGCGTGCCCGACAGCATCCGACGTCTGAATCCGACCATGCCGGCCGATTCGACCGAAGGGTTCACGAGCATCGATCCCCTGACGGGACAGCCGCTCAACCCGGTCACTACGAACGCGATCGTCAACTTCAGGTGGGAGTACATGTGGCACTGCCACATCCTCAGCCATGAGGAGATGGAGATGATGCGACCGGTCGTCGCCAATGTGTCCAGAGAGTTGGCGCAGGCCCCTGTGGTCAACTACTCGCCAGCAGTCGGGGGCGTTGGACTCACATGGACGGACGGCACGCCGGTATCGGATCCCGCCACCTGGGGTAACCCGACGAACGAGATCGAGTTCCGAATCGAGCGCGCTGACGTTGCGACGCCGGAAACCTTCGTCCAGATCGGGAAAGCGCTGGCCAATGCGACATCGTATGTGGACACCACAGCGGTCTCCGGTCAGGGCTACCTCTACCGCGTCGTCGCTCACAATGCCGCGGGCGACACGGCGTCGATTGCGATTCCCGTGACTCCCTAGCTTCGGAGTAGCGCCGTCTGGCGCAGCCGGTCAGGAACTTGCTTTACCCGGGGTCGCCTTTCGAGGCGGCCCCTCGTTTGCACTCGGATTATGGAAACGTGATGGGGGGAAAGAATGGAGGTAGGTGAAAGGAGTCAACATGGACGACTACATCGAGCGTGCGCTTAGCAATGGAATCTCACGTCGCAGCTTCATCACAGGAGCTGCATTGGCCGCGGCGGGGGCAGGAATGGTCGGGCTTACCGGCTGCGGTTCTCCGAAGGCTGAGGCGGAGGCCTTGGAAGACGGGGTCGTGTACGGCACGAGCAGTGACGGCGGGGCCGTGCTGAAGTTCCTTGTCAAGCCTGACCCGATCACCGACGCGCAGATCAAGGAAACCAAGGATTTCGAGGTCGTTGTGGTTGGAGCCGGCGCGGCGGGCGTTCCGGCCGCACTCTCGGCGCTCGAGGCCGGAGCCAAGGTCGCGGTTCTCCAGAAGGAGAACGTGGCGATCTCGCAAGGAAACTCCGGGACGGGAATCGACCTCGCGAAGAGCGATCCTGCGGGCATCGCAGCCCTCTCCGCTCGCCTCATCAAGGACAGCGCCCATCGCGCCCACCCGAAGCTCATCGAGAAATGGGCCATGAATTCGGGCGAGGCGGTCACATGGGTCATCAACAAGGCGAAAGAGGGGGGTGCCCAGGTCATCGACCAGGGCAACCTGCAGCAGGGTGCCATCCTTACGGTAAACGGCTATCCCATGAGCTACGTGACCTCCTTCTTCGGCCCCAAGCCCTACACCACGGGAGACGGGATTCGGGCGTTGGCCGATGTGGCGGCGAAGGAAGGCGTCGAGTTCTTCTACAGCACGCCTGCCGTCCAGTTGGTTAAGGACGACGCAGATAGGGTTACGGGCGTGATCGGCAAGGCAGCTGACGGCTCCTACATCAAGTTCAACGCGAGCAAGGGTGTCATCCTCGCTTGCGGCGATTATCAGAACAACAAGGAGATGAGTGACTACTTCATCCCCGATGTGAAGAACTTCACCCGCAAGCAGATCAACAAGACCGGCGACGGTCTGATCATGGGCTACTGGGCCGGCGCGGTCATCGAGGACATCGTCCACACCAAGATGCTCCACGACTTCGACGCAGGGCCCGCCTCGATGTGCGACATGCCGTTCCTGGCCGTAAACCAGAAGGGCGAGCGCTTCGTGAACGAGGCCGCCGAGATGTCCATTATCAACAACTACCTCCGCCAGGCCGAGAACACAGGTATGTACGCGCAGATCTTCGACGCGAACTACATGACCCAAGCTGTCGGCCCGGGCTGGCCGGGCAGACTGGTGCCCCCTGAGGGCCTGAAGAACTACATGCCTGAGGAGAAGATCGAGCACAAAGGCGTCTTCGAGAGCTTCATCGGAACCTACAAGGCCGACACGCTCGAGGATCTTGCGGCCAAGCTCGAGATCGATCCCGCGACGTTCGTGGCGACCGTCAAGCGGTACAACGAGGTCGTCGCATCGGGCAAGGACACCGACTTTGGCAAGCCCAAAGAGGTGCTCCATCCGGTCGATACGCCTCCGTTCTACGGAATCCACCGCAAGTTGCGTCTGTCGGCCTGCTGCACCGGTCTCGTGGTCGATGAGAACAGCCAGTGCGTCGATGCCGACGGCAAGCCGATTCCCGGCCTGTTCGCCCTCGGCAACCAGGCAGGTGGCTTCTACGGCGGCGTCGATTATCCCCTCACGGTGTTCGGGCTCTCGCTGGGGCGTTGCTACACGTTCGGCTATCTCACCGGCTCATATGTCGCTGGCCTGTAGGCGGAGGGCTCGTAGAACACGCGACTCGTCACAAGGGAGACGATCATGAACGCAGACAATAGGGGAGCGGAGACGACCGAGCAGGGCCGACCGCCCAAGAGGTCGGGTAGACGAGGTTGGATGACCTTCGGGATCATCGTCCTGATTCTGGTCATCGTTGGAGTCGCCGGCTGGTTCTGGCACGAGACCCCGGGGTTCTGCGGTGCGATCTGTCACAGCCCCATGGACCCGTATCTCAAGGGGTTCGAGAGCGGTGACGAGAGCCTCCTCATTACCACGCACGCTAAGGGAAGCCCCAAGCTCGAGTGCCTGGACTGTCACATACCGACGCTGGACCAACAGGTGATGGAGGCAACCCACTGGATATCGGGAGACTTCACCGACCCCCTCGCCGTGCGCAAGTACGCCACCAAGGATTTCTGCGCACGTTCCGGGTGCCACGATGTGGAGAAGATCATCGCTGCGACCGAGAACTATGGCGGAAAACAGGGCTTCAATCCTCATAACTCGCGCCACGGAGAGATGCCGTGCTACAACTGCCACTCCATGCACAACAAGTCGAGTCTCTTCTGCGACAACTGTCACAACGTGCAGGCGCCCAAGGGTTGGGTCGCACCGACCACCAAAGGCGAGGCGATACTCTAGCCCGCTTTCGACCTTGTACAAATGGAACGGGACACCCTCGGGTGTCCCGTCTCCGTTCAGGGCGGCAGTCAGTTAGGCTCTCACTTCCACCCTCGCGGCGTGTGTTAACATTTGCACCCCCCACAACACTAAGGAGCGTCACCTTGAGCAACATACCCCCTTGTCCCGCATGCGGTTCCCTCTACGTCTACGAGGACGGTTGTCTCTTCGTCTGCCCTGAGTGTGCACATGAATGGGCGATGGCCGAGACGGAGGATGCCGAAGGCGGGCTCACCGTCCGAGACGCCCACGGAAACGTGCTCAGCGACGGAGACGACGTCACCATGATCAAGGACCTCAAGATCAAGGGCACCTCATCGGTCGTGAAGGTGGGGACCAAGGTGCGTAACATCCGACTCGTCGAGGGGGACCACAACATCGACTGCAAGGTCGACGGCGTGGGCGCCATCTCGCTGAAGTCCGAATTCGTCAAGAAGGCCTAGCGACTCTCATCGTCGGATGCTCGATTCGGCGACGCCGAACCTCATATCGACCTTCTCCAATAGAAAGGGCACCCGCGGGTGCCCTTTTTGCGTCTCTGTGAGATTCGATCGTTCTACATGATACCGAGGAGTTCGTAGAGCTCCTCGCGCGTGTGAAGGTCCATCTTCCGGTAGATATGCGCGATATGCGCTTTGGCGGTTCCCTGGGAGATGAAGAGCTCGTCTTTGATCTCGCAGACCGTCTTCTTCTGGCTGAGGAGTTGAAGGACTTCGGCTTCGCGGGGAGAGAGCTGGTAGTCGGCGATGAGCGTCGAGCTCAGGGCGGCAAGCCTGCTCTTCTCACGCAGCTGATCGTCGGACGCGTCGTCACCCAGGAGCGTCACTCCCCACGGCGAGGAGAGCTCCTTCTCCGAGAGGAACAGAAGGGTGCACACCATCACCAGCAATACCACTGCCGAGGTCACGAGCGACGACTGAACACCCGAGGACAATCCACTCGCGGCAAGGCTCGTGGTAGTCATGCGTCCGAGCCACATGACGAGTGCGCGCAGGCCGCGCTCGATACCGAAAAGCCAGACGGCGCCGACTCCGTAGCGGTACGAGATGTTGCTGAGGATGATCATGATGATGACGGAGAACGCCGCATAGCTCGCGGAAACCGATATGTTCGAGATGTGCGAACCCACGTCCGTGAAGAGCGGAATGATAAGAAGGCCTCCGACCATCACGGGGAAGGCGGTGCGATAGATCAGTGAGAAATCGAAGCGCTCGCTCTGCGACACGACGCCGGCGATGATGAGAGCGGAGGCAAGGATCACGCCCCACGAGGAGTGAGGACCCGACTCGACGTAGATCGCACTCTCGCGCATGCCATACGCGAACGCATACACCGCCATGAGCGCCATCGGTTTCCACGGGAACGAGAAGCGGCCCCACGTGCGCTTGGGACGGTCCTCGTCGGGAATCGAGCTGTAACTCATCGACAGGCAGATCAGCGAGATGACGGGCAGCAGCGTGGTGAAGACGGCTGCGTAATCGAACACGAAGCCCTTCATCAGGAACACGATGAACGCGCTGAAGAGTAGCGACGACGAATAATAGAGCGCGACCCTCGCGGTGTTGAGACAGCCGTAGAACTCCGACCAAAGCAAGATGATCAGAGCGGTTCCGACTCCTGCAGCGATCGTGCCGGGGTAGGACGCCCAGGTCGCGACCTGGGGACTGCTCAGCGAGTAGTAGCTCGAGATGGTGCCTGCAACCATGAGCAGTCCTGCGCCGTAGCGGACCCATAGTTTCTCCGAGAGCGGTATGAGTCTGCGCGCGACAAGCGCACAGGCCAACAGCGTGATGAGCATCGCGAAGTCGAACACGTCGTGTCCCGCGACTCTCCACGTAGGGAAGTCGAGCATGGGGCGTACATACACCAGCTCGATCCACGCGCGGTAGAAGGCGACCCCGAGAAAGAAGATCGGCACCTTGGGGATCCGTGCGAGGAGTTCGCGTCCCCACGAGACCACTTTGTCGATATCGGGGGCCGAGGGCCGCTCCCGACGTGTCTCCAAATCATCCACTGTGCTCATCGCTGATGCGCTCCTCGGGTTCGAATCGTCCGGTACGAAGTCTACACCGAAGATTCAATCCTGCACTCCTTGGAGGCAGGGGTTATACGGGGGTTTACACATTTCAACCCCGTTTCGATTCGAGGACAATATCCCGCCCGAACCCCCGAATGTAGATTTTCCATGACGCAATCGAACGTCGAGACCGCCCGTGTGTGACTCGGCCCAGCCCGGTCGTATCGGCACGAGCCTCAGAGGGTGATCCAGGCGTCGGGTTGTACCTGTTGGAGCGGGAAAAGGAGTGTACATGCCACAGAGTGATCGAATGGGAAAGGAGAACGTCATGGATGAGTACACGGAGAATGCGCTCAAGAACGGCATCTCTCGTCGTAGCTTCATCACCCGCGCGGCGCTGGTAGCAGCGGGCGCGAGCGTACTCGGTCTGGCGGGTTGCGGTTCGCCGAGCGCCGAAGGGTCCGAGTCCGATGAGGACGGCGCCATCTACGGTATGAGCAGCGACGGCAACGCGGAGCTGAAGTTCCTCGTCAAGCCGGAGCCCATCACCGACGCCCAGATCAAGGAGACCAAGACCTACGACGTGGTCGTAGTCGGAGCGGGCGCCTCGGGCGTGCCTGCGGCAACCTCGGCCGTCGAGGCCGGCGCGAAGGTTGCGGTTCTCCAGAAGGAGGACACGGTCATCTCCCAGGGCAACACCGGTTCGGGAATCGACCTCGCCAAGAGCCATCCTGCTGCCGTCGCCGCGATCCAGGCACGTCTCATCAAGGACTGCGGTCACCGCTCGAACCCCAAGCTGATCAAGGTCTGGGCCGAGAACGGCGGAGAAGCCGTCAAGTGGGTCATCTCCAAGGTCACGGAGGCCGGCGGACAGGCTGAGGATCAGGGCAACAAGCAGGCTCCCTACCTTGCCATGGTCAACGGTTACCCCCTGCAGCTCGTCACGTCGTTCATGGGTCCCAAGCCCTACACCACCGGTGACGGCATGAGGGACATGGCGAAGGTTGCGGAGAAGGAGGGCGTCGAGTTCTTCTACAGCACACCCGCCGTTCAGCTGGTCAAGGACAAGACCGGCCGCGTCACCGGCGTCATCGCCAAGTCCGCCGACGGTTCCTATGTCAAGTTCATGGCCAAGAAGGGCGTCATCCTCGCGGCCGGCGACTACCAGAACAACAAGGCGATGTGCGATTACTTCATCCCCGACGCCAAGAACTTCACTCGCAAGCAGATCAACAAGACCGGCGACGGCCACCTGATGGGATTCTGGGCGGGTGCGGTCCTCGAGGACACCACCCACTCCAAGATGCTCCACGACTTCGACGCCGGCCCCGCCACCATGTGCGACATGCCGTTCCTCGCGGTCAACCAGAACGGCGAGCGTTTCGTCAACGAGACCGCCGAGATGTCCATCCTCAACAACTATCTGCGTCAGTCCGAGAACACCGGTATGTACGCGCAGATCTTCGACTCCAACTACATGACCCAGGTCGGCGCAGGTTGGCCCGGCAAGGCGATTCCGCCGGAGGGTCTCAAGAACTACATGCCTGAGGAGGACATCGAGCACAAGGGCGTCTTCGAGAGCTTCATCGGCACCTACAAGGCCGACACCATCGAAGAGCTCGCAGTCAAGCTCGACATCGATCCCGCGAAGCTCAAGGAGACGGTCGACCGCTACAACGAGCTGGTCGCCAAGGGCAGCGACGACGACTTCGGCAAGTCTGTCACCATGCTTCCGCCGGTCCTGCAGGCTCCGTTCTACGGCATCCACCGCAAGCTTCGCCTCTCCGCGGTTCTCGGCGGCCTCATCGTCAACGAGGACAGCCAGTGTCTCGACGCCGACGGCAAGCCCATCGACGGCCTGTTCGCCATCGGCAACCAGGCAGGCAACTTCTACGGCGGCGTCGACTACCCGATGACCTTGCCGGGACTTTCGCTCGGCCGCTGCTACACGTTCGGCTATGTGGTCGGCAAGCACGTCGCCAGCCTGTAGCGGATCCGGTTCGACGAACATTCCGAAACGTCTCAAGGGAGAATGAACTATGAGTGAAGTCACACCAGGATCGGCGCCCGAGCAGGGCGGTGCTCCTAAGAATCGCAAGAGGCTGTATGTCACGCTGGGAATCGTAGCGGTCATCCTCGTCATCGCCGTCGTTGGCGGCTTGGCATGGCACGAGACCCCGGGCTTCTGCAACGCCATCTGTCACAGCCCCATGGACTCCTACGTGAAGGGTTATCAGAGCACCGACGAGACCCTTCTCATCACCAAGCACTCCGAGGGCAGCGCAAAGCTCTCATGTCTCGACTGTCACGAGCCCACCATGGACCAGCAGCTGAAAGAGGCTACTTCCTGGGTAAGCGGAGACTTCTCTTCGAAGCTCGAGACCCGCAAGTTCGCGACCAAGGAGTTCTGCTTCGAGTGTCACTCGGAGGAGAAGATCATCGCAGCGACCGTGGACTTCGGCGGCAAGAAGGGCTTCAACCCCCACGACTCGCGTCATGGTGAGATGCCCTGCTACAACTGTCACTCGATGCACGATAAGTCGTCGCTCTTCTGCAACAACTGCCACAACGTGCCCGCGCCTAAGGGTTGGGTCGCTCCGACCACCAAAGGCGAGGCAATCCTGTAGTACCAGCTTCATCTTGCTGTTGGGACGGGACACCTTCGGGTGTCCCGTTTCGTTTCGCGAGACCTGCTCCGGGAAACGCTCGGCGCTGCGGCCGCCGCGAGTCCGATACCGTACGGTTGCCTGACCGAAACATCCACCGTGGTAACTTGGTTACAGAGAGCAGGCCGCGAGTGGAATCTCCGCGGCCGCCTCGGCAGTTCCAGCCATTACACGGAAAGGCAGCTGACTATCAGCGTGCACCTGAAAAAGAGTCGCGGAACCTTCTCCCACCTGAGGCACTATCTGCGGACGACGTTCTCCTCGTTGAGACAGCGAAACTACCGTCTCTATTTCATCGGGCAGGGAATATCGCTCTCCGGCACATGGATGCAGACCATCGCCCAGTCGTGGCTCGTATTGGAGTTGACCCACTCCGGCGCCCTTCTCGGAATCGTCTCCGCACTTCAGTTCCTGCCCGTGTTCGCCCTGGCCCCGTATGGCGGGCTGCTTGCCGACCGGTTTTCGAAACGTCGGATACTCCTTGTCACTCAGTCCGCATCGGCGGTGCTCGCTCTTGCGCTTGGAACTCTGGTCGCCACGGGAGCCATCAGAATCTGGATGGTGTTCGTTTTTGCGTTCTGCCTCGGTCTCATCAACGCTATCGACAACCCGACCAGGCAGTCGTTCGTGCATGAACTCGTGGGACCTCGCGAGTTGAAGAACGCGGTCACGCTCAACTCTCTCGAGATCAACATGAGCCGCGTGGTGGGTCCGGCGGTAGCTGGAATCCTGATCGCCAAAATCGGACTTGCACCCTGTTTCCTGTTCAACGGATTCTCGTTCATGGCCACACTCGTGTGCCTGATCCTCATGTCCTCGTCCGATCTTCATCGGGGGGTGCGTGTGCAAGCGGCGAAGGGCCAGCTCCTCGAAGGTTTCCGCTACGTCAGGGACACTCCCGTCATCGTGGTGGTGCTTGTCATGATGTCGATCGTCGGGATGCTGACCTATGAGTTCCCCGTGACGCTGCCGCTGCTCGCGCGATACACGTTCCACGGTGCCGCAGACAGCTACGCGCTCCTCACCAGTTCGATGGGTGCGGGTGCAGTCTTGGGCGGCCTCGCGATCGCGGGACGACGTCGAGCGACGGTTGCCGGACTGACGATCGCATCGCTCCTGTTCGGCGTGTCCGTCCTTCTCGTCGCTCTGGCACCGGCCCTCGTTTGGGCCGCAGCGGGGATGGTGGTCGTGGGGGCCTTCTCCATCGCGTTCACGTCGCTGTCGAACACGATCCTTCAGCTCGAGGCGGCACCCGAGATGCGGGGGAGGGTCATGGCTCTGTGGACGGTCGCCTTCCTGGGATCGACCTTGATAGGCGCGCCTGTGGTCGGTTGGGTCAGCCAGAACGCCGGCCCGCGCTGGGGAATCGTCCTCGGCGGCGTCGCCGCATTGATCGCCTGCGGGTTCGGTCTGTCGGTTCTGCGATCGGGCCGCCAGCCGAGCTCATCAGATCCCGCGGTACAAGCACCGACGATCGGGGAAAAGGAAGACTACGCCTAGCGGCCAGCACCTCGATCAGAGCTCGAGCTGAGCAGCCCACGCGTCGATCTTCTCCCAATCGCGACAGTCGCCCTCGCCTCCGCCGCCGAAAGCGCGAAACGCCCACCGCATAACGAATGACGTGCCTTTGTCGGGTCCCACTCCTGAGAAGTACGCTTCGTCTCGAGGGCTGATCAGGTCACGTATCGGAGCGAGGTAGGCGAGGCGCTTTTTGCGACTCTTCTCGTCGTCGGCCGTGTTCATGATATGGACGCAGAAGACCGCGGTGGGAACGTTGTTGAGTGCGGCGCTGTTCGCTTGGACGTATTCGACAGCCGGAGGGAGCCACGCGCCGCCGTTGACCGCGCTTCCGAGAACCACCGCGTCGTAGTCGGCGACCTTGGGATTCTCCGAAAGCGGCTTCACATCGACATCGAACCCGCGGGTCGAGAGGGTGCTGCCGACCGCCTCGGCGACCCCTTTGGTCGAATCGGTTCGTGTCGCGTACCCGACGAGTATCCGCTTGCCCATTCCGCACGTCCTTTCGACGATTCCGACCCCTCGGGCAATATACCCATTTGGTATCTGTCAGATTGTGCCTGTATGCTGGACGCTCCCAGCCTTGCCATCCCCGCCGGGGACGTAGCAAGGTTGCTTTGTGGATGAGCGATCGATTTCGGATTCGACGATAGGAGATGCATGGCTTCTACAGGTAATGGCAATCCGGGTTGCCTCGGTGCGTTGTTCGGACTTGGACGAGAAGGTGGGAGAGCAGTGCAGAAGCCCGAGGCGCAGCGTAGCGAGGCGCTGCCCTATCGACTGCGGGACGATTTCCTGTCACCTGCAGAGAAGTCCTTTCACGACGTCTTGACGGTCGCGCTTGAGTCTCGTCTTGTGGTCTGCCCCAAGGTGAACCTCGCCGATATCTTTTTCGTGACACGCCCGAACGAGAATACGGGCGCACGCAGTCGAATCTCCCAAAAGCATCTCGATTTCCTTCTCTGTGAACCCGGCACGATGAAGCCCGTGCTCGGGATCGAGCTGGATGATTCGAGCCATTCGCGACCCGACAGGCAGGAGAGAGACGCCTTCGTTGACGGAGTGTTCTCTGTCGCAGGTCTGCCACTTCGTCATGTTCCCGCACGAACCGGATACAGTGTCCCCGAGCTTGTCGCGATGGTCGCACCCTACATCGGGCGTGAACGACTCGTCGAGCCTCTCCCTGACATCGAGTCGATGGCACTCCCTTCGGTGCCGCAGTGTCCAAAATGCGGCGTTCCGATGGTTCCGAGGACATCCGGCCGCGGAGACACCAAGGGCTCTCGATTCTTCGGGTGCCCTCACTACCCGAAATGTCGCCAGGTCGTCCCGATCGACTGATGGGAGCCCTCCGTCCATCTCGATTTCAATCGACGGCATACATGTCCGATAGAGGAGATTTCAGTTGAGTGTCCCGAGTGTCAAGAGGCAGACGGTGTCACGACTTGTCTTCGGCAAGGCTGACGGATGTCTTCGACTCGAGAATGATGGCCTCACGTATGAGGGCCAACCGCATCCGATCGTGGAGATCGGCAGCATTGTGTCCCCGGCGAAAGTGGTCCGCGGACTTGCCTGGGCGCGACTCGTGGTGGAGACGACCGCGGGTGATCGGGTATTTCGCGGATTTCCCACGGAATCGCTCACGTCGTTTGCGGCTGCGGTAAACAGCGAACTAGAGGTTCGTGTCCGTCAGCGACTAGTGAGCGAACACGACGAGATGCGCCGAGTGTCCTCACAGGTGACGTATCTTCTCACTGCGAATGAATACGCCCGCGCATCGCGGGTGCGTCCCGTCCTGCAGGCCGCACGAGACATCTGCTCCGTTCGAAGAGGAGTGCTCTGGGACCTGTACGCAACCGAGGAACAACGGACAATGATGCACACGTTGTCCGACTTCGTCAGAAACCATAAGGCTCAGCTCGCGTCGGCGAATTCACGCTATGTTGCAGCTCAAGTTGAGGCGTTTGGCTCGCTTTTTGACACGATCGAGCGCCAACCTCTCACCGCGATGCAACGGAAGGCCTGCGTTTCCCAAGAAGATAACAACCTCGTGCTCGCCGGAGCAGGCACGGGTAAGACGTCGACCATGATGGGCCGAGCTGGATACTTGCTTGCGTCTGGAAAGGCTCCGTCCGAGCAGATTCTGATGCTCGCCTACGGCAAAAAGGCCGCTGACGAGATGCAGCAGCGAATGGGCCAGCGGCTCGGGATGTTCGGGAATACCAGCATCCCGACTGCGAAGACGTTTCATGCGCTCGGCCTCGAGATCATCGGTCTTGCCGAAGGGAAACGGCCCACACTCTCGGTTCTCGCCGAGGACTCCTTCGCCCTCGAGCGATTCATCGATACGCGACTCAAACACGAGTGTTCGGATCCCGACTACGTGACCTTTGTCGTCGAATGGTGCGCCAACCGCAGATATCCCTATCGCAACCCCTTCGACTTCAATTCCGAGCAGGAGTATCTGGAGTATGTCCGCACCCATGAGATGCGAACGCTCAAGGGTGAGCTGGTGAAAAGCTACGAGGAGGTTCTCGTTGCGAACTTCCTGCACATGAACGGTATCGACTATCTCTACGAGAGTAAATACATGATTCCCGTTCCGGAGTCGACCGATTCGCACTCAGGCGACTTGGCGGATGCATCGCACCGGGCGTACCTGCCCGATTTCTATCTGCCCGCCTACGGGATCTACATCGAGCACTTCGCCTTGGGGGGCGCACTCAAAGCGCCTCCCGGGTGGAAGGATTACGAAGCGGGCGTCGAGTGGAAGCGCGAAATACATCGCACATACGGAACGAAACTGCTGGAGACGCGGTCGCACATGCGAAACGACGGTGTCCTGGAGCAGTGCCTGGAAGCCATGCTCGCAGCAGAGGGAGTCGAATTTAGACCGCGTCCGATGGCCGAGCTGTTGCAGGAGCTTCGCAAGAAAGGCGATCTCACCTATGTGACCAAACCGATCGGCGACTTTCTAACTCTGCTGAAACAATCGGACAAGAGCTTCGAGGAGGTCCAGGTTCTCGGATCTCAGAGAGAGGACCCGGAGCGCTTCTGCCTCTTCTTCGCTCTGTTCGCGCCGATCTTCGTGGCGTATCAGAAGGATCTCGCCAGCCATGGGGAGATCGACTTCGGAGACATGATCAAGCGAGCGACGGAACACGTTCGCTCGGGTACCTACCGTTCCCCCTATCGTCACATCATGGTCGACGAGTTCCAGGACATCAGCGCATCTCGCGTCCGCCTGATTCGCGCCCTGCTCGATCAGGATCCGGAGTCCGTCTTTTTCGCGGTGGGAGATGACTGGCAGTCTATCTATCGGTTCAGCGGAAGTGACATCACGTTCACGCGCGAGTTCGAATCGACATTCGGTCCAACAGCGACCACTTCCCTCGACAAGACGTTTCGTTTCAACAATCGAATAGGGGAGGTGTCGGCAAAATTCGTCCTACGTAACCCGAGCCAGATCAAGAAGGACATCCAGTCTGGAACGATCGTCGACGAAGCGTGTGTTTCGCTGCTGCCGACCTCGGACGACGGTATAGGCCTGAGGCTCGCCCTCAAGTCCATCGATCGCCGACGCGAGCGAGCGAATGCCGTCCATGCGACGGTCCACGTGCTTGGAAGATACAACGCGACCTTCGAGCAGTGGAAGAACCCGGCTGAGAGGGGACGGCTGAAGACCGACTTCCCCGCGCTGGGAGTCGAATTCATGACGATTCATGCTGCTAAAGGGTGCGAGGCAGACTACGTGATCGTGCTGGGTGTCGAGATGGGTCGAAGCGGCTTCCCCTCGGAGAAGCCGGCGGAGCCTCTGATGGAACTGCTTCTTCCGCCGAAGGAGCAGTATCGCTTCGCGGAGGAAAGAAGGCTGCTTTACGTCGCACTCACGAGAGCCCGACATCGTGTCTACTTGGTGTATGAGCCCACTGTCGCCTCATCCTTCATCAAGGAGCTCGTGGCACGTGACGGCGGAGGGACAGCCACCTACGACGTTTGCTCTGATGAGTTCCGAGACCAGCATGGGGCGGCGACCCATGTCCCGCTCGTCTCCTGTCCTCGATGTGTAACCGGAGCCCTCATCACGCGGAAGGGCCCGTACGGCTCATTCATCGGATGTAATAGATATCCTTATTGCGACTACAAGGAGCCGGCCTGTCCGACGTGCGGTAATGCGATGGTGCGAAAGGCTGGCATGCGCGTTTGTGCGAGCGAGGGCTGCACCCATACATCGCCTGTCTGCCCGAAGTGCGGGGCAGCGATGGTGAAGAGAACCGGCTCTTACGGCCAGTTTTGGGGATGCAGCACGTATCGCACCGGTGGCGTGAACGTATGCACCGCCACGATCGCTATCCGTTCGGACCGAGACTAGACGCGATCACCGAAATCCGGTTTCACACATATCCGCTACACCCGAAGGTATTTCGGCGCACACTGGGAACAATTAGGTTCAGAGCCTCCAGCTCAGCGGTCTTGGCTCACAGAGGTGGACGGACGTAGGCGAAGGCGGTGTGCCGGTGCCCGAATATGCGAACGCAGCGGTCTCGCGGAGTCACGGGCGGTTGCTGGCCGCGATAATGGACCTCTCTCGTATCCGGCAGGCTCTGCTGTCCGTCGCTCAACCTGCGCTGGGTGCCGTCCTGGCCCTCGGCGGGCTTCCTTCTCTGAGGACGTCGCTCCTTGGCCTCGTTGCCGCAGGAAGCGGGTTCCTCGCCGTGTTCTCTCTGAACGATATACTCGATCATCGCGTCGACTCCGATGCCCTTCTGGCGGGCAAGGGCACGTTTGAGGGATTCGACCTGGACACCGCTTTCTCGCGACATCCACTCGCCCGCGGGGACATCTCGCTGAAGGCATCGATCGTTTGGGCCGGCTGTCTTGCGGCGGTCAGTATGACCTGCGCCTATCTTCTCTCGCCGCTTTGTCTCCTGTTGTTCGGACTCGCCGTAGCCCTTGAGGTCGTCTACTGTGCCTTGCGATCGGTCACATGGACGAAGACCCTGATATCGGGTGCCATGGTGGGTGTCGGCGGACTGGCCGGCTGGATCGCAGTCGCGCCCCTCGGCAGGGGAGCGGTGCCATTCTTCCTCTTCCTCGCGCTCTGGGAGATCGCAGGCCGCAACCTCCCCAACGATCTATCGGACCTTACCGTCGACAGTCGGACTCGGATCCGTACGGTGGCGACCGTGTTCGGCGCGCGTGTCTCTGCAAAGGCCACGTTGACCGGCGCACTTCTCATGACAGGAACCATCGTCCTGCTTCCCATGCCCCCTGTGGGTGTGGTGTTCTGCATAGGCGCCGCGCTCTGGATCGTTGTGCTTCCGGCGGTCGCTCTTGTGCGCAATCCCACAGGGGAACAGGCTGCCTCGTTCTTCAATCGCGCGAGCCTGCTTCCCGCAATCATGTTGCCGATTCTGATCCTCGTTCAGGAAACGGTGCGACTGTGAGCGGCTCGCGCAGTGCTACAGCGACAGATGAGCCCGATGTCCGCGAGTTGTTCGATGCCAATGCGGAGACGTACGACCGGGTGAACACGATCATCAGTCTCGGCCTCGATTCACGCTGGCGCGACTGGGTGGCGCGCGAGGCGGTCAGCCGACCGGAGGCGCATGTGCTCGACGCATTCGCGGGCACCGGTCTCGTGGGTTTGAGGATGGCGGAGCTGGGCGCCGACGTGACACTCGCCGACATCAGTCCGGGAATGCTCGCGGTGGCGGCCCGTCGTGCTCGAGCGCGTGGCGTGAAGGTCGACTGCGTGCTCTCGGACCTCACCGCGCCCCAGCTCGTCATCCCCGGGGCCCCTTTCGACTCGATCACGATGGTCTTCGGTGTGAGATATTTGGACGATCCCGCGACGGTGCTGCGAGGACTTGCGACGCAACTCGCGGACGGTGGGCGATTCGTCGTCATGGAGTTCGCCGAGCCCACCGGTGGATTGCTGTCTCGACTGGCTTCGTTTTATTTCTTCAGGATCCTCCCGCCGATCGCTTCAGCGATCTCAGGGCGCAGAGAGCTCTATCGAAGACTCACCGAGACAACACGTCGTTTTCACGGACGCCGTAGCCTCGAGGACATTGTGAGAGAGGCGGGACTTACTATCCTGGAGACCCGTTTGATGGGGCTCGGGATCGTCGTCGGAATCGTCGCTCGGTCAGGCGATGGATGATGCCCGAGCTTCTCACATTGAAGGACGCTTCCAGGGAGTTTGGGATGCCGGTTCGTAAGTTGGCGTACCTTATCCGGACGGGTGCCGTTGACGCCGAACTCAACTGTGAGAGGTTGCTGATCTCAAAAGAGGCGATCGATGAATATCTGGCACAGCCCGAGAAGGTCACGCGGGCGCACCACGCCTCGTATCTGAGGACGCTCGGGCCTGGACTGATAACCGGCGCCTCGGACAACGACCCCTCGGGCATCGGCACGTATTCAGCAGTGGGTGCCGCTTACGGGCTCGGGCTCTCGTGGCTCGCTGTATACCTGCTGCCGATGATGATCGCGGTTCAGGAGACTGTGGCAAGGATCGGGGTCGTGACCCAACAAGGTCTGGCCCATGTCATCGGAGAACGTTTCGGCAAGCGCGTCCTCTATCCGCTCGTCACACTTCTCCTCGTTGCGAATACGGTGAACATCGGAGCAGATATCGGCGCGATGGCCGCTTCCCTGAGGCTACTGGTGCCGATCGGCTACGAGGTCGCCGTCGTTGGCCTGACACTCCTGATGCTGAGCCTGGAGGTTTTCGTTCCGTATCATCGTTACGCGCGGATCCTCAAATGGCTGACCATCTCCCTCGGTGCCTATATCGTCACATGTCTCATCATCAAACCTGACTGGATCTCCGTTCTCAGAAGCCTCGCGCTGCCGACGATCCGCTTGGACACGGCGTTTCTCGCCGCCATGGTGGCCGTCATGGGCACCACGATCACCCCGTATCTGTTCTTCTGGCAGACATCGGAGGAGGTCGAGCAGACCCGAGATGCGGGCCAGCTCGGTGATTTCCATCGCGCGGCGATAGCGCGCGAGCTGGAGGAGACTCGCAAAGACACCTATTCCGGCATGGTTCTGGCGAACCTGGTCTTCCTGGTCATAGTGGTGACCACAGCCTTCGTCTTGCATGACAACGGCATCACCGAGATCGACTCGGCCCAGAAGGCTGCGCTCGCGCTTAGGCCCTTAGCCGGGGATCTCGCGTCGCTGCTCTTCACTGTGGGGATCTTCGGAGTCGGACTTTTGGCGGTGCCGGTGTTGGCCGGCTCCTCCGCATACGCGGTCGCTGAGTTGTTCGTCTGGCGCGAGGGGCTGAGCAAGCACTTTCACGACGCACGACGCTTCTATGCGGTGATCATCATCTCAATGCTGGCGGGGATGGCGTTGAACTTCATCGGCGTCAATCCAATCAAGGCGTTGTACTACGCGGCTATCGTCAACGGGTCGATTGCCCCGATTCTGATGTTCTTCATCTTCAAGATCGGTCGCGACCGTTTGATTATGGGACGGTTCACGAGTCCTCGATGGGTAAACGTTTGGGGATGGGTGGTCACGATTCTTATGGGAGGAAGCGCTGTTGCGCTGGTGATATTTGCAATAATGGGACTCTAGCGATCCACAGCGTTGTCAGCGATGTTATCTATCCCGTCGATGTCGACCCGATGTATGCCGAGGTGCAACCACCTTCAAGGAGGGCGCTGTGCATATCTGGAGGACACGCAAGTTCTGGATAGTGTCAATCTCGATTCTCCTGGGGATCCTCGCCCTCTATGCGGCCGCCTCGGTGTATACGAGCAGATCGGCCTTCTGCAATTCCTGTCATGAGATGACGCCTTACTATTCGGCGTGGAAGTCCGGGCCACACAGTGAGACCGGCTGTATCAAGTGCCATGTCGATCCAGGCATCATTGCGGATTTCGCGCACAAGTTCGTCGCACTCAAAGAGGTCTGGGTTCATTTCACCGGAGATCCAACGTTTCCGCAGGGAACGGCAGATGTCCCGAACTCGCGATGCCTTCACTGCCATGACGGCGAGATCGATCCCGACATCAAGAACTTCGACCATGAAACACATCGTGGCGGCCGCAATTGCGTGGCATGTCACTACACTGCCGGCCACAAGGTCACGGCGAAGGCTCTCGATCGCGCCGGCATTCTCAACGCCGATGTCCAGGCGACTCTCGACGGCAGGGGAAAGGTCGTGCTCGGTCAAGGCGAACCCATTCCCGGCCATGTCCAGGTGAACTGTTCGAACTGTCACGACATGGCGGGTTCCACCTGCGAGTCCTGCCATGAGCGGCCGAAAAAGCACTTCACACGACCGTGTTCCACCTGTCACACGGCGAGCGGGTGGACGTTCAGCCATCCCGACGCGACCGCCACATGTGTTCTCTGCCACGACCGGCCTTCCGGCCACAAGGACGGCGCATGTTCGCTGTGCCACTCACCTGGTGAGTCGTGGAAGTTCGTTCACCCGTCTTCAACCGAATGTGCGGGATGCCACACTCCGCCATCCAACCACTTCGCAGGATCATGCGGCGCGTGCCATTCCCCGGGCACGCCCTTCTCAAGCGCCGTGTTCAAGCACCC
>CAZMJV010000013.1:29273-31274 GCA_964566905.1 uncultured Coriobacteriia bacterium | reverse complement strand
TTCATGGTGGGCCCAACAGGATTCGAACCTGTGACCTCACGGTTATCAGCCGTGCGCTCTAGCCAACTGAGCTATGGGCCCTTAAAAAGCGCCCGCACACCATATAACAGGGGCGCCTTCGCGGTCAAGCCTCAGAACACAACTCTCCCGGGAAACCGTGCGACGCACTGAGCACAAACGACGCGCGCTTGACGCTCAGTATGGTGAATTCATGCGGTCGCCGAATACTTAAGGCGCGTCTCAGAAACACGTGCATAATACGGGTAGATACAGCAGTAACTAGAACGACAGTGAGAGTGAGGTGAGAGAAGTGGTTCCTGTAGTCATCGAGACGCTCGTCGTGGGGGCCACCCCCGCTCCGTCGGTCGTCGTCCTCAGGCCCTTCGCCGAGGACACCAAGAAGAGCAGGGTTCTCCCCATCTGGATAGGTCCGGCGGAGGCCACCTCCATCGGAATCGCCCTCGAAGGGTCGGAGCATCCGCGCCCCATGACCCACGATCTGGTCGTAGGTCTCCTCGAAGCAGCCGGAGCCCCCATCGACAGAGTGGAGATCACACGCGTCGAAGGCACGACGTTCTTCGCCTCGATTGTCCTGATCAAGGACGGCGAGACGCTCTACGTCGATGCACGCCCAAGTGATGCCATCGCACTGGCCGTGCGGGTGCAGGCACCCATCTACGTCGAGGACGATGTGATGCTGAGCTCCTCGTTCCCGTACGAGTTCAGTCCCCAGGGGCGCATGGAGGCCGAGATGGACGAGTTCCACCAGTTCATCGAGTCCGTACAGCCCGAGGACTTCACCGTCTGACCGGTTCGACGAGAGACAAACAGAGAGCCGGCATCCCGCGGGATGCCGGCTCTTTCTCATTTCCGTAATCGTTTGCCTTTAGTTTGCAGGCGACGAGAAGCGCGCCGCGGCGAATTCATCGAGATTGCCGTCAATGAGTTCGAGGAGCTGAGGCATCCTCTCGAGCGCGTAGTGAGGACCGGGTCTCAGAACCGTCTCCCTCGGGAAGGCCCCCCATAGCGCGGCGACAGCGATCGCGTCTCCCGCCAAGGCCGCAGTCATGTCGTGGGGGCTGTCTCCCAGATAGATGCAGGCGGAGAGGTCGACCCCCATCATGTCGGAGGCGACGCGAAGCGGGTGCGGGTCGGGCTTATGAAGCTCGACGTCGTCGAACGCGACCATCACATCGAAATACTCGCCCAAACCGAACCGGTCGAGCCCCTTTTGCGCGACGGAGTGCGACTTGGACGTGATGATCCCCAGCGGAATCTCCCTCCGCCGCAGCTCCGCAAGCGATGCCTCGACCCCGGGGTACCCTTTGATGAGCTGGTCGTGCACGAGTGCGTTGTACTCTCGATAGACCGTGACGAGCTCGTCCGCACGACTCTCGTCGAATCCCCTCATCTGCACGACGAGCGGGCACCCCACGAACTCCATGAGCTCCTCGTCGGGGATCTCGCGCCCAAGCACGGTCTTGGTCGTGTACCGGAACGACTCGAGAATGAGCTCGACGGTATCGATGAGTGTCCCGTCGAGGTCGAACAAGACCGCCTGAAGGCCTTCCATGCGCTGCTGTGCCGTCACTATGCAACTCCCATACGCGAAGGGCGCACCCCGCAGGATGCGCCCTTGAACTTTGTCCTCACGCCCTACTCGGCGTCGTCTTCGAACTCCTCGCCGGCGAGCTCTTCGGCGAGATCGACTTCCATCTCGTCCTCGGGAGCCTCCTCGAGCAGCGAGGTCTGACCCTCCAGAACCGCTCTCGGCTTCTTCTTCGCCGTGGCGGCGACGCGGGCGATCGCGGTGACCCGATCGTTCTCGGAGACGTTCATCACCTTGACTCCCTGGGTCGAACGTCCCAGCTTGGAGACGTCCTGTGCCTTGACGCGGATGACCACGCCCTCCTCGGAGATGAGCATGAGCTCATGCTGCGGCAGGACGATCTTCATGCAGGCCAGAAGACCCTTCTTCGCGGTCATCTGGATCGTGTAGAC
>CAZMJV010000013.1:3481-29173 GCA_964566905.1 uncultured Coriobacteriia bacterium | reverse complement strand
CGCTGACCCGGCGGACCGAGATGAGCTCGTCGCCGTCGCGCAGGCTGATGGCGATGATGCCGTCGCGCCTCGAGCGGTCGTATGCCTGGATGGCCGTCTTCTTCACCATTCCGTGCTTCGTCGCGAACATGAGGAACTCGTCTGCGGTGAAGTCCTTGGTGGTGATGACCGCAGCAATCTTCTCCTGCGCCTCGAACGGAAGCAGGTTCACGACCGCCGTGCCGCGCGCGTGGCGCGAACCGACCGGGATCTCGTGGACCTTCATGCGGTAGACCTTGCCCTTCGTTGAGAAGAAGAGGACGTAGTGGTGCGTCGAGGCGATGAAGAGGTGCTCGACGAAGTCGTTGTCCTTGAGGTTCACGCCCTGCATCCCCTTGCCGCCGCGCTTCTGCTGGCGGTAGGTGGCGACGGGCAGGCGCTTCACGTATCCCGAGCGGGTGATCGTGACGACCATGTCCTCCTCGGCGATGAGGTCCTCGACATCGAGGTCCCTGCTCTCGGCCGAGAGGGAGGTCTTGCGCTTGGTGGCGAACTTCTGCCTGATTTCTCCGAGCTCGTCCTTGATGACCTGCAGGACGAGTCCCATGTCGGAGAGGAGTTTGTTGTACCAGATGATCTTCTCGCGCAGTTCGGCGAGCTCTCCCTCGATCTTCGCGCGCTCGAGGCCGGTGAGCCTGCGGAGACGCATCTCGAGGATGGCGTCGGTCTGGATGATGGTGAGCCCGAAGCGCTCCATGAGCGACGCGCGCGCCTCGTTGTCGTCTGCGGACGCCCTGATGACGCGGATGACCTCGTCGATGTTGTCGAGCGCGATGACCAATCCCTCGAGGATGTGGGCCCGCTCCTCGGCCTTGCGCAGCTCGTAGCGCGTGCGACGCACGATGACGTCCTTCTGGTGCTCGACGTAGTAGAAGAGCATCTCCTTGAGGGAGAGGGTCCTCGGCACGTTGTCGACCAGAGAGAGCATGTTGATGCCGAAGCCGGTCTGGAGCTGCGTGTGCTTGTAGAGCTTGTTGAGAACGACCTCGGGGATCGAGTTGTTCTTCAGCTCGATGACGACTCGCATACCCTTGCGGTCCGACTCGTCTCGCAGGTCCGAGATCTCAGTGAGCTTCTTCTCACGCACGAGATCCGCGATCTTCATGACCAGCTTCGACTTGTTCACCTGGTACGGGATCTCGCTGATGACGATTCTCGTTCGGCCTGTCGAGGTCTGCTCGATATGGGCCTTTCCGCGAATCGTGAGCGACCCGCGCCCGGTCTCGTATGCGTCCTTGATACCTTCGCCGCCCATGATCTGCGCTCCGGTCGGGAAGTCCGGTCCGGGGAGAACGGTCATGAGTTCGTCGACCGTGCAGTCGGGGTTATCTATGAGCATGACAACGGCGTCGATGACCTCGCCGAGGTTGTGCGGGGGGATGTTCGTCGCCATACCGACCGCGATTCCGGCGCTCCCGTTGACCAGGAGGTTCGGGTAGCGCGACGGGAGGACGAGCGGCTCCTGGAGCGACTCGTCGTAGTTGGGACCGAAGTCGACCGTCTCCTTGTCGAGGTCGCGGAGGAGCTCCATCGCGATCTTCTGGAGGCGGGACTCTGTGTATCGCATGGCCGCCGCGGAGTCGCCGTCGACCGATCCGAAGTTTCCGTGGCCGTCGACCAAGGGCACCCTCATCGAGAAGTCCTGAGCCATGCGGACCATCGTGTCGTAGACAGCGACGTCGCCGTGCGGATGGTACTTGCCGATGACTTCACCGACGGTCCACGCGGACTTCTTGAAAGGCCGGCTGGGGGTGAGGCCCGACTCGTGCATCGCGTAGAGGATGCGGCGGTGGACAGGCTTCAGCCCGTCGCGGACGTCGGGAAGTGCGCGCGAGACGATAACGCTCATCGAGTATGCGAGGAACGATGTGCGCATCTCCTTGTCGAGCTCGATCGGGAGAAGGGTCGTTCCGCTCGGGTCTATGCTGGATGTATCTTCTGCCACGTGGGACACTCCTTACTGTGCTGACGGGCGGTCTTGTCCGTGATGGTCGTCGAACAGACGATCAGATATCGAGGAAGCGCACGTCCTTCGCGTACTTCTGGATGAATTCCTTTCGCGGTTCGACGAGGTCTCCCATCAGGTCGCTGACGACCTTCTCGGAAGCCACAGCGTCATCCATGCTCACCTGCAGCAACGTTCGGCTCGAGGGCTCCATCGTCGTGTCCCACAGCTGCTCGGGGTTCATCTCACCCAGACCCTTGTATCGCTGGATGTTGAACTTGGTGCCTTCGGGGACCTTGCCGAGCATCAGCTGGAGCTGCTCGTCGGTGTATGCGTACTCGCTCTTGCGTCCGATCTGCAGCTTGTAGAGCGGGGGCTGGGCGATGTACACGTATCCCTGCTCGATGAGCTGAGGCATGAACCGGTAGAAGAACGTGAGGATGAGGCATCGGATGTGCGCCCCGTCGACGTCGGCGTCGGTCATGATGATCATCTTGTGATAGCGGGCCGACTCGATGTTGAAGTCGTCGCCGATGTTGGTGCCGAACGCCGTGATCATCGCCTGAATCTCCAGCGAGGAGAGAGCGCGGCTCAAGCCGGCGCGCTCCACGTTGAGGATCTTGCCTCGCAGCGGGAGAATCGCCTGGAACGAACGATCTCGCGCCTGCTTCGCCGAGCCGCCTGCGGAATCGCCCTCTACCAGGTAGATCTCGGTGAGCGCGGCGTCGCGGATTGAGCAATCTGCGAGCTTTCCGGGAAGTGTCGATGACTCGAGCAGCCCTTTTCGGCGGGTGAGGTCGCGCGCCTTGCGCGCTGCTGCGCGTGCCTTGGCCGCCTGCGATGCCTTCGTGCAGATGACGCGCGCCTGCTTGGGGTGCTCCTCGAGGTACTCGGCGAGTCCCTGCGTCACAGCGCTTTGAACAAGTCCGCGGATCTCGGTGTTTCCGAGCTTCGTCTTGGTCTGACCCTCGAACTGCGGGTCGCGCAGCTTGACGGAGATGACCGCGGCGAGACCTTCTCTGATGTCCTCGCCGGAGAGGTTTTCGTCTTTGTCCTTCAGGATTCCCTGTCGGCGAGCGTAGTCGTTGATGGTGCGGGTGATGGCGTTCTTGAACCCATCGAGGTGTGTGCCGCCCTCATGCGTGTGGATGTTGTTCGCGAAGGCCAGCGTGATCTCCGAGTAGCTGGAGTTCCACTGCATGGCGACTTCGACGGCTCCTTCCGCAGCGGACGCTTCGAAGTAGATCGGCTTCGATATCAGCACCTCTTTGCCTTCGTTGATGTACTTCACGAAGTCGTAGATGCCGCCCGCATACTGGAAGACCTCGACCCGAGGCTCGAGCTCGCGCTCGTCGGTGAGGGTGATCTTCAGGTTCTTGTTGAGAAACGCCATCTCGCGCAGACGGGTCGCCAGCACGCTGTACTCGTAGACGGTCGTCTCGAAAATCTCGGGGTCTGCCCAGAAGGTGACCTTGGTTCCGGTCTTCTTCGCCTTACCGAGCTTGGTCAGCGGTTGAACCGTCTTGCCATGCTCGAATGCGATGAAATAGAGCGTGTTGTTGTTCTTGACCTCGACCTCAAGGCGAGTGGAGAGGGCATTGACGACCGATACTCCGACTCCGTGGAGACCGCCGGAGACCTTGTAGCCCTCGCCGCCGAACTTTCCTCCGGCGTGCAGGACTGTGAGGACCACCTCGACGGCAGGCTTCTTGAGTTTGGGGTGATTATCGACCGGGATGCCTCGGCCGTTATCGGTCACGGAAACCGAGTTGTCGGGGTGGATGACCACCTCGATGTGGTCGCAATATCCCGCGAGCGCCTCGTCGACGGAGTTGTCGACGACCTCGTACACGAGATGATGCAGACCCTTGGGTCCGGTGGATCCGATATACATGCCGGGGCGCTTGCGTACAGCTTCGAGTCCTTCGAGTACCTGGATATCCTTACCTGAATACGATGTCTTATCCGCCACTCCGGCTCCTTCTTTTCGTTACGGGAAAGATGTACGGCCAACACGAGACCGCAAGATGTATGAATTCGACTCTGATTTTAACACAAGACCTTGTGGTTACAGTACGGGCGAGGTGCCTAGAGGGCTCTGTAACGGACCCTACGGCGTTTTAGGCGTGTCAATACCCTTTTTCCACTCCAAATCGGCAACCGTGGCCTTCAGAAGGGCCTCTCGCAGTTCCGGGTCCTTCACGTGAGAGACGGATTCCTTCACGTATTCCATCTCGATTTCACTGAGGGGCACCGGGTCGACATGAGGTTCGCCGCCGGTGATCGAGCCAGGCACCGCGTCGACCGAACGATTGCGGAATTCTCTGTTCGACACTTCGAACCTCACCGATTTGACGATCTCGCGACCGAACGCCTCATTGAGCGCGATCCGATACATCTCGGACATCGCAGACAGGTCATTTGCCCACGCAGGACTATCGACGTAGACGATGAACTCACCTTGCCTCAAGTGGGCGTCGGCGGTATGGCTGGCGACGAGTTCCCCCGCCACCGAGTCCCAGGTCATCGCGACTTTGATGTTACGGGCAACCATCGGGTCGGCCCGACCCATGCTCCGCGTGACGGATTCGATGGCCTTCGAGAAGTCGAACGAACGTTTTCCCATCACAACCTCACCACCTTCGCGAGATCGAGCAGTTCTCGACTGAAGTAGCCGGTGTTCGTGGTGGTGAGGAACGTCTGGACCCTCGTGCCAACGAACGCCGTCAGTGCGTCTCGCCTGCTTTCATCCAACTCAGACATGACATCGTCGAGGAGCAGGACCGGGCCCACGCCGAGGATGTCTTCCATCACCTCTATCTCCCCCAGTTTCCAGGCGAGGGTGATCGTTCTCTGCTGCCCCTGAGAAGCGAAAGCTCTCGCGTCCCTGCCGTCGAGGCGAAAGACGAGTTCGTCGCGTTGTGGGCCGACGAGCGTTGTTCCGCGAACCCGTTCCTGGAGGAGGGACTCCTCGAGGCAGCGTCTGAAACTCTCCTGCGGACTCTCATCCCCACTTCCCCAAGAGGGCACGTACTCGATCGTGAGTGTTTCTCCGGGGGCAAGGACCGAATAGAGCTTGCAGACCATCGGTGAAAGTCGATCGAAAAGTCGTTTGCGGTGACCAAAGAAGGCGACACCCACTTCAACCAACTTGTCTGTCCAGGGGTCGAGGAGTTCAAGCGGCATGGTGGGATTCTTCAGGAGTGCATTTCGATGCTTGAGAACCTTGTCATAATCCCCCCGAATCGCCTCGTATGCGGAGGTGATCTGATCTCCAAGGGAATCCAGCGAGTTCCTCCGCTTATCCGCGGATCCTTTGACCATATGGAGGTCGTCAGGGGTGAATATCACCGAGGGGATGATCCCCCTCACCTCGGAAATGCGTTTTTTGACCTTGCCATTTAAACGATAGGAACGATGGTTTCCTTGGATATCAAGCCGGATGTCGACGGCCCTCATGTCTCCTTCACCGTGAAGGGACAAGGAGGCATGCTCACTCCCCCACCGGATCGTGTCGGACCATGAGGGCTTCCTGAAAGACTCCGCCGCTGTGAGAAGTTGGATCGCCTCGATCACGTTTGTTTTTCCTGAAGCGTTCGGAGCAACTAAGACCGTCAGGTTGGGGTCAGCTTCCAGGTCGAAGGCCTCATAGCTCCTGAAGTTTCGGAGAGAGAGCGTCTGTATCTTCAGGGTCACCGTGTCAGCCGAGTCGGACCGGCATCGCAAGATAGATGAAGGTCTCGTCTCCGGTCGCCTTGAAGATTCCGGGGCGGTTCGACGACTGCACCTCGAGGACGACTTCTTCGGTGGGGACGGAATTCAAGCCATCGAGAAGATATTGGTAGTTGAACGCTATCTCGACGTCTTCACCTTCGACTTTCGCCATGAGGTCCTCGGTCGCGGTTCCAACCTCTGCGGTGTTCGATGAAAGGTTGACGTTCTGGTCGGCAACCGACACCGAGATTTTCACAGAAGACTGATTCTGTGCGAGAAGAGAAACCCTTTTCACAGAGAGGAGTAGTTCCGAGGTCTGAAGGGTCGCCGAGGTAGCGTGCTCCTTCGGGAGAAGTTGTTTGTAATTCGGGAAATTGCCTTCGATCCTCCGTGTGACGAACACAGTCGAACCGAAGCTGAATATGATTTGGTTCTCAGATATCCCGATCGAGACCTCTTCCGCTCCTGACGCGGATTTCATGATCTCATCGAGGATCTTGCCGGGTATGACGACCTCGACGGGCTCGTCGACGGCCTTTTCGAGAATCGTTTCCCTGATTGCCAGACGATATGAATCGGTCGCCACGAATTTGAGGTGGTCACCTTCGATTGAGAAGAGGATTCCTGTGAGGATGGCCCTGGATTCGTCACGGGACACTGCCTTGGACACCTGTCTGACCATCGAACTTGCCAGTGTGGCAGGGACAGTGACCGTCTTATCCGCCTTCACTTCTGGGAAGCGGGGGAAATCCGAGGCGTTCAAGGTCTTCAACGTGAATGAGGACTGCATGCACTCGACCTTCAGGAGTCTGTCCTGGAGAGATATCTCGACCGCCGCGTCCGGGAGTGTTCCGATGATGTCGGTGAAGAGCTTACCGGGTACCACCACCTGTCCGGGAGTTTCAGTGAGTGAGGGTACGGTGTGTTTGACCGAGACCTCGAGGTCGGTGCTTTGAAAGGAAACGCTTCCATCGGACACGGTGAGGAGTATCCCCGAGAGGATAGGAAGGGTAGAACGAGAAGAGAGTCCTTTCGAGATGATCCTCAGTGAATCAAGGAGCTCGTTCTTCGAGATCGTGAATTTCATCTCTTATTACCTTTCTTCTCTATATCTCAATAGTAATAACAATAAGGCCTGTGGAGATGTGTACATCCATCGTTTATGCAGGTGAGAGCAGGAGTATCTATTCTTTTTCACCTGTGGATGAACTGCTCCCTCCATCCACAGTATCCAGAGCGGAATTCTTTATCAACATATCAAGCCTTGCTGTACACATCTTATACGGACTCTATCAACAACTCTTTCCACAGGCATTATCTGGTGTCGAACCTAGGAATTTTGCTTGATCACGGTGGTTAGATGTTGGATTTGGTCGTAGACCTCGCGCTGTGCCTTCATTTCCTTCTTGATCTTACCTTCGGCGTGCATGACCGTCGTATGGTCGCGTCCACCGAACTTCTCACCGATCTTGGGCAGTGAGAGGTCGGTGAGCGTCCTAGACAGGTACATGGCCACCTGTCGGGGGTAGACGATGTTGTGAGAACGTTTGCTACCGATGAGTTCGGCGGTTGTGAGGCCATAGTGCCGGCAGACCTCTCTTTGGATGGTTTTGATGTCGATAACCTTCGTCGAATGCTCAGGGAAGAAATCCTTGAGGATATCGCGCACGACCTCGATGTCATCGATGTTGGTCTTCTTCTTGAGGGCCATCCATGCCTGGATGCGGTTCACAGCTCCCTCGACCTCTCTGATGTTCGTGGTTGAGATGTCTGCGAGGTATTTAAGAATCTCGTCAGAAATATCGACCCTGCAAAAACGCACGTAGCCGTGGAGGATCGCGAGTCTCATCTCGTAAGTAGGTGGGTGGACGTCCGCTTCGAGTCCCTGCTTGAATCGACTCTTGTATCGCTCGTCCATCTTCAAGTCGCGAGGAGGGCGGTCAGCAGCCATGACTATCTGCTTTCCGCGGCTCACGAGCTCGTTGAAGATATCGAAGAAAGCGTCCTCGCTACCCGATTTGCCCTCGATGACCTGCAAGTCGTCGATCAGCAGGACGTCCACCGAGCGATACTTGCTATGAAACTCATCCATCGAGTGCGGGTTCTTCTGCCTGATGCTCGTCGATCTGACGAAGTGGTTCACGAATTCGATCGCCGGGGTGTAGAGGACCTTCATGTGGGGAAGGTTGTCGGATATGTAATTCTCGATGGAGTGGAGCAAGTGGGTTTTTCCCAAACCGGAGCCACCGTAGATGAACAACGGGTTGTAAGACTGCCCGGGGCGCTCTGCCACCGCCATGGCCGCATGACGCGCGAACTCATTCGAATCTCCGACGATGAAATTGTCGAAGGTGTATTTGATGCTCGAGTTGTTCGAGTTAGTGTTCGGATAGATATCCCTGCGGGGGACGGCGTAGGGCGCCTCCTGAGGAGGAATCTCCGCCTCTATCTCCAACTTCACGGGAGGCGCAGCGGGTTCGGCCGTCGGAGCGGGATGAGTGGTGAGGTCTGAATCAACGACCACTTTGACCTGCATCGATGCGCCTGTTATCACGAAAAGCGCGTCCGTGATTCGGGCGGAATAATTGTTTTCAATCCAATTTCGGCTGAATTCGTGAGGGACCCCGAGCACGAATTCGCCTGAGTCGGTGATGTTCTGCGGTTTGATCGGCTCGAACCAAAGCTTGTACGACCGCTCCTCAACACCCTCCCTGATGATTCGGAGGGCCTGTTCCCAAAGTGCGTCTACTTCATTTTGCATGGTGATTCCTTTGTGGTGATCATTGTTCATTGCGTGCCTGATGTCGGTCTATAGGAATCCGTCGTTCAATAATGCGAATCCAGCATCTGTGATGGATCTTCGTCTGTCCGCGGTAGTCTCTATTAATGATCGCGACTCGAGAAACTCCAGGTCCCGATGAGCCGTGGCGACACTGATGCCCAGCTCTTTGGCGACGATCGTGGGACCGACCGTGCCCTGATCGACCATGAGGGCGAGAATCCTCGTTTGCCTCGAACTCAGTTCTTTGATCGAGGTGCTGAGCCGGACGGTCTCCTGGATGACAGGGGCACGATGTGTCTGTGGCATGTCGGCGGCCCTGGTGGTGATCGTTACCACCGTCCCCGACGAGACGTTGTCGTCGATTCTTAGGGATCCGCCGTTCAGGGAGAGAAAATCGCCGACGATGGGAAGTCCCGAACCGACTCCCCGGATGTATCGTTTCATCTCGGTCGTCGCGGAGGTGAAACCCGGGAGGCGGACCTTCTCTTTCTCGGAGATTCCAGGCCCCTGATCGGCGAAACGTATGGTGTCCCCGCCGTCCAATATCGAGATGACAGGTTCAGCGAAGCCCGCGTGGATGAAGTTCTCGGTAACTTCGCGTATGGCCGTGTACGGTATCGACCCGCCCAAGGTGTGCGAAAGCTCGTAGGTTTTTGAGGCAAGGGTCTCTATATACTCCGCGACCGGACCCGGACGGACCTCGATGATCCGAGGAGCAGCGCCTGTCCCGCCGTCGTACGAGGCGATTCTGCCCACGCTGAGAGGCGGCATCTCGTGATTGCCGGTCGCTTTAGGGGCGGCCTCCCATCGAGGCTCGCTTTGATGTGACGGTGTCGGGTACAGCGGTTCCATATCATCATGCTTTCATCATTTGTCGAAAACCAACGTTCGTCCACAGAAATATCAACAGCTGTGCGGAAAGGAAAGTTTCACGTTTCCGCTGGTAGATGGTGTATCCAGGAATCCAAGCCTCAGAGTCCATGAAAAACCATCCACCGTTTTACCTGAGGGTTTCATACTTATCCACAGGACTTTCCACATCTGTTGAAAAAGTTGAGAGCTTCGATCCCTGAAATCCAACAAACGCGGTCTCCGAACGGCAAAAAGACTAGTTTCTTCCATTTTTCGGTCGCGAAAAACGAATCTGGCCTTCCCCGCCTGTGGAAAGTGCATTCCGGATTCCGGAGAGGAGGGGAAATGCACTCGGGACTTTTTCACAGGCCTGAAAAGATTCCAAAAAGCCTTCGATAAAAGGCTTTATCTTTGGGATAGGCGGTCATTTTCAAGGTCGTACCTGCCGTTTTGATCGTGTTGGCAGCGCGACGATGTTATCACCACCAGGCTTCGCCACCAACAACGGTATCCACCTTATCCACAGGCTTTTCGTTCGTAAAGTCTGGGTTTTCCACAGTGTCCACAGTTTTCATAGTATTTTCGGACTCCCCCTCGGGCGGAGAGAGAAGCGCGTTATCCTTGGCACTGAGTTCATACGCGGCGGGTCGGTTTGCGTCGTCTCCGGAGCCTGTCAGTAGTCCAGTCGAGTCACTTGGCTTCAAACTATTGACACGCAGGGTGCATGAGCATACAATCGTTTGGCTTTGCCCCTATTCGGTGGGGCTGATCAGGAGGAATAAGAGCAATGAAGCGTACATACCAGCCTAATACTCGGAAGCGCGCCAAGACCCACGGCTTCCGTGCCCGTATGTCCACCAAGGGCGGCCGTGCCGTTCTTGCTGCGCGCCGCGCCAAGGGGCGCAAGCGCCTCTGCGTCTAACCTGGTATCAGGAGGACGGTGGTGATCGCTTTGGACACCATCAAGTCCACGAGGGAGATCGACGCGATCTTCCGAACCGGCGCAAGAGCGGGCACGCCGTTTTTCATGTTGCTGACAACTGAGACTCCACAAGGACGCGACCCGTCGGGTCGCGTTGCCTTTATTGCGGGCAAAAAGCTCGGGAACGCTCCGTTCAGGTCGCGTTGTAAGCGAGTTCTGCGCGATACGGTGCGCCGAGCCGATCCCTCCTGGCCCGGGCGCGATATGGTCCTCGTCGCCCGTCACGCGGCTGCAACCGCCACTCCATCGGAGCTTGATCGAGCGCTCGACCGGGCGATCCGTAAGGCTGCGAGGGTCCGATGATGTTCCGGGAAATCCCAAGGAAAGCGTTGATTCTCCCGATACGTGCGTATCGCGCGTATATATCCCCCCTCACGCCGCCGAGCTGTCGGTTTACTCCTACCTGCTCTCAATATGCGATAACATCATTAGAACGCTATGGAGCGATCCGCGGCGGCTGGTTAGCCCTGCGCAGAATCGCCCGTTGTCATCCGTGGAACCCGGGTGGATACGACCCTGTTCCCTAAACTGTGCACCCTTGAGACTTGGAGGTCTCTGTAATGTGGAATTCGTTCAAAGATATCATCTTGGTCGCACTCGAATTCATGGAGGGCGTGTTCGGTGACTGGGGACTCGCGATCATCGCGGTCACTGTCGTCTTCCGAGTTCTTCTCATCCCAATAACGGCGAAGCAGGTGAAGGCCACCTACGAGCTCCAGCGTATTCAGCCGAAGATGAAGGCTCTGCAGGAGAAGTACAAGGATAAGCCTGAGAAGCTTCAGGAGGAGATGGCGAAGTTCTACGCGGAGAACAAGGTCAACCCGCTCGGAGGTTGCTTGCCTTCCCTGCTGCAGATGCCCATCTTCATCGCGCTGTTCCAGGTTCTCCGTGCGAAGGGAACGTTCCCCGAAGGCGCCACTTTCTTGGGTATAATTCCCAATCTCACAATTACGCCCGGGGCCATCTTCACCCAGCAGGGCCTGGTCACTGCACTCCCCTATTTGGTTCTTGTCGCGCTCGGCGGTATCGCCACTCTGATTCCGCAGCTCATGCAGAAGACCGGCGACAAGCAGACCAGGACCGTCGGTATGTACATGTCGGTCATGATGCTCTGGTTCGGCTGGATATCCCCGGCCGGCGTACTCCTTTACTGGATTTCTTCGTCGCTCTTCGGCGCTGCACAGCAGGTCATCCTCCAGAAGGCGCTCGCTTCGAAGCATGAGGACGCCGAGCAGATCATAGACGTCACGCCTGTGCCCGTTGAGAAGAAGAAGCCGAACCAAGGAAAATCGAACAAGAAATAGCCGTCTCGGACCGGGGCAAGGGCGCCGGGAGCGAGATCAAGGATTCGTTGAACGATGGGAGCGTGTATAGATGGGAACTGAGCGCATCACAGAGGGCCAATCAACGGACGACGCAATCAAGGCCGCTGCGGAAGACTTGGGCGTCTCAATCGATGATCTCGAGTACGAGGTTCTGGACGAAGGTTCTAGGAAGCGGTTCGGGATCGGCACCGAACGGCCTGCCCGAGTGCGCGTCTGGCTCAAGGGCGGCGAGGAGTCCGAGGTCGAGGCCGAGACTGCAGCCGACATCATAGAATCCTGCGCAACCGAACCCACCGACCCCGCGGATTCCCAGGAGGAGCACTCGGCTTCATGGGACCAGGAGGAACTCGAGCTTACCGATGAGCAACTCGACTTGGTCGCGGACACTGCTCTGGAGGTGTTGAGGGAGATCCTCGGATACTTCGGAGCCAGGGACGCAACAATCGAGGAGTACGAGGGGGACGAGGGGGAAATCATCCTCGATGTAGTCGGCGTCGACCTCGCAGTGCTTATCGGACGTCACGGGCGAGCGTTGGAATCGCTGCAGTCCCTCGTATCCGCGATCGTCCATCGACGCCTAGGTTTCCGCTACCCCGTGGTTGTTGATATCGAGGGCTACCGGCATCGCCGCCGTCAGAAGATCGACACTATGGCTAAGTCCGCTGCTGACCGAGCGGTGCGTCAGCACACACCCGTGAAACTGCGGCCTATGAGCCCGTACGAGCGTCGCTTGGTACACGTCGCACTTCGTGGCGATGATAGGGTCGTCACCGGATCCGAAGGAGTTGAGCCGAACAGGCTCGTCGTCATCAAGCCTCGCCGGTAGATCTCCTTCTCAGTTCGAAGTAAGGGCGTCCCACGGGACGCCCTTTTTGCATCCGCGTTCGCTGTGTTTTGTGGGCTCCTACGACCGAAAGTCACGATTCGTTGAATTCAGTCAGAACCTTGCGCGGTTTCACGTGAAACATCCAGTCCGACTGATAGAATCCCTTAGGAGATCAAGGAGGTTTCACGTGAAACATCTCAAAGAGTCAGAGTCTGCCCGTCTTATCGCGCTATGCGCAGACTTGGGCCTGGAAATGGGCATGTCGGATGCTCTCCTCATGCTGCGTCATCTCGATCTGGTCATCGAGCAGAACAAGACGCTCAACTTGACTCGGATTGTATCGCCAGAGGAAGCGGTTCGCCTGCATATACTCGATTCGCTCACCATCCTTGAGACGTTGCGCCAGGCTCCCGACGGTCCCTTCGCCGACCTCGGCACAGGAGCCGGATTTCCTGGGATTCCCCTTTCAATCGCTACAGGGCGCAGCGCTACCTTGGTGGAATCAGTGAGGAAGAAAGCGGCAGCGGTGGAGCGTTTCGTCGAGGAACTCGGCCTGTCGGAGCGGATCGAGGTCTCTTCCCAGCGGGCAGAGGAATTGGCTTCCACACGCCCAGGAGCTTTCACTGCGGTTGTTGCGCGGGCGCTCAGCTCGCTGCCGGCACTCCTAGAGCTCGCTTCGCCCCTGCTGGCACCCGGAGGACTGTTGATCGCCATGAAGGCGCGACCGTCCGGTGAGGAGTTGGAGAGTGGACGAACGGTCGCCGCACGCGTAGGGATGGTCGCGGTCTCAGATCAGCAGTTCACACTGCCGGCGGGAGACGAGCTGCGCCGTGTGCTCGTCTTTCGAAGAGAGGGACAGTCCGCCGTATCACTCCCCCGCCGACCCGGGATGGCACAAAGATATCCGCTTGGGTGAGGGGTGTTCGTTCTGAGCGCCAGGTCTGGGCTATAATCCGTCTGCCGACTATGCTTCGAGAGGGGTTCATGTGGATTATCTTACGCACGAGCGCGCCCGAGAGGGCGACCCGGTCGTATTGGCCGTGGTCAACCAGAAAGGCGGTGTTGGTAAGTCCACCACCGCAGTGAATCTGGCGGCATCTCTCGGTGAGGCAGGCCAGAAGGTTCTCCTCATTGACCTCGACCCCCAGGGTAACGCCACCAGCGGGCTCGGGATGGATAAGAATCTCTGCGAGACGTGCATCTACGACGCGCTGTTGGGCGATGTTCCGGCTGCAGAGATCATCTCCAAGGTCGAGGCACCCGGTGTGTTCGTCATCCCTGCAACGATTCAACTTGCAGGAGCCGAGATCGAGCTGGTATCGGCGATGTCTCGCGAGAATCGCCTCAAGGGAATCGTCGACTCCATAGGACCTGATTTTGATTTCGTAATCATCGACTGTCCCCCATCGCTTGGTCTTCTCACCGTTAACGCGTTGACCGCTGCGCAGAGCCTGATTATCCCGATACAGTGCGAGTTCTATGCACTTGAGGGTGTATCGAAACTGCTGGACTCGATGAGATTGGTGCGCACCCACCTCAATCCGCAACTGGATGTGTTCGGTGTCTTGATGACTATGTACGACACGCGAACCAAATTGGCGCAGCAGGTGGTGGGAGAAGTCCGCGAGTTCTTCGGGGACAAGACCTTCGACACGCTCATCCCTCGCACTGTCCGTCTTTCAGAGGCGCCGAGTTATGGGCAGCCGATCACTCTGTACGATCCCAACGGAAAAGGTGCCCAGGCGTACCGCGAAGTCGCAAAGGAAGTGATGGATCGTGTCTAGAGGCGGACTCGGCAGAGGGCTGTCGTCTTTGATTTCAACCGCATCGCAGGAATCCAGAACGAGCGAAGAGGTTCATGAGCTCGCAATCGATATGATCTCTCCCAATCCCGACCAGCCGCGTACCGACTTCGACAAGGACGGTATCGAGGAGCTGGCCGATTCGATCTCGAAGGTAGGGCTCCTTCAGCCTATTTTGGTTCGACCGGTCGGTGATGGCTACCAGATCATCGCCGGCGAGCGCCGATGGCAGGCAGCACGGATCGCTGGTCTTGAGCGAATCCCGGTACGAGTGCAGAGCGCGGACGACGCTGGGACGCTGGAGCTGGCGCTGATTGAGAACCTGCAACGCCGGGATCTCAATCCGATTGAAGAGGCTCACGGGTACAAGAGGCTTCTCGAGGCCCGTGAAATGACCCAGTCCGAGCTAGCGAGCAAGGTGTCCAAGTCGCGCTCCGCAGTCACCAATGCGCTTCGGTTGCTGGACCTGCCCGAGGAGGTCCAGGAGTTGATGTTCGAGGGCAAACTGACCGCCGGCCACGCGCGAGCCATTCTGTCGGTAGGCGGAGAGTCGTTGCGCATCAAGCTCGCTGAGAAAATTGTGACGGACAACCTTTCGGTTCGTGAGGCGGAGAATCTCTCCCGCCTGTATGCCGCCGGTGCCGAGCCGCGGCCGGTCAAACCTGCCACTCCGAGAACGTTCAAGCTCGCAGCGCGCAAGCTACGTCAGATGCTCGCGACGAACGTCAGGGTGAAGCAAACCAAGGACAAGTGCAAGATCGAGATCGAATTCCGGGACGAGCAGGATCTCCAGCGCATTTTTGGTCTGCTGACCGACGTCACGCGGACGGGGGAGGACTAATGCCTGGGTTCTCTCGGACCGTTCAAGGGGTTTTCGGTGTCTTAGCCCTCGGAGGCATCGTTCTTACGCTCGCACCGACCGATGATGGTTCCGATTTGGTGCGCCGTTGCGCAAAAATGCTTCGTGGCGGAGCTCGCGCGGCACGCTGGGCTGCGGTGGAAATGGACCGAGCGGCAGAGTCGCTCGAGTCCAAGGTAGCAGACCAATCTTATGTTAACCAAGAATGGGACAAGGTGTCCTCGGCCAGGGCGCGTCTCGGACTTGTGAACTAGCCGCGCAGGGCGCCGTCACTTCAAAGCGTCGAATATTGTCAGTCTGTCGTGAGACCATGTCGGCGAAGGGGGATGCATGACGCTCACATTGATCACCGGACTGTCCGCGGAGTCTCTCCGTACCGTCGCCGTCGAGATGCTCGTCGGTGCGGTTCGTGAGGGCCGCGATGCTGTATGGGCTCTTCCTGATACGGCGACGGCCCGAAGAGAGTCCCGCTCTCTTGCGCGGGTTGCCCCTGTCGGAGTGCAGTCCACGACGCTGGATCGACTGCTCTCCAGCCTGTGGGCACTTTACGGAGACGGGCGCGGCCCTGTCGGCGCGGTGAACCGCGCAGCCATCGTTGCGGAATGCCTGGAGCGCCACGCCGGGAAGCTGCTCTCACCCGTCGCTCAGAGCGATCGCCTGCGCAACACGATAGCGTCGCTCGCGATGAGAACGTTCGATCCCTCTGATCTTCTGTGCTCGACTCCCTTGGAGGCTGAGGTCGCTGAGGTGTTGGGCGATTACTTCGCCACCTTGCACGAGTCTGGCATGGTCGAGCCCTCACAGATGGCATCTGAGCTCCCCGGTCTGATGACGTATCGCGCTACGGTCGTCGTCAGTTCGTTCCCCAGCCTCTCATCCAGCCAAATGGCGTTCGTTCGCGGCCTTTCCCGTACCGCAGATGTCGTCGTATTGCTCAACTGGGAAGAAAATTTCCCTGCTACTGCATCGCTCACCCCCGTCGTTCTCGAACTCGAGGACGGCTGCGACCGTCGAATCCGGCTGGCGCATCCCCCCTCGGAAGGCGAGATCGCACTCCTCGCTGAACGGCTCTCCCAGCCAGGGGGGGTCATTAAGCCGACAGGGTGTGTAATGTTCGCTGGCGCCGTCGGGGAGGAGGCCGAGCCGGTCCTTGTGTCGCGGATCGTGCGAGAGGCCATCGAAAGAGGGACCCGACCTGGCGATATAGCCATTACCGGACTCGCCCTGAACCGCTCGCTGGTGTCGATGCAGGAGGCGTTGTCGGCGCAGGGGATTCCTGTGGACGTTGACGTTGCCATCCCGATGGAGCAGACCCCCTTGGGAAAGGCGTTTCTGTCATTGTTTTCCATAGTGGTAGGCTCCGGAGGTCGCGCGGAGGCCTTGGCGTTTCTCCATTCCCCGTATGTTTGTGTCGATTCGGAGGAAACCCGAAAGGCCGACCTCGACTGGCGGGCTGATCGAAGGACAACCTCACGGGACATCCTGAATACCTTCAAGAAGCTCGGTGAAGGGCCCCGGGGTATCGTCATGGCCGCTCTCGATGCACAATCGTTGCCGATCGGCAGGGAGTGGGCGGGGAAGTGGGAGGGCATCGTCTCGAAGATGCTGGCGGCAGGCATCAGACACGGTCAGCGAGAGGGGTTCGCGGCCCAGCTGGACGCTGCGGTGCAGTCATCGATAGTTAAGGCGATCGGTCAGGCCGTCGATGCGGGTCCGACGCTGTCCCAGAGCGGCTTCCTGGAGGCAGTGGCGGAGATGGCTGTTCCTACGGGATCCCGGGAAGCTGCGGATGCTGTGCAGATGGTCGAGACCCGGCGCCTGCGCACCCGGACGTACCCGATGGTGGTGCTCACCGGGATGTCCGCCTCGGACTCCGACGTGGGGGCTGACGAGTCTTTGATCTCTCGTCTGGCGAAGGGTATGGGACTCGATCCAGGCCCCGACCCGGCCCTTGAGCGGAATATGCTGTTTTATGCCGTGGTCTCGAACACCGGTGAGAAGTTGGTTCTGACCCGCACCGTCGAAGGTTTGGACGGGGCGCGTCTCAGGTCTTCCGTCTATTGGGACGAAGCCGCATCCGCATATGGCTGGGACGGCGGTTTCTCCCCCGATTCGTCGCTCCCGGAAGGGCTGCCGACACAGACGCTGAGCCTCGCGCGCATCGAGGACGCCGCGCCCTCGTTCGATGCGGATAGGGTGGAGCTGCGACGCGCGGTCTTTTCGGGGCAATTCCACCTGCCGCGTACTCCCCGGGGCGTTCTTTCCGACCGTATCGCAGAGGAGTTCTCCCTCAGGGACGAATTCTCTGTAACAGAGATAGAACGATACCTCGGCTGCCCCTACCGTTGGTTCTTCGACCGGGTGGTCGCGGCTGAAGACGTCGATGCCGAGTTCGGTGCGCGGGAGAAGGGCAAGTTCGCACACAGCGTTCTCGAGCGCTTCAATAATCGTGTGATGGAGGAGCTCCCCGCGGCCCGAGTGACCTCCGATGACCTCGAGAGAGCGCTCTCGATGCTCCGGGAAGTGATTGCGGACGTCCAGAAGGAGGGCGCATATGCCCCTCAGAACGCAGAGGAGACGCTCGTTATCCAAGCCCTCGTCAGAAAGCTCGAGCAGACTGTCGCGATGGATGCCCTTCTCCCATCCGAGCTGAAGCCTGCTTATCTCGAATGGATTTTCAAGGGCGAAAGCGCTTTCGAACTGAACGGGGTGCGCCTGAGAGGCCGGATCGACCGAATCGACGAGAGTCGCACGGGGGTCGCTGTCTTCGACTACAAAACTGGTGATGTGAAAAAAGGAATCAATTCGCTGGTCACCTCCGATTTGATCCAGCTCCCGATCTACGGGATGGCCGCTTCTCAGATGCTCGGAAAGCCGCTCGTTCTCGCCGCCTATCGCCCCGTGGGCACAGGCCGCTCACGCGGACTTGAGATCCGCGATGCGCTCGGGGAAACGCCTTTCCTGCCAAAGGACGACCTTCTCTCGGAGGATGACCTGGAGGACATCCTCGCCGCATTCGGTGAGAAGGTTCTCTCCGCAGCCACGGGAATCCGCCAGGGAATCATCGCGCCGAAGCCGTCGAGCGACTGCAAATACTGTTCCGCACGGCTATTCTGCGATGTCGGAAAGGCGTGAGTCGAGTGCAATTCAACGAGGATCAGAGAAAAGCCATAGACCATCGGGGAAGTCCTATGGTCGTGTCGGCCGGGGCGGGATCCGGGAAAACCGGAGTTCTTGTCCGTAGGGTAGTAGAGGCTATATGCGGCGGGACGGTGTCGGCAGGCCAGCCGGCGGACCCCAAAGACATACTGTCGATAACGTTCACGAAGAAGGCCGCGGCTGAGCTTGCGGAGCGTGTGGTTATGGAGTTGCGACGTGCCGGTATGCCGGAGGCCGCAAGAAGGATCGACGAGATGTGGGTCTCCACAATCCACTCGGTGTGCGGCCGGATTCTCAGAGAGCACGCAATCGAAATCGGCGTCGACCCGGGATTCAGAGTCGGAGACGAGGTCGAGCTCGGGAAATTGCGCCACGAGGCGTTCGATAACGCGGTGAACGAATACCTCGTTCAAAGGTCTGGACGAACGGATCTCTTCGAGCAGTACAATTTCGGGAGCGTGTTTTCAGCGGTGCTCTCGATCGCCGAAGTCCTGCAAGAGGGGGGTGTGCAGATCGAATGGCGAAGACCGCAGAGGGATATCGACGCGGTCCGCTCGGAGGCGGCCTCGCTTTTCGCAGCGGCCGAGGCGGGATTCACGACCCTGATTCAGGAGATCGAGCAGGGCTCTGGGAAGGTCTCGAAACCAGTCCTTCGGTGCCAAGCGTCGGCAGCCGAGAGCGGTTTACGAGCCTCCTCGCTCGATTGCTCGGCTCCTGGGTCGAGTTCCGAAATGCACAGCCTGCTCGAGGGTTATCCCCAGGGTCCATTGAGCGGAGCCGCATGGCACGGCAAGGACTATCATGCCGAGGTCAGGGGAAGGGTCGCGGATCTGGCAGACGAGATCGCGGTATTGAGGGCGTCGTCCCTCGCCGAGGAACTTCATCTCCTCGCGAGCCTGTTCTTCGAACAGTACCAGGCACTTAAGAATGCCCGCGGGGTTCTCGACTATGAGGATCTGCAGCATCGGGCGGTGCAGCTCCTGACGTCCAATCCCGAAATCGCACAGGCTTATTACGAGAAATTCTCCCTCGTGCAGATAGACGAGTTCCAGGACACCAACGAGTTGCAGCGCGAGCTCATAAAGATGCTCGGCCGCGACAAGCTCGGGACGGTCGGAGATGCGCAGCAGTCCATCTACGCCTTCCGGGGAGCCGATATCGAGGTGTATCGCCGTCACGTCGTCGAGATGAGGTGTCTCGGCGCAGGCGAGTATCAGCTGAAGACCAACTACCGGTCTCACGGGGACATCTTGGCCTTCGCGAACGAACTCTTCGGTCAGCCCGAAGTCTTCGGCGAGGACTTTCTCGAGCTGGAGCATGGCAGGCCCATCTCATCAGACAGGTCGCTTCCCTTCGAATATCCGCGGCTTGACGTGGTGCTCGTCGATACCGCGGCGACCTGGGATGATTCAGACGAGGCAGACGACGGAAAAACCAGCGCCGACGACCGCCGCAAATTTGTGGCAGGGGAGATCGCGACCCGGATAAAGGCACTGATAGACGCGGGTTTCGCCCCCAAGGAAATCGTGATGCTGTTCGCAGCGACCAGCCACATGGACACCTACGCCGAAGCGCTGTCCCACGAAGGAATCGAGTGCGTGGTCTCGGGAGGGTCGAGGTTCTTCGAACACCGGATGGTCGAAACCCTGCTCAACTTCTCCAGGGTGCTGGCGAACTCACGGGACGAGAGCGCCCTTGCCGCAGGGCTGGCCTCAGAGATGTTCGAGCTCTCAGATGATGCGCTGTACCTTCTCTCGAAGAGCGCCAGAGTTGAAGGGGTCGACCTGTATTCTGCGCTGGGGCGCGCGGAATCGATCTTGTCCGGAGTCGACCTCGCGGATGCCCTTCACGCGCGTGCCGTCATTGAGGAATGTTTCTCCCATCTCGGCACCGACTCGCTCGCCTCGGTTTTACGCCGGGGTATCGAGGCGAGCGGGCTCGAACTCGTGCTCCTTCAAGCGGGGGAGCAAGGGCGCCAAGATTATGCGGTCTTGCTTAGGATGCTCCAGATGGCAGACGAATTCGAACGTGGCGGCGGTGCGGGGCCGGCGGGATTTGTTGAGTTGCTGTCCGACCAGGTTACCTTCGGGAAGACCGAGGGAGTCTCCGCGCTTCCCACCGACGGCAATGGCGCGGTCCGGCTCATGACGATTCACTCGTCGAAGGGGCTGGAATTTCCCGTCGTGTTCCTCCCCGAGATAGATCAGTATCGCAAACGGTCGGGATCACCCATGGCCTCACAGAGAACACCAGATACCGTGACCATCGCTATGAACGTGAAAGGGCCCGAGAAGGGAGCGCATCCCAATCCCGAACACACGCTGCTCCTGGAATCTCTCGAGCGCGCCAACCGAGAGGAATACCAGAGGCTGTTCTACGTCGCCGTGACCCGTGCGCAAGAAGCGCTGTGCATCGCAGGCCAGATAAAATTCGAGGGTACCGATTCCCCGATGGCGCAAACCCTCGTCTCCGGGCTTTTCGGGACCGGTCTCGTCGAGCCTGGCGAGTGCGAGGTCGTCCTTCCCGAGGGCGAGACGGTCGCCGTGCATGCTTTCGACACGCTCCCGAGGAACGATGGGGGAGGACACAGTGGCCGCGGAACGGAAGGCGAGCCCCTCGAGCGGGCGGCACTCCGGCTTCCCTCTCCGTGCGTCTGCGGGCTCGAGGTCACTGCGCCCTCTCGCATCTCCTACAGTGGGTTCTCCGAATACCGTTCATGTGGGAAGAAATTCCATGCTGAACGCATCCTCCGCGTAGGGGAGCTCAGCCTCAAGGAGGACCGGGTCGGGTCGACCGCGTTCGGCTCGGCTTTTCACGCGCTGGCAGAGATAGCCGGGAGAGACGGACAAGACGCCGCCTGGGCACGCATCGCGGGAATCATCAGATATCACGAGCTGCCGGAAGATTCGGCCGAGGCACTCGAGCAGGCGCTCCGCGCGTGGCTCTCTTCGGACGTGGCTACGTCGGTCATGGGAATGGACCGTGTCCGATACGAGACCCCGTTCGCCTTCTTGCTCGAACGCGACGGGCTTCCTCCGATCTCGCTGGACGGGAGCATCGACCTCTATGCCCGGGAGGGCTCGGTAGCGGCGATCGTCGACTACAAGACGGGCGGTGCGCGCGGTGAGGAGCGCGGACGCGGGGAAGAGGAACTTCGAGAGAGATATCGACTTCAGTCCCAGTGCTACGCTCTCGCGGCGCTTCGCGATGGGGCCGAGTCTGTCCGCGTCGTGTTCGTCCGTCCCCAGGTGTGCGATGCGGACGGCGTGATTCAACGCATCGAGTTCACCTACAGCAGCGGGGACGTAGTCCTCTTAGAGACGGAGTTGCTCGACCTCTATGCGCGGATGGTGGCGGGGGAGTACGAGCCGAGGGAGTCTTACGACGAGCAAGTCTGCGGCGCCTGCCCCATCGCCGGCACGTTGTGCACGGTTGGATGGCGCAGACGCCGCTAATAGAGACGAATCCGCCTACTCTGAAACCTGTTTGAGCTGGCCGCACGCAGCGTCGATGTCGACGCCGCGCTCTGCACGCACCGTGACCTCGGTGCCCTGGCGTCCCAGGACGCGCGCGAATTCCTGTGCCCTCTCGGGCTCGCTTCGCTTGAAGCCGCTCTTCTTCACCGGGTTCATCGGTATGAGGTTCACGTGGCAGAGCATCTTCTTGGTGAACGCCGCGAGTGCCGCGAGTTCCTCGTCCGTGTCGTTCTCGCCGTCGATGAGGGCGTACTCGAGAGTCGGGCGTCGGCCGGTGGACTTGGAGTACGAGATCAGCGAGTCGCGCAGCTGCTCGAGAGGGTAGCGACGAACGCCCGGCATCAAACGGTTCCGGGTGAGCTGGACGGCGGAATGAAGCGAGACCGCAAGGGTGAACTGCTCAGGCTCCGCGGCGAACCTGCGGATTCCAGGCAGGAGGCCGCAGGTCGAGACGGTGAGATGGCGCGCGCCGATACCGAGGCCGTCCTCGGAATTCATGAAACGCAGCGCCGCAAGCACCGGATCGTAGTTCGAGAACGGCTCGCCCTGGCCCATTGCCACGGCGTTGGTCGCCCTGATCCCGAAATCCTCGGCGATCACGCGCACCTGGTCGACCATCTCGCCCGCGGCGAGGCTTCGGGTGAGTCCCGCGATGCCCGTCGCACAGAACGCGCACTTCATGCCGCATCCTGCCTGCGTGGAGAAGCAGACCGTCAGATGGTCGCGGCCGGTGGGGAGCCCCACAGCTTCGACGGATGTTCCGTCGCCGAGGCGGAGCAGGTATTTTCTTGTTCCGTCCTCGGAAACCTGTCGCTCGATCACCTCCGGGAAGGGGAGCGAGAACCGGCCCGCGAGGGCCTCTCGAAGGCCAGCCGGAAGGTTCGACATCTCGTCGAAGGACCGGACACCTTTCTGATAGAGCCACTGCTCGATCTGCTTCGCACGGAATTTCGGCTGGCCGAGGTCCTTCATGAGGTCTTCGAGTGCCGCGCGATCGAGCGCTTTGATGCCCGCAATCTCTTCGGTTGGTCGCATGCTATACGTCGATCTCCTTTTTCGCGGCGAGGTACGCCTCGTTGTGTTGCCCCTCGAATCGCGCCAAAGCGCGGAAGTACGAGGCAAGTTCGGGGAGTCCTTCAGCCTCGGCTGTCTCTGCGAACTCAGGATACATGGTCGAACGCTCGTGGTCCTCGCCATTGGCGGCAGCGGCGAGGTTTTCGCTCGTGGTTCCGTACGCCCCGAGGTATGCGAGATGGCTCGTGGCGTGCGCGGTTTCTTCGCGGGCGGCGCGAGCGAATGCATCGATCGAGGAGGTCGGGGCGCCTTCGAGCTGGGCGATGTGACCGAATAGGGTGTAGCGGCGGTTCGCCTGGGACTCGCCGGCGAATGCGGCCATCAGGTTCTCGGCGGTCTTCGTGCCGGTGAGGTCGGGGGCCGTGTACTCGACGAACGAGGTGACGGGGGCCCCGCACATCGGGCATGAATCGGAGGGTTCTCCGACGTGGAGGTATCCGCAGGCCTTGCAGCGGTAGGTCTTCATCGTGGGTATTCCTTTCATCGCAGTCAATCAAGGGTCATCAGTCGTACCGGGCATGCCGGGGAGTGCCTAGAACTCCGGGTGGTCGTCGGAGGATTGCGCCAAGTCAGCGAGACAGTCGTAGCAGAGCCCCCGATATTCCACCGTGATCCCATCCACCTGGGCCCCGGCGGCGGCGGCGGCGCCTTGTAGCGGGTTAAGGTCTCGTTCTGAGAGCCGAACATCGACCACCATGTTGCAGTTGCGGCACAGAAGGTGCGCATGGTCGCTCGTATCCGGGTCGAACCGGGTCGCTCCGGGCAGGTTGAGGCGCTGGATAAGCCCGAGGTCGGCAAGCTCGTTGAGAGCCTTGTACACGGTGGAGAGCGATACCGAGGGAAGGGCTTCCTGGACGGCGCGTGCGACGTCCTCCGCCATGGGGTGGGACGTGTTGTCCTCCAAGACGTCGATAACCGCTTCCTTCTGGGCGGTCATTCGGAGTCCGGCATCGTGGATCGCCCTCCGCGCAGTTGTCTGGTCGAAGTGCACGATATCCTCGTTTCCAATACTCTTATTCGGAACGGTTACGAGTATACGCGTGGGGACGCGCTTGGTCAAGCGAGGAAGACCTGCATGAATGCCCCGGCGTCGCGGTTGAGGTAACACTCCGAGTGCTCTAGACTTCGAGGTACCGACTGGAAGGGATCCGATGGAAGAGCCCAAAGACGTTTCGATGCCCGGCGTCACGCAGGTCGGGGAGTCCGATCTGGACGCCGAGACCATCGCCCTGATGAGGGACGTGCTCCGAGACGTCAAAGAGGCTTCCGAGAAGCTCGCAGCCGCGGCCCTCTCCGCATCTGACCTCCTCACCTCCACGGGTGCTATTCCCGTCATCGGCCAGACGGACCAAGCGCCCGCGCCCGAGACGCGGCCCACCGAATTCGCCGTCTCCCCAGCCATCGCGCCGAGCCCGCGCTCGCAGGTCTACTTCACAACCACCATCTCCAACATCCCGCCCGTCCCGCCCGCTCCGTGCCCGCCGGATGTCGCGGAACCTCCACGCCCGATGTATTTCCCAGATAAGCCCGTGGACATCGAGGACGCCCGCGACTTCTCCACGCTGGCCAATCTGCCCGAGCGGATGCCGAGGGTGCCTTTTGTGCTCTTCGTGATCGCCGGGGCCGTGCTCGCAGGCTTCACCTCGTGGGCGGTGTTCCAGGTTCCCGCCGGGACGTCGGTGTTGGAGTCGCAGTACTACCCCGCGATCATCATGGCCGCGGCCGTGATGGTGGCCCTCGGGCTTCTGATGGTGATTCCGGTATGGCTCGTGGCCAGAACCGAGGTCTCCGAGCGTCCGGGACTCTTCACGCGCGTCTTCTTCCGCGCGTCGTGTTGTACGACGCTCGTTGTAATCCTCTGGGTGGGGGCGCTCGTGTTGAGCGATCTTCTCCGCCTCGGTCGACTTTCGCTGTAAGGAGCGCATGTGAACTCTCCCCTCACCAACGACCCCCGCGCCACGGTCGTCCTGCTCAAGGGCGGTCTCTCCGGCGAACGCGCGGTCTCCCTTTCCTCTGCGGAGCAAGTCGCGCGTGCCCTGCGCGGCGAAGGCTACACCGTTGTCGAGGTCGACACGGGGAAGCGTGGGTATCTCGCCGAACTCGAGCAGTGTGAGGCCGATGTCGCCTTCATCTGCCTTCACGGAAGGTATGGGGAGGACGGGACGGTTCAGGGCGTCTGCGAGCTTCTCGACCTGCCCTATACAGGCTCGGGTGTCCTTGCAAGCGCGCTCGCGATGGACAAAGACATGTCGAAGGCGTTGTTCCGTTGCCACGGGCTCCCGACGCCTCCGTCGGTCACGCTCAAGACGTCCGAGGAGTTCGAGGTCGATACCCTCGTCGCGCAACTGGGAGAGCGGGTCGTCGTAAAGCCCTCGCGAGAGGGGTCCGCGCTCGGCGTCGCCCTGGTCCACGGTCGAGAGGAGCTCCTCCCCGCGATCGAGGCAGCGTTCGCGATTGACGACACCGTGCTTGTCGAGAGATTCATCCAAGGGGTGGAGACGACCGTAGGCGTACTGGGCAACGACAACGTCCATGCCCTCCCCGTCATCGAGATAGTCCCCGAGAACGAGTTCTACGACTACGAGGCGAAATACGCCGCCGGCAAGTCGACCCACATCATCCCCGCGCGGATTTCGCCCGAGGCGACCGAGGAGTGCAAGCGGATCAGTCTCGAGGCCCACCGGGTCCTCGGATGTCGCGGCGTCTCACGCTCCGACCTGATTGTCGACTCCGACGGAGCCTGCTGGCTTCTCGAGACCAACACCATCCCGGGCATGACCGAAACGTCGCTCCTCCCAGACGCCGCGCGCGCGGAAGGCATCTCGTTTCCGACGCTCTGCTCGATGATCGTGGAGCT
>CAZMJV010000013.1:0-3381 GCA_964566905.1 uncultured Coriobacteriia bacterium | reverse complement strand
CGATGAATTGAGAAGGGCCCCGGAAGGGGCCCTTCGTGACACGTTGCGGTGTGCCTTACTTGTTCTTGCGAGCTCTGATCAGCTTGAATGCATCGTTGAGGACGAGGGGGATGAGCGACGCTCCCAGAACCTCGAGCCAGTCGGTCGCGTTGAGCGCGTAGGTCTGGAAGATGTCCTGCAGCGGCGGCAGATAGATGACGAGGAGGTGCAGTGCGAAGGACCCCAGGAACGCGAGGTTGAGCCACTTGTTCCTGAACGACTCGAGAGAGAAGATCGTCTTCGTTCGTGAGCGGAACGAGAACGCGTGCATGAGCTGGGAGAGAACCAGCGTCGTGAACAGCATCGTCCGGACCTCGTTCTCGTGGTCGCCGTTGCCGAACCAGCCCAGCTGCGCCCCGTAGTACATGACAAGCGCGCCGACGGTGATGAAGAGACCCTGTGCGAAGACCTGGAAGATCGTCCGTCCGTTCAGGATGGACTCGTCAGCGCTCCGCGGCTTGCGTTCCATGACCTGGGGCGACCCCGGGTCGACGCCGAGAGCGAGAGCGGGCAGTCCGTCGGTGACGAGGTTGATCCAGAGGATCTGCAGCGCAAGCAGAGCAGGGCCGCCGTCCGAACCGTCGATGGTGACGAATGCGGCGACGAGCGTCGTGACGAAGATGATGAGCACTTCGCTCACGTTGCACGAGAGAAGGAAGAGGATGAACTTGCGCAGGTTGTCGAAGACCACGCGGCCCTGCTGGACCGCCTTCACGATCGTGGCGAAGTTGTCGTCCGCCAGCACCATGTCCGCCGCCTCGCGGGACACGTCGGTGCCCACCTTGCCCATTGCGATGCCGATGTCGGCTTTCTTGAGGGCGGGCGCGTCGTTCACGCCGTCGCCGGTCATGGCCACGATATGGCCGCGCCGCTTGAGCGCGTCGACGATGCGGAGTTTGTGCTCGGGGTTCACGCGCGCGTAGATGTGCGTCTCGTCGACGATGTCGTAGAGCTCGTCGTCGCTCATTCCTTCGAGCATCGTTCCTGTCACGACCGGGTGGCTGGTGTCCAGCCCGACCTCATGTGCGATCGCTTTGGCCGTCAGAGCGTGGTCGCCGGTGACCATCGCGACCTTGATCCCCGCATCGCGGCACTCCGCGATCGCGGCTGTGACCTCGGGACGGGGCGGGTCGAGCATCGCCATGATGCCTACGTAGATCAGGCCCTTCTCAAGGTGATCGCCCTCGACGCCCTCTTCGTCACCGAGCTCGCGGTAGGCGAAGGCGAGCGTGCGGTTCCCATGGCTGGCGAACTGCTCGTTTCGATCCAGGATGGTCTTGGCGGTCTCGTCGTCGAGATCGACCACGCGTCCGCGGACGAGCGCGCGGTCGCAGAGCGCCAGCACGACGTCTACGCCGCCTTTGGTGAACACGGTGCGAACGCCCTCGATCTCATGGACCGTCGACATGCGCTTGCGATCGGAGTCGAACGGAATCTCTCCGATGCGCGCGTGGGGCACGGTCGTGAGGTCGCTTGCGCGGGCGGCCGCGATGAGAGCGGTCTCCGTGGGATCGCCCAGCAGCACGTCGTCGGCACCGTACCGGGCGTCGTTCGTCGACACGGCGATCGAGAAGAGCAGCTCGTAGTCGTCGACGTTGAGGGAGGCTTCCTCGGTGTCGAGTTCTCCCGAGGTCGTGATGGTCACCGGGTCGATGCCGACGAGCAGCTCGCGCACGGTCATGACATTCTGGGTGAGCGTGCCGGTCTTGTCCGAGCAGATGAAGCTCGTCGAGCCAAGCGTCTCGACCGCATGGAGCCTGCGGACGATCGCATTCTGCTCGGCCATCTTCCTGACACCGAGCGACAGGGCGACGGTGACGATGGCGGGAAGGCCTTCAGGAATCGCGGCCACTGCGAGGGAGATCGCGATGAGCATGCTCTGAGTGAGTCCCTCGCCTTGGAGCGCTCCGGTGAGGAACACGATCGCGGCCACCCCGAGAACGAGGTACGCGATTCGCTTGCCCACGCGGTCGAGCTCGACCTGGAGCGGGGTGTCCTCCTCCTCCTGTTCGGCGAGCATTGTCGCGATGTGGCCGATTTCGGTGTTCTGGCCAGTCTCGGTCACGACGAACGTGCCGCGCCCGACGGCGACCGAGGTGCTGGCGAAAACCATGTTGTCCCTGTCGCCGAGAGCGGAGGATTCCTCCCCCACGAAGTCGACTACCTTGCGGCTGGGCTTCGACTCGCCGGTGAGGGCAGCCTCCTCGGTGCGTATGGCACCGACCATGATCAGTCGACCGTCAGCGGGGATCTTGTCGCCGGCCTCGAGCATGACGATATCGCCGGGTACCAGGTCGCGCGCGGCGACCGAACGCTCGGCCCCGTCGCGGAGAACCGAAGCGGTGGGAGCAGACATTTGCTTCAGCGCTTCGAGGGCCTGCTCGGCACGGTACTCCTGCACGAATCCGAGCACCCCGTTGAGGAGGAGGATCGCGAGGATGGCGATCGATTCGACCCACTGCCCCTCGAAGAGCGAGATGAGTACGGCGACCATGAGGACCCAGATCATGAAGTCGTTGAATTGCTGGAGGAACATCTTCCATGCCGGCGTCTTGACGGGCGGGTTGAGCTCGTTGATGCCGAACTTCTGGAGACGTCGTTCGACTTCGTCTGAAGTGAGGCCCTTGGCAGGGTCGACTTCGAGTCGGCCGAGGACCTCCGAGGTCGTGAGCGCGTGCCACGACGACGGCGATTGGACCGCCGCCTCAGTTGCGGCGGTGGTCGGAGCGATATTCTCCATGTGATTCCTTTCGGGGTGGGGCGCGATGGCGGATATTGTCCACCAAAGGTCTTGCATTCACAGATACGTGACGGCAGGACCGGGGCAAATAGCCCGTGGTGACGACCCTGCCTCTCGGGTTCGTTCGACCCGAGGAGCTACTCCCCTTTGATGGGGCAATGATACGTCAGAGGTCGCCGACAGACAACCTGAGGGCGCGCGCGGGAGGTTCCTCGCCGGGGGATTCGTACCTACTCGGTGCAGTCGCAGAGCCGTTTGCCGGTCGGGGTGGCTGCGAGTCCGCCGAGCGCCGTCTCGCGCAGGGAAGGCGGTAGCGATCTTCCGACCATCGACATCGCCCCGATGACTTCGTCGAGCGGGATCGGGAACTCCATGCCCGCCATCGCCATCTCGACCGCGGCCAGCGAGACCGCCGTTCCCGTGGCATTCCGTGCGACGCAGGGCACTTCCACGAGGCCTCCCACCGGGTCGCACACAAGACCCATGAGTCCCTGAAGTGCAAACGAGGACGCGTGTCCCGCCGCCTCGGGCGAACCTCCGAGCATCTCGACAGCCGCCGCTGCTGCCATCGCGGCCGCGGAGCCGATCTCGGCCTGGCATCC